>JACRCM010000002.1 GCA_016219025.1 Deltaproteobacteria bacterium | reverse complement strand
AGGAACCTCTGATTTATTCCATTGCGTGTCATTTCGAGGAGCGCTTTTGCGACGAGAAATCTTGTAACTACCTGAATTGCCTAAGAACACGATTTCTCGCTGCGCTCGAAATGACAGGAAGAAGGAATAAATCAGAGTCTCCTTAAATCGGGGTAGTTTAATTGCCGTCCCATTAACTCATAACCAAGCCGTAGATACCGTCATGCCTGTCAATCAAATACCCCCCCATCCCCCCGCTTCTGGGGGGATGGGGGGGGTGTTGGCAGCGCCCCCACCCATAAAGCTACGATTTACAAAGTAGCTCTATTGTAAATCTCCCCCCCAAAAAAAGCGGGGGGGAGGAGGTTATCGTGACGGGTAAATTATACAGGAGAATATCCGCATCGGCAAGGCGGGAGGACGGCGGGGGAGGCGTCAGCCGCCTATCAGCCTGTTGAACTTCGTGCTCTCCTCGGTTATGAAACGCCTGAGCAGTTCAAGGTCGGCGTCGGAGATCCACGTGAACATCAGCCCGTGGCCGCGGAGCGCCTCCTTGTTCTCGGACGGCGACCACCTGACGACCCCCCTGGCGTTTATGACCTTCTCAAGGCCGGGCATGGTGAACCTGAGCCCCACCTGCGCCTCCATCGGCATCTTCACGTCCGCGTAGAGGCACGTCCCGCCTTCGCTTATATTCAGGATGGTGCCGTGATGGGCCGCCCTGTCGAACGTGAACTCCACGGGTATGGTCACCGGCACCCTTATCCGGGGTACAGCGGGGGCGGCCTTGTCCGATAGAAGGAGGCCGTTGACGCGCTGGAGTATCTGCTCCGGCGTCAAAGACCTCGATATCATCCCCCTGACGCCCATGGACTTGAGCTTTTCCACGACGAGCGTAGGCTCGCATACGCCTGTTATCGCCATGACCGGGAACTTTTCATGGTAGCCGTTTTCATTGATCCAGTGCAGGACCTCATACCCTTTCACCCCGGGGTCGAGCATGTCCAGCATGAGAAGGTCGACGCCGTCCGGGCTCTGCCTGAGCGCGTCGCAAAGGCGCGTGCCGTCCTTTGCGAACGAGACGGCGTGCCCCGCCTCTCCAAGGAGGTCGCTCAGGAGCACCTTGAAAAATATGGTGCCGAGTCCGACGAGGATGTTTTTTGCGGCGGTAGTCATAAAGTTAAAGACCCTTGTAATCGGAGGCGGCATTCTTTCACCGCCTCCCGCGCCCCTATTTATGCAGCCCGCACTCTATCTTGGCCCGGCCCGCCCATCTGCCGGCCCTCTCGTCCTCGCCAGTCTTGACCGGCTCGGTGCAGGGCTTGCAACCTATGGACGGGTATCCCTGATCGAGGAGCGGGTTATACGGGACGTCGTTCCTGACGATGTAGTCCCAGACTTCCTTGCGCGTCCATGCCGCGATGGGGTTCACCTTCACGATCCCGAACCGCACGTCCCTGCCGACTATCGGCGCGCTAGCCCGGGTGGCGGATTCTTCCCGCCGGAGTCCCGTTATCCATAGCTTGAGTCCGCCGAGCGCGGCCCTCATGGCCGAGGTCTTCCTTATCTCGCAGCACTGGTCAGGGTCGCGCTTCCACAATTCCGGGCCGTATTCGCGCTCCATCTCAGCGACGGTAAGGCGCGGCGTGTACCTCTCGACGCTTATCCCATACTTGCAGCAGACCTTCTCTATCACCTCGTAGGTCTCCTTGAAGAGGAGTCCGGTGTCGAGATAGAATATCCGCGCGCCGGGCCTTATCCCGACGAGCATGTCCACGAGCACGCACTCGGAGAAACTGCACGCGAGCGCGAATTCGTCCCTGTCGAAGTTATCCACCACCCACCTGAGCGCGGCGTCCGGCCCTTTGCCCTCAAGGGAGGCGTTGACCGCCCTCAGCTCTTCGTCCGTCCATTCCTTTGTCGACATGCCAACGTCACCCTTCCCTCTCCGTGAAGATAACGACCTCGCACCGAGCCTGCGCCTTCACCTCGTCCGCGTGCGATATCGAAAAATACTTCAGAAACATCTTTTCCCGGCGCTTGACGAGCACGGCGGCCAGGACCCCGCGGCCCTCTATGGCCTCAAGCGTCTTCTCGACGTACCCGCCGTCCTCCATGAGCGGCTCGAAGTCGACCGCCTCTTCCATCGCCTTTACCTGCACCCTTCCAAGCTCCTCATAACCGCGCTGCCTGTACTCCTTCATAATGGCCTCGGAGAGGTCTTGAGAGGGCTTGTCGCCTATGAAGCCCACGTCCGTAAAGGTGTCGAAGACGCCGTTTGCAAGCCCGGTCTCAAGTATGTAGAGCGCGATAAGCCCCGCGCCTTCTTTCCTGGCGCGGCCCACCGCGTAGTCTATGACCTCCTGGCCGGTCCCTGACGTGGACAATACGAGAAGCACCTTTTTCATTTACCGTACCCCATGCCTATCAAAGGCCAGTAGAACGCGGCAAAGAGGTTGAAAGAGACCCACGCCACGACGCACATGATGAACCCGCCCTTGGCCATGTCCTTTACGGTTATGTAGTTCGACGACACGGCTATGGCGTTCGCCGGGGTGGACATCGGGAACATGAACGCGAGCCCGGCGGGCACGGCTATGGAATAGGTCAGCAGCGCCGGGCTTATCGAGACGCGCTCCGCCATGCCGATGCCGACCGGCAGGAGTATGGCTATGACGGCGGCGTTGCTCATGGCCTCGGTAAGGAATATGGAGAGGAGCGAAAATATGGCGAAGATCATCCACGGCTTATCCGCCCACTTCCCTATCAACAGGTTCACTATCCACTCGGCGGCCCCGCTCTTGTCGAGCGCCGTGCCGAGTATTATCGCGCCGCCGTACATGAGGATGATGCCCCAGTTGACGTACTCCTCTATGTCCTTCCACCGCACGAGCCTGAGCGCGAAGAGGCATACCACGGCGGAGAGCGCGATGGCCGCAAGCCCGGCGGCCTTGCCGAAGAATATCCACGCGAAGATCGTCGCGCCGAGCACGCCGCCCACCGCATATTCATTATAACTCATCTTGGTGAGTCCTTTCAAACGCCTGGAGAGCACGGCGTGCGCGCTCGATACGTCCGCGACCTCCGACGGGAAAAACCTCGTCAGGAGAAAATACCCGGCGAGGAGCATGACTATGACGAGCGGGAATACCGCGACGGCGTAATCGAGGAACTCTATCGACTTTCCGGTCGACTCCTTCAGTATCCCGATGGCGAGCGGCACCCTCGCCCCGCCGAGGAACGTCCCGACCCCGCCGATGACGCAACCCCACGCGAGCGCGAAGAAGAGGAGCTTGCCGTAGTTGGACTTGCCGGGCTTTAGCCCCAGCCCCTTCGATATGTCGAAGACTATGGGGAAGAGCATGGCCGCCACCGCGTGCTCCGACATGATGAACGACAGGAATGCCGCCAGCAGGAAGATGCTCAGGAGAAGCGTCCTGGGCGATCTGCCGAACCTGTCCATTATATTCAGGGCTATCCTGTTGGAGAGCCCCGAGTGCATTATCGCGCCCGCGAGGATGAACGCGCCGAGTATGAAAAAAACCGCCTCGTTGCCGAAGAGGGCGTAGGTCTCCTTCTTGGAGAGGACCCCGAGCGCCGGCACGAGCACTATGGCGAAGAGCGACGTGATGGCGAGCGGCACCATGTTCGAGACCCACAGGACCAGGCAGACTATGAATATGGCAATGGCGCGCTGCCCGGCGGCGCTCAGGCCCGCTGGCGCGGGCATGGCGACGAGATATAAGAATACCGCGGCAAGGACGATATAAAATAAGGGCTTGAGCGCCCTCAACGCAAGCAGGACCCAAATGGGCCTGGTATCTATCTCAACGCTCATTTTAAATACCGTGTCCCGTGACCGTAAACCGTGTAAAAAACATGCTTATCGTTCCCACGCTCCAGCCCCCGATAGAGATTTACAATAGAGCTGCTTTGTAAATCACAGATCTATGTTCGAGGGCAGACTGTGGGAACGCAGCCATGGACGCTCCGCGTCCATTTGCGGCGTCCATTTGCGGCGTCCGGGCCTGCCTCCCCGCCCCCCTCCTCACTCCCCCTCTTCCCCGCCCTCCGATGCCTTTACCCGGAGCTTTCGTCTGAGCGAGGAGAGGCCCCATGCGGTCTTGCGGCCCAAGCGCGACTTGTAGAAACTCTCGACGATGGAGGGCCTCGTCCCGGCGTCGTCCACCAGGGCGCGTATCTCCGCTGGCGTCGTGACCATGCTCAGGTCCCTTACCCACGTAAGGCTTATCTTTTTCTCGGTGACGGCCCTGTACAGGTGCTTGTAGACCGGCAGTATTATCTCCGTGGTCAGCGGGTCGATCCTGAGCGCCTTGCCCGGCCTTGGCCTGTATATCGGCAGTATTGGCACCGCGCCTATGCCGGTCAGATAGTCTATCCCCTGCATGGTCGAGCCCGGCGGCTCAAGGCCGACTATGAGGTGCGAGGCCACGGTGCCGTTGGGGAATATCCGCGCCGCATAAGCAAGCGCGTCCATGCAGCGCTTGCGCCCGATGCTCGCCGCGCGTCCCGGACAGATTATCTCGTATAACTCCTTGTCGAATATCTCCAGATTATAAAGGACCGAATCCGCGCCAAGGGCGTAGGTCTCGTCTATCCAGCGGTTTTCCCTCGGCGGGAGCGTCTCCACGGCCACGAGGCAGCGGAACTTCCTCTTTATCGCATGGAGATACGGTTTCAGAAATACTATGCCTCCGTCCGTGCCTTCTGAAAACCCGGTCGAGAGGTAGATGAGTCCGCCCACGCCTTCCTCAAGCACCGCCTCGACCGTCTCGACCACCTCCTCGACCGAGTATATCGTCTTGTCGGCGCCCTTTACGTCGAGGTTGCCCGCGCAGTACTTGCACTCGACGCTGGCGTTGAAAAAATCGCACCGCGACGACGGCGCGATGGAGGTCAGGGAGCCGTGCACCGTGGCTATCCTCGAAAACGGCACGCCGGTCGAGGTCTTGCGGTCGTAGAACGCGGGCCTCTTGACAAGCTCCGCGGCCACCTCCCCCCGGCCGTCGGTTATGGCGTAACCCCCGCCCTTTTTCCTGAGCACGTAGGGCGAGCCTTTGGTGAACTCCTCCCTGCACGGGATGTTCACGAGGGTGTTGCGGGGGAGCATGATGTCCACCCCGTCCATGCCGCAGGCCCACGCCCTGACGAGCGGGTCGTCTATGCGAAGCCCCCGCAGCATCAGGTCTATCTTCAGCGCCGCCGGGTTATCGATGTAGTTTTCCTTCATCCGGCCCGTTGGCTATCCCTCGCACGTGGAGGCCCGCAACTCGCACGCAGCCTGCTCGTATTCCTTCAGTTCGGTTATCGCCGGGTTTTCTCCGCACAGGGCGCACTCCGGGTCTTTCCTGACCCTGACCTTCCTGAAGGTCATCTTGAGCGCGTCGAACACGAGCAGGTGTCCGGCAAGCTGCTCTCCTATGCCGAGTATCTCCTTTATCGTCTCGACGGCCTGAAGCACGCCGATTACGCCCGCGAGCGCGCCTAAGACGCCCGCCTCCTGGCACGACGGCACAAGCCCCTTTGGGGGCGGCTCAGGATACAGGCACCTGTAGCACGGCAGGCCCTTGCTGGGCTTGAAGACCGCCACCTGTCCGTCGAATCTGAACATGCTGCCCGATACGAGCGTCTTTTGCTCAAAGAAGGCCGCGTCGTTCATAAGGAACCTGGTCGGAAAATTATCGCTCCCATCGAGCACCACGTCGTAGTCGCGGATTATCCCGCGGATATTCCCGGCGTTCAGGCGGCCTTTGAACGGGACGACTTTCACGTCCGGGTTGATCGCCTCTATCGACGCCTTGGCCGAGAGGACCTTTGCCATGCCTATGCGCGAGGTGTCGTGGATTATCTGGCGCTGGAGGTTGCTGAGATCAACGCAGTCGCCGTCCGCGATGCCTATGGTGCCCACGCCCGCCGCCGCGAGATAGAGGAGCGACGGTGAACCCAGTCCGCCCGCCCCGAGGACGAAGACCCTGCTCTTGAGTAACTTTGCCTGTCCCCTGCCGCCGACCTCCGGCAATATGATGTGCCTCGAATAACGCTCTATCTGCTCTTCCGTGAAGTCCATTGGATTATTGCTCCTCTTAATCGATTATCAGCACATCAGATACTGTTTTGGTTGTCAAGCGAAATTTTTGCAAACTGTCATGCCCGAATGCTTCTATCGGGCATCCAGCACCTTCCGTGACGTTGCCTGCTATGTAAAGACGCTGGATTCCCGCCCATCGGCTGAAGCCCCCGGCAAAGATTTACAAAGCAGCTCTATATTCGGGGGCAGGCTATTCGAGGGCAGGCTCCAACGCGCGGGCATGACGGCCCCGTAGCTGTGCCGCATTACAAAAAATCGCCCCTGGGAAGGGGCGGGTTAAAAGCCGTAATGCCGGGCATCACGGTCTACCCCACCTTCCGCTTCTCTTCCTTGAACGGCGCGTTCTCCTCTTCAAACATCCAGCACTTGACCGAGACGGTCTTGCCGGACTTGACCGAGATTATCACGTAGGAATATCCGGGCTGGCCCCATTCCCTGTCGAACTCGGACGGCCTGTCCGGGTGATCCGGGTGCGAATGGTAGAAGCCGAGGATGTCCATGCCCTGCGCCCGCGCCTCCCTGTCGACCGCGTATATCTCCCTTGGGTCTATGATATACCTGTCCTTGGCCCGCTCGGCATTGACGTTCGCGGCGCGCTCGAACGACATTACCCGCTTGTCCTTGAGCGCGCTGCCCACGAGGATGCCGCAACACTCGTTGGGATACGCCTCCTCGGCATGGGCGAGCATCTGGCCGTATATGGCCTTTTGTATATGGAGTATGCTTTTGTCGAAAAAGAACATGTTATAATTTTCTCCGAGACGTATATTGCAGGCGTTAAAGGCCGTGATGCGTGTGCGTGATGCGTAAAAAGATTTTCATTTCACGCATCACGCATAACGTGCACGCATCACGGTATCTCTGCTAAGCCATGATGCGTGAAAGCGGCGGCGGGGTCAGGTTGACAATCCGCCGCCGCGTTGGGGCTCCCTGCGCGCATGGATCACTCAACATCAAATCAACGTCCCATCCACGGTTTCTACCTACGCCTCCCAAAGCCTCGTGGAGAGATACTTGTCGCCGAAGTCCGGGAATATGACGACTATAAGCCCCTTTTTGAGCTTACGGCCCACCTCCATCGCGCCCCATAAGGCCGCGCCGGACGACTGGCCCACGAGGAGCCCCTCCTCCCTTGCTAGCCTCTTGACCGTCGCGTATGAATCTTCCGTTGGCGCGCCCACCTTGGCGTCGAGTTCCTCTTCGTGGTAGATGCCGGGGACGATCGACGAGGCCATGTGTTTCAGCCCCTCAAGCCCGTGAAACGCGGTGTCCGGCTCGACCGCCACGACCTGTATGTCCTTGTTGAACTCTTTAAGCCGCCTACCCGTGCCCATTATCGTCCCGCCCGTGCCGATGCTGGCCACGAGGTGGGTTATCGCCCCGCCGGTCTGTTCGATTATCTCCACGCCCGTGCCGTTGAAGTGCGCGAGCGGGTTTGAAGGGTTGTTATACTGGTCGAGCTTGCAATACTTGTCCGGATTTTCCACGTATATCTTCCACGCGAGCCTTATCGCGCCATCCGAGCCTTCGAGCGGGTTAGAGTATATGACGTGCGCTCCGAAGGCGTTCAATATCTTCTTGCGCTCCTCGCTTACGTTCGCGGGCACCACGAGGTGCACCTTATAGCCCTTGACCGCGCCTATCCAGGCGTAAGCGATGCCCGTGTTGCCGGAGGTGGAGTCCAGAATTATCTTATCCGGCGTGAGGCGTCCGCTCGTCTCCGCGTCTTCTATCATCCTCCGCGCGGCCCTGTCCTTGACCGAGCCGCCGGGGTTATAGCCTTCGAGCTTCGCGTATATCTCGACGCCGTAGGGCAGGTCTTTGGTTATCCTGTTTATCCTCACCAGCGGGGTGTTGCCCACAAGGTCTATGACGGAACGCCTTACCGAAGGCGTCTCCTGAACCTGACCCGGCAAAGGGGAGTCGAATAGCTTATGGACGTTCATCTGGACTTTCCTTGTGGAATCTGTCTTTTCATGGCTCATGGCTCATGGTCACGGTCTTTAAAACACGCCTTGCCGTCTGCCGGGGATCTCACATCCGCCATACGCAAAACCAGCGCCAACCACACAAAAACCCTTATAAAACATAGGTCAATACCTGAGTCAGTTTCTCAAGTTTATAATACCTGAGTCGGCTTGTCAAGATATTTCGGCGTAAGCGCGCGGCATCGCGCGGTCATAAAAAAACCCCGTTGCGCGAGCTACGGGGTTTTACAGGCCGCTGCCATGAAAGGCTTGCGGGATATATGCGGATCGGTGCCGCAAGACCACGAAACCGCCAAGCCTCACTCTATCACGTCCAGCTCTATCGGCTCGACCTTTACGCCCTTGTCGGTAAAATACTTTATGGCCTTTTCTATCTCGCCGGGCTCTCCGTCGAGCTCGAGGGCCACGAGGCCGACCTTGTCGGAGACGGTCGCCTGCCTCACGTTGGTGACGACCTTGAAGAGCTGTCCCGCGTTGTAGAGGAGCGGCTCTTTGACCTGCTCCTTCGGATATGTAAGATAGACCCTCTTTTTCAAGGCCGCCCCTCGTTAAATGCGTTATCGGTTATCGGAATCAGACTGAATTCCCGGCATCGGGACTTCCCTCCCGGAGCCGCATGCAATGGATTCTCTTTTCCCTTCCCCCTGCCTTTGGGGGGAGGATGGGCGCCCCAACTGCCCCCCATCCTGCCTTCCCCCTCAAGGAGGGAAGGTAAAAGGAAGTATCCATTTGCCGTCTCCCCCCAAAGGCGGGGAAAGGGGTTTGTCCTTAGCCTCTTTTCCCATCCCCCCGATTCCGGGGGGAGGGTAGAGCCTGCCCCCGCATAGAGCTGCTTTGTAAATCGTTTAAGCGGGGGATGGGGGGGTGCATCAACAGCCCCCCATCCCGTCTCCCCCCAAAGGCGGGGGGAAGGGGGTTTGTGCCCCGCCTCTTTAAGGATACGGTTCGGGTCTACATCCCGCCCGCTATGGCCGGTATTATGGATATCTCGTCGCTGTCCTTGAGTTCGGTATCCAGATTCTTCTTGAACCTAATGTCCTCGTCGTTCAAATACAGATTCACGAAGCGCCTGAGCTTGCCGTCGGGCTCGCAGATGCGCTCCTTGAGTCCCGGAAAATTCTTCTCAAGGTCGCCTATGACCTCGGCTATGTTCCTGCCTTCCGCCGCCACCTCATCCGCGCCGTTCGTGAGCTTGCGCAGCGGCGTGGGTATCCTTACCTTGACTGCCATCGCATGACCTCCTGTATCGGTTATCGGTTATCAGTCACCGGTTATCGATAAAATGCAAATCGGCGATAACCGTCCTGCGCCTCAATGACGGAAAGGCCCTTCCCGCGGCCTCTATCCCTTCTGAATCTTTAGCCTGAAGTGCCCCTCTTCCTTCTTTACGTCGAGTATCTTGTGCCCCTCCTCCTTGATGGACTTGGGGACGTTCTGTATGGGTTCACCGGAGTCGAGCACGAGTTCGAGCACCTCGCCCGTCTCCATCATGTCGAGCTTGAGCTTCGCCTTGACGAAGTTTATCGGGCAGACCACGCCACGAAGGTCAAGGGACGCGGCCGCTTTGATATCACTCATATTAAGCCCCCTTACTCTCTTGAAATTACCGATGAATCGGCAACTACGGCTTGACGCCCTGGGGCGCGCATTCCCAATCCGGCGCAGAGCCGGCCTTGAACACCGGCTCCATGAAGTCCAGATAGTTCTTGATGCCCACGCGCTTCAAGACGAGGCCGATCCTCTCCCCGCGCCTGCCGTTGGCGTTGTACCACTCGACGGTCTTGTGTATCGCGTCCGGCACCTTCTCGTCGGGCAGGAACTTGCAGACCTCTATCGCCTCGAGCGGGTGGCGTCCGTGACGCCCGCCTACCCTTGCGATATGACCGTAGCGCTTGGGCTTCCACGCCTCGGTCGGGCAGGCGCGGATGCAGTCGCCGCAGTAGAGGCACTTCTTCGGGTCGAATATCGGCTTGCCGGACTCCGGGTGCGAGGCTATCGCGTCTTCCTTACACGCCTCCGAGCATATCGTGCAGCCCGTGCACGGCCCTTCGTCCCAGACCGGCTCGACCACGCCCTGGAAACCCAGGTCCATCTCCTTTGTCCGGGCGCAGTCTATGGGACAGCCTGAAAAGGAGGTCTTGAACTTGTGCGGCGTCCTCGTGCCGAAGAACTTCTTATCCACCATGTCGGACATCTTCTGGGTGTCGGTGAGGCCGTTAGGGTTGTACTCGCACCCGCCGCAGGCCGTTGGCACGCGCACGCGCGGGCCGCAGGAGGCGACCTTCTGGCCGATATTCTCAAGCTCCACGACTATGGAGTTGAACTCCTTGTAATCTACGTAGAGTATCTCAAGCGACTGCCTGAAGCTGAAGTGCACAACGCCCTTTTTGCTGTACTTGTGGGCGATCTTGGATATCTCAAGGAGTTTTTCAGTGGACATCCTGCCGCCGGGACAGCGAAGCCGCACGGCGAAGAGGTCTTTCTGTCTCTGCTTTATGAAGCCTCCGGTCTTCAAGTCGTTGAAGTCGACCTTAGGCTCCATGCCCTCAAGGTTTACCGCGACCTTTGTGGATTTATCCTCGATAAAATGGTCTGTCATCTGCCTTTAAAACCCCCTCTGGATGTTTGCGCCTTCAGCGCCCTGTCTCCTGCATCTTATATCTTATCAAAAACGCCATGCGGAATTACAGCAAAAAATGCGCTTACCTGCAAACCGCGCCCTTACACAACGGCGCCCCTCCCTTGCCGCTGGAGGGGACGCAAAGTAGTTGCCAATTTATGGGCGTCTTTGAAAAAATGCCGATGACTCGGCAACTACAGCCCGCGGTCTCTACGCCTTTACCGCGTATGCCTTGCCGTTGGCCTTGACGAGGTCGTCGAATTCGGCGAGCCTTGAGTTTATCACGTCTATCTCACCGAGCTTGCCGTAGAGCGCCTCCTGGGTCTTCAAGCCGTTGCCGGTGACGCACACGACGATAGACTCGTCCCTCGGAATCCTCCCCTGCTCGATGAGTTTCTTGGCGGCGCCGAGCGTCACGCCGCCCGCGGTCTCCGCGAAGACTCCCTCGGTCTCCGCGAGGAGCCTCATGGCCGAAACTATCTCCTCGTCCGTCACGTTCTCGGCCCAGCCTCCGCTGCCGGTTATCGTCTTGACCGAGTAGTAGCCGTCGGCCGGGTTGCCTATGGCCAGGGACTTGGCAATGGTGTTCGGCCTTACCGGCCGGATAAGCTCGGTGCCTTCCTTGACCGCGTTGACTATGGGCGAGCACCCGGCGGCCTGCGCGCCGTAGACCTTCGTGTCGAGGGTCTTGACGAGTCCGAGGTTGTGGAACTCCTTGAACGCCTTCCAAATCTTCGTGATGAGCGAGCCTCCGGCCATCGGCACGACTATGTGCTTAGGCACCCTCCAGCCAAGCTGCTCGGCTATCTCATACCCGAAGGTCTTGGAGCCTTCGGCGTAATACGGCCTGATGTTGATATTGACGAAGGCCCAGCCGTACTTGCCAGCCACCTCGCTGCAAAGCCTGTTGACCTCGTCGTAGGTGCCCTTGATCCCGACGACGTTCGCGCCGTATATCTGGGTGCCGAGTATCTTGGTGTGCTCGAGGTCGTAGGGGATGAAGACGAAACTCTCCATGCCGCAGGCCGCGGCGTTGGCGGCCACGGAGTTGGCGAGGTTGCCCGTGGAGGCGCACGCGATTATATCGAAGCCCATCTCCCTGGCGCGCGATATGGCCACAGAAACCACCCTGTCCTTGAACGAGAGCGTCGGGAAGTTCACCGCGTCGTTCTTGATGTAGAGTTCCTTGACGCCGAGCTCCTTTGCGAGGTTGTCGGCCTTGATGAGCGGGGTGAATCCGACCTGAGCGCCGACCGACGGGTCGCCCTCTATCGGGAGGAGTTCCCGGTAGCGCCACATGTTCGGCGGCCTCTTCTCTATAACGTCGCGGGTAAGGACGCGCTTTATCTGGTCGTATTCGTAGATGACCTCAAGCGGGCCGAAACACAGCTCGCATACGTGGAGCGCCTCCTTGGGGTATTCCTTGCCGCACTCCCTGCACTTCAACGCCTTGAGATGACTCATGCCGTCCGTTCTCCTTGATTTACGTTTGCGGGTTTATTTAGGCAATACTACCGCAAAACCCCCTATCCCGCTATCGCCGCCCGGCTTCCTTGTCAAAAAAAAACCCCTTCTTAATTGATAAGAAGAGGCGCTCCAACCTTTCTTATCTTCCAAGACACGGCGGCGATTCTCAAGCGCCGCTGGAGATTGTCGACTCTCCTTAAGCGCCCCCGCCGTCCGTCTTGCTGGATTTAGCACCTGACAAGCCGCCAATAGGCGGCACCGGTTGCTGTGGCTTCACAGGGCCAGTCCCTCTGCCACTCTGGATAAGACATCCGATATTCGATTGTATATGAATTTATAATACAACTTTCAACGCATGTCAAGGGGTATTATTTGGAGGTGTTATTTGGAGGTGTCCGGGGTTGAGAGTCTTTCCCCTCCCCTTGGCCAAGGCGCGGGGGCCTTTTCCCGCGTCTTGACTAAGGGGAGGACGGGAGGGGTTGCGTTTTGCAGATGGGGTGGGTTATCCCTCAACGCTCTCACCCGGCGTCCCGCAGCCTCCTGGCCAATGCAACGGCCCTCTTGAGCCTGCGTTCCATATAAAGGCCCTTGGTCAATCTCCTGACCAGTCTCCGGTCGATATCCTCGTTCCACAGATGCGCGGCGTCTATGTAATCCTGATCGGAACCGGCCCTTAGCTTCAATACCATCAAATATTCGGCGCTGACGACCTTTATTGCCGTCTTGAACGCCTTGACGTCCACGCCCTCGGCCAGCGCCTCCTCTTCCACGGCGTTGCCCGCGATAATTATATCGGCGCTTGCGCCTCCGGCGGGCACCTCTATGAGATTTTTTATATTATCCTTCGGTCGTCCGACGTGATGCCGGGCGAGATTATACCCCTTGGAATCCCGGAGCCAATCCACGAAAAACGGTATCTTCTCCGCCTCGACCGCCGCGAGAAAATCCATGTCCGCAGTGGCCCTCGGCTGCGTGTGGACGGAGAGCGCCAACGCGCCGGTGAGCGCGAAGTCGCGTATGAACTTACGCCGCTTTGCCTCTTTTAAAACCCCTACGAACGCCTTGAACTCCTTTTCCACTATCCTCGACGCCCCTTTTCAATTCATGGACAAGCTCGGAGAGTCCGATGGCGAACTCAAGCCTTTCGCCCCGCGACATCCCGGCCCAGCGGAGCTTCTCGTTTTTTTTGAGGATTGAACGAATGTCCATTTTCCCCTCCCCCTGCCTTTGGGGGGAGGGTAGGGGGTACCCCTACCGCCCCCCATCCTGCCTTCCCCCTCAAGGGGGGAAGGTAAAAGGAAGCGCCCATTTGCCTTCTTCCCCCCAACGGCGGGGGAAAGGGGTTTGTATTACAGCCTCCTCCACGAGATATACGTCTTCGCGGCGCTGCCTGCCTGGCGGCCTACGTCGGCGAGGGTCTTGGGGGAGTAGGTGATAGTTATGGCGTTGCTGTTGCCTGAGACGGTGCTGTTTGCCATGATTCCGCCGAGAATATCGTTATTTTGGGCGCCCATGCCATCCAAAGTGAGCGTGCCCATCACGTAGATGAGTCCCTGCCACTGAACGTTTCCTCCGATGGTAATATCTCCGGTTACTATGAGTATCCCCCTGCCACAGTTGCCCGGAAGGTCGCTACTACTGATTTTAGTAGGAGCGCCAGTCGCCCCAGCATTATCCATATAGATGATGGATGAAGTTGAGCCGCCGGCGCAATCACCCCACTGCGCGTCGGTTACCACGCCTATGTCGGCATTGCACGTGTTCCCATTGCTGCACTTTATCGACACATCCGCCTGGCTGGCGAAATTGGAGAGCGGATCCCCTGACAGGAAGGTCGTCATATCGTCAGTTGCGGTCTTGTTTTGACAGGTCCCGCCTCCAACAGGCGTCGGGCAGCTAGCGCAGGCGAGGCCGGGACCCTGTAGTACGTCGCTTGTATTTCCGGCGCTGGCATCTCCGGTGATGGTCGCGTTCTTGGTATCGTCGCAGGTGTTGGTGTTGATTGCCGACCCCGGGTCCATATTCAGGTCGCTCGCGCCCACGTAGGCCTCTATCACCCTGTCCGTGCCGTTCACCGTGCCCGTGGAGGTTATCTTGTAGACCGGGTATATGCCTTTCTTGGCCGAGGGCTTGGTGCACGGGACGGTGCCTGAGAAACATATGCCAAAGTCCTGGCCGTACATCACGACCTCGTTGTTGCAGTTCTTCTGAGGCAGGGGGTAGGTCGTGTCCTCGTTCTTTGCCGCCGCGACGCTGTTGGCGTCGTCATCGCAGTATACCCCCGTGTCCCTGGTTTCCTCCAGATACGTCAGCGTGGCCTGATAGGTGGACCCGGCGGACATGTTTGCCGCTTCCGCGCCCTGGGCCGTGCTAAAGGACGTGCCCGCCCAGCCCGGGGTCCTGTACAGGCCGAACGACGCGGACGGCTCTCCCATATACTTCGCGTTGGTCGTAAGGAGCCTGAGCCTCGCTATCGTCTCGTTGACGCCCGCCTCCGCAAGCTGGAAGGCCTGCTTGCCGTCCCGCTCGTTCCTCGCAAGCTGCAAGTCCGTGGACATGTTGATGATGAGGCTTATGCCTATGATCGTCATCGCCAGCATGGAGACGAGCGCGAGTATGAGGACAAACCCCCGCTCAGACGCGAACGCGCCGGTAATCACCTTCATCATCTTTTCTCTTGGCGTCTTCATAATGACCTCGTGGTTTACTCCCCCCCCCTTGGTCAAGGCGCGGGGGCCTTTCCCCGCATCTTGACCAAGGGGAGGGGTGTTTTACTTCGGCCCCACCGCCGCCGACTTTGCGCTTTCAAGCGCCGTTGAGCAGCTGTCCAGCGTGGTCACCGCGTAGTAATCGGTGCCGGCGACACATGTCTTGGGGCTGCCGGTCGCGGTCAGATTAGTCGCCGGGGTCAAGCCGGTCACGGAGAGCGTCGTGCCGGAATATGTCCCTATCGCCGTATACGTCGAGCCATTGGTGCTTCTATACAGCTTATATCCGTTCGCGTCCCACGAAGCGCTCGCGGTCCAGCTCACGTCCATCAGACAATTGTTGCCGCTCTTGCGCCTCGTGGCCGTCACCGTTGCCGGCGCGGTCGGCGTAAAGTCGCACGCCTTGGCCTTTACCGTTACCGTGGCCGTAGTCGGCGCAGGGCTTGCCGTGCATCCCGACCCGCATGAGACCGTCACCGTGTCGTTCGCGGCGTCGCTGGCCGGCGCAACTGCAATATCCTTGACGGTGCCTCCGCTCTTATACGTAGTCACGGTGGCGGTGAACACCCCGTTATCATTAATGCCCGTGCCCGCCTCGGAGACGCTCTTGTTATAAGAGGACCCGGTCAACGCCGCCTTGTTGTTAACGGTGATGGTGTCCTTCGTGCCATTGCCGCTGAGATTGCAGTCGGTCACCGTGACCGTGTAGGAGTCGCCGGTATATATGGTGGACGGCGAGACGCTCACGATCGCGCCGGCCGAGGCGCCCTGACACAGATGCAACTGCTTGATCGCGGTGCCGAGGTTGGCCGTGGCGCTGCACGAATTATGAGGGACGACGTAATATGTGAGGTCATAAGAGCCGGTGGCGACGGTATCCTTCCAGAAGCAGCACAGGGTCGTGGTGCCGGAGTAGCATATACCGCAGTAATAATCCTCGGCCGTGGCCGGAGAGGTGACCGGGGCCACGCTGGTCCACGACGTCTTGGCCTCGGATACCTCGCCCGCCGACGTAAGGTTGGCGAAGCTGCCGCCAGAGGTATATCTCCTCCATACCTGATACGTGATAGGGTCATTGGTCTTGTCAAACGAAGTGCCGTCCGAATAGGCGGTTGTCTCCTGCCACCTGACCGTGGCCTGGGTTGCGTCGGAACTGCTGAATACGATGTTGGACGGCGAGGCCGGCGTATGGTCGCAGGCCAGGAAAATGTTTCCCTTCTGGTCGTATACATACTCGCCCGCCGCAAGCGCCGGTCTCCTGTCGAAGTTACCGTCGTCGTCCTTAGCCACTATGTAGTACCATATCCTTTTCGGACTGGTGCTGGAGGACGTCTGCATGGGTATCACGCCGGTCCACAAGTTGCCGGACTTGGACATGCTTATGGACGTGTAGTTGCCGGACACCGCCGGGTCGGGCGCGGCCCCAACGGTTACGTCCGTCACCGCGTAGTAGAGCTTGGCCGAGGCCACGCTCACAAACAGACCCGTAACGCTATTTAACGTATTGGGGATGATCGTCGCCGTAACGGTTACCTTGACGCCAGCGGACACGGGATTGGATAGAAGGGTGGCGCCGTCGGTCGGCGCCGTCTCGTTGCCGGATGCGCCGGGCACGGCCAGCGGGAACGTGGGCGAATTGGGCTTGTTCTGCGTGACGCTCTGCACCGAAGGGCCTACGGACACGCCTACGCCGGTCTGGGTGCCGGAGACCGTCATGTAGCTTACGCAGTCCGTCGAGCCGGTGGACTTGTTCGTCACCGTGAAGGTGACGAGGAGCTGGTCTCCCCTCATGTCCACGGGGTCGCCGTTCTTGTCGGTGAAGACGAACTCGACGGGTATGTTCCTCGCCCCGCCCGGCATATCCACGGCGGTGCTGACCACATGGTCGGCTATTGCCGAGGTATACGGGTCGTTGCCCGTGACCGGGGTGACGTCGCCGGTGTTGAGGCTCAACACCTGGGTCCGGCCCACGCCGCTCGTGCCGCCGCCTACCCAGACCTCGCGCAGGAACGCGGAGTCGTTCACCCAGCTTACGGCCGCCGACGAGATGACCAGCGTTTCGGCCGAGGACGCGGTCGCGGCTATGTTCTGCGTGTTCTGCATGAACATGGTCACGGAGCCATGGCCATAGGCGCTTTTCGGCGCGGCGTTGCCGCTTCCGTCTATATCCACGCCCACGAGCACCTCGCGGTGGGCGTCGAGGCTCCCGTTGTTGGCCTTATACGCCTCGTCCCTGTCGAGCCTGCCGGGGTAGACTACCGCGGAATCGATGCCGTTGAGCCATGTCATCATGTTCGAGGCCGTGAGCGCCCCGTTGTCGCCTTTCTCGAACGGACAGTCCGTGCCGTATACCCTGTAGTAGTATATCCCGCCGTCGGCAGTCCCGGTGTCGCTGTACGGCGGCTTATACCACGGCGCGTCGGTGTTGAGGAGCACGCCGTCGCTGAAATCAGGCTGCGTAGCCCTGATCAGCCTGTACCCGGCTAAGTCATACGGGTTAGTGGCGGTAGACGTCTGTGTGAGATCGCTCGGTATCTCCGTCCAGTTTGCTGTCAAGTTTACCGTCAAGATGTTGGTTAGCGGGTCAATCACGCCGCCGCAACCCGATACGGTAATGGTAGGCGCTGGGGAGGCAGGGAACTGCGGCTTATCAAGCTTGGGCGTTGTGACGCCAGCCACCACGCGCACCGGGTCTTCTCCGCACAGCGTCGTGGTGTCTTTGGCAACTGTGCTGGATACATTGCCGCACAGGTCGTAAGAGGCCGCCCTGTACGAATACGTGCCGTTATCATTGAGGACCGGCATGGTTGAAGCGCCGTTGACGTCATTATTCCAGAAGGCCACGGCTGTGTTCGCTGGATAATCAGGCGCGGGGAATACGCCGGAGTACTCAGGCAGCCTCTTGCCGGTGATGGGCGTGTTGCACTTGTCCGCGTCCTTGCCGGCGTCAAGCTCGGGGTATGAAGACCCCTCCACGCCGTATATGCACGTCCGGTCTATGTTCGACTCGCCAGGCTGGGTAAAGTTTATAGCGACCCTCTTGTAGCCGGCCTTTACATGGAAGTCCGGCGCGGCAGGACCAGTGGAATCGGGCGGGGCCGTGTCGGCCCCGGCCGGATAGTCGGCCCCGGAATAGCTCGACCCGTCGCCGTAGGTCTCCGCGTAGTTGGTGTAGCCGGATACGCTCTCATAATACGGCGTCTTCGCGTGGTCGGCGTTTGCCGCCTCACCTTCATACGTCACGAGAGACGGGTCGCAGTTCACGGGCGCGATGGCGTATCTGTAGGCTTTGCATCCCACCATGGCGCCGTCCGAGTCGGAATACGAAGTGGCCCCGATGCCGACCGTCTGGCCGCTCGTAGGGTTCAACTGATACGTCGAGGGGATGGGGAATGTAAAATCGGTCCCGTCCTCCAGCTTCCTGTAGATGCGGAACCCGGTGACGTCCGGGTAGGTCGCGGTATCATACCCGCTCCACGTAAGCTGCACCTTGCCGTCGGCGTCGCCGTCCGCCCCGCTGAAGCTGAAGCCGGAGTTGATCGCGGGCTTCTTGGGGTTGACGGTGGTGTCGTCGGCGCCGGAGGTGAAACTGGAGTTGCTGCCCGCCAGCGTCTCCGTGCCTGAGGCGCCGGAGACCTCGGTCGAGTAGGCGCTTGAGTTCATCGAGTTGTCATACGCCTTGACCGCGACGTAATAATATGTCACCGTGCTTCCGTCGGAGGGCGTATACTGCAACTGCACGGACTGCGGGCTTATGGTGCACGGCCCGCCGTATGCGTCGCACCAATAGGTCGAGCCGTCGGAAAGGCTCGACTTGGGTATGCTGATGGCGCCCGTATAGTCGCCCGGGGCGGTGCCGTAGTATATCGTGTGTCCGGCCACGTCGCCGGAGGTCGACGGCGTCCACTGGACCCTGAGCCTGCCGCATATCCCGGGGTCGCGCACCTTCACGTTCGTGGGCGAGAGGGGCGCGTCCGTGTCGGTCGCGGTCTGCGCGGTGTCGACGTTCCTCAACTTGAGGTGCGTGGTGAGCGAGAAGGTCGCCTTGGCGGTCATGCCCTGCGGGATGGTCTTGGTCTGCGTTACCAGCGCGATGTCCGCGAACCTGACGCTGTTGCGCATCGTCTGGTCGGTGGGCGTAAACGCCGCTCCGTCCTTGTCGTAATAGCTTATCTGGAAGCTCTTGACGTCGGTGATGAAGTCCAATGTGCCGGTGCTCTTCGAGCCATCGGTCTGGTCTTCCGCGTTGCGGGTGAGTTTCCCGCCCGCGTAGGCGTACTTCACCTTGAGCTTATGGAGGCACGTGGCGCTCACGGTGCAGTCGGACGGGTCGGTATAGACGAACTCGATATTATTCGCGTCCGCCACGGTTATTATATCCATGGTGCCTGAGAGGTACCCGGCGTTGAGGAGTTCGCGCTCCATGCTGTCGATCGCGGCGCGGGCGTTCTGCTCGGATTCGAGGGAGAGGTCCATCCTCTGCTGCTGCTTGAAAAAATTGACAAAGACCGCATAGAGCGCGGCGGCGGCTATGCTCACGATCGCAAGCGATATGAGGAGCTCTATGAGCGTAAAACCCCGCCCCCCCCGGCCGCGCCCGCCGGATAACGCCTGCTCGGTGCCCGTAAAAACGCCCCTGAAAGCCTTCATTATCTTCATATCCATTACCCTCGTTTTGTTGTGCCGTGAAACCGCCCGTATGCCAAGGTGATAGTCATTTTGGTGGGCACAGCCCACCCTGCAATACTTTTAACTCCCCCCCCCTCTTATCCCGCATAAGACCGAGGGCAAGAGGGGGAGGCCTTTCCCCTCCCCTTGGTCAAGGTGCGGGGCTTTTTCCCGCGCCTTGACTAAGGGGAGGACGGGAGGGGTTACGTTTTGACGATAGAGCTGTTTTGCAAATACTGCCTCATTTTTAACTCCTCCCCCTTATCCCGCATGAAGCCGAGGGCAAGAGGGGTGTCTCTTCTACTCCTTCGCCCGCATCGTGGTCAGCGTCGTCTTCTTAGTCGTCTTTGAATACTGCTCAAGCCAGTCGATCGATACGTCTACCCTCTTGAGGCCGTCGGAGCTGTCCGCCGTGCCGTTGCCGTCGAGGTCGATGAGCGTCACCGTGTAAGACCAGACATACTGTTTCGCGTCCGGCGCGACGCCAATGGTCAGTTGGTTCGTGGGCGTGCACGTGTAGACCGGCCTTGAGACCGGCCCTGTAGGCCCGGCGCACGCGCGCTGAAGGTCGGCGCGACTGGTGTTGTCGGACGCCTCGAGGTTGTTATACGGCACGCTTAGGAGCGCCTCAAGCCTGTCCTGCGCCGCGTTCGTGGCCTGCGTGAGGCCGCGCGCCGAACCCGAACTCTTGATGGCGGTGCCGGCAAGACCCACTATGCCGAGAATGCCTATGCTGAGTATGGTAAGCGCGATCAGTATCTCGACGAGCGTAAACCCGTCGCGCCCGCGCCCCGCCTTCCGCCCATCGTCCTTTATACCGCCGTCATTCCACATGTCATGCCTCGCGCCCTTGAATAGCTCTTCCTATTTTTCCCGGGAGGGGTTACGTTTTGCTGATCTGCGCCTAACTACTAACTCCCCCCAACCCCCTCTTATCCCGCATAAGGCCGCGGACAAGGGAGGGGGGGCTTTCCCCTCCCCCTAACATCCGTTATTTACCTCAACCTTTCCACTCGCCGCGGATATGGAGACGTTCAATTGATCCGCGGTGGAGGAACGCTCGTTCGTCAAACATATCTTCTGATCCGCGGTGGTGCCGCCCGTTAGCAAGGTGCCATTATTCCCTTGAACCGTGCCGGCCGGAAAGAATACCGCGCTGAAGTTCCCGCCTGGCGAGGTAATCTTGACGCCAGCCTCTATCGTCTTGCCTCCCCCATACTCGGAGGCGTCGTTCACCCATGCGCCCATTGTGGCATTCCAGCGCTGGAGGATATAAGAACTCAGGGTGCCCTGCGTGAACTTTACCTGAAATGCTACGTTCCTGGATATGGCCTTCATCCTCGCGGCCTGAAGACCTACGGCAACGTCTCTCGTGGCCCTCGTAAGCCGTATATGGTAGACGGCGGAGACGAGCGACGGTATGGCTATGGCGCTCATCACGGAGATAATAGCTATTACCACCAGAATCTCGACCATCGTAAAGCCCTTTTTACCTATGCCAGCGCAACCCATAACTCCCCCTGAGACGCATTTCCTTATCACCTTATGCCCGTTTCAGCTAACCATAAGGATATGCAATTACCATGCTAACGGCTAACTATTTGATATTTAAAGATAATTATTTTGAGGCACCCCCCTCAACCTGCTACTTTTTTCACAATCCGTAATTTTTTATCTTATAAAGAAGCGCCCTCATGCTCAGTTCGAGGAGTTCTGCGGCCTTTGTCTTGTTGTTGCCGGTCTGGGCGAGCGCCTTTGTTATAAGCCCCCTCTCCATCGCCTCCTGCGCCTTCTTGACGGAAAGGCCGCCGCCGTATGCGGCGCCGGGTTCATTCTCCCGTATCGGGAGCGACTCTTTTCTTATCACGCCGCCCTCTTCAAGTATCATAGCGCGTTCCATGACGTTTTCAAGTTCGCGGACGTTGCCGGGCCACGGGTAACGCACAAGCTCGTCCATGGCCTCCGGCAGGATGGCCTTTGCGCGCTTGCCGAACCTGCGCGCGTATTTTCCGGCGAAGTGGGCGGCAAGGGCCGGGATGTCGGCCTTCCTGTCGCGCAGCGGCGGCAGCCGCGTCTCTATCACGTTGAGCCTGTAGTAGAGGTCTTCCCTGAAGCGCCCTGCCTTTATCTCGGTCTTCAGGTCTTTTACGGTCGCGGCGACGACCCTCGCGTCTATCCGCGCCGACTTCACGTCGCCGACCCTTCTTATCTCGCCTTCCTGAAGGGTTCTGAGGAGTTTAACCTGCAACTCCATGGGAAGCTCGCCTATCTCGTCGAGAAATATCGTCCCGTGGTCGGCCTCCTGAAACAGGCCGGTCTTGTTGCGGTGGGCGTCGGTGAACGCGCCCTTGACGTGGCCGAATAGCTCGCTCTCAAGGAGGTTCGGGGGTATGGCCCCGCAGTTGACGGCCACGAACGGCCCAAGCCCGCGCTGCCCGGCGTGGTGTATCGCCCTTGCTACAAGCTCCTTGCCCGTGCCCGACTCGCCGGTAATGAGCACCGGGGTCGCGTAGTCCGCGACCTTCTTTACAAGGCCGATTATCTCCAGCATGGCCCTGTCTTCGGTTATGATGTTCCTGAAGTCGTAATCGCGCTCGGCCTCGTCCTTGAGCCTCGCGTTCTCGCGCTTGAGCCGCTCCCTCTCCTCGGCCTTTTTAACGGTGAGGATTATCTCGTCCGCCTTGAAAGGCTTGGATATGTAATCGTAGGCCCCGAGCTTCATGCACTCGATGGCCGTGTCCATCGCCCCGTACGCGCTCATCATTATGACGGTCTGGCCGAGCCCCCTGTCCTGCAGAGTCTTGAGGAATCGCATCCCGTCCATGCCCGGCATCCTGATGTCGCAAAGGACGAAGTCGAACTCCGACGCCTCAAGCGCGGCAACGGCCTGGCCCGCGTCCGCGAACGCGGCCGTCTCATAGCCCTCCCTCTTGAGGATGACCGAGAGCATGTGCCGCATGGACTCTTCGTCGTCTATGACCATTATCTTCATTTCGTTTGTCCCGCCGGCAATATTACCGTAAACGTCGAACCCTCCCCCGGCTTCGAGGCTACGGTTATCTCGCCGCCATACGCCTTTACTATCGAATGGGACACAAAGAGTCCGAGGCCGGTGCCGCCGCCCGGTCCCTTCGTTGTAAAGAACGGCTCGAATATCCGGCCCGCGTCCTCGGCGGATATGCCGACCCCCCTGTCAGTGAAGCTGACGGCGGCATACTCCTTCTCGTGAACGCCGGAGGCGCCCAGAAAACGGTCGTCCTTGCGCCGCAGAGGCCGGAGCCCCCGTTCCTCGTCAGCCGGACGCCTCTCCAGCGAGGTCGCCACCGTTACGGCCCTTGCGCCGTCGACCGCCGCCATGGACTGCGCGGCGTTCAGGAGGAGGTTCATAAATACCTGACGCATCCTGTCGCGGTCTATCATAACCAACGGCAGCCCCTCGGTCAACTTCATATCGGCTCGCGCGCCCGCGAACGCCGGGTGAGCGGCAACGGCGGAGACGGCCTCCGCAACGACGCGATTGACGTCCACGGGCGTCTTGGGCGTCCTGGGCGGTCTCGACACGTCGAGAAAGTCCCTGACTATGGCGTCGATCCTGCCGAGCTCCGCGGCGGCGCGGCCCAGCACCTCTTGCTCCTCGTCCCTGCCTGACCCACCGCGCTTCAATATGTCGATATAGCCGGAGAGCGCGCCGAGCGGGTTTCCCACCTCATGGGCTATGCCGGCGGCGAGGTTGCCGATGGCGGCAAGGGTGGAAGACCGCAACAACTCCGCCTGCGCGGCGACCAGTTCCGCGTTGACGCGCTCCAGCGTCTTTATCTCGGCCTCGAGCTTGTCGGCCATGACGTTGAAAGACATGGCCAGGCTGCCTATCTCGTTGTCAACGTCCTCCCTCACCCTCTCGCCGAGGCTTCCGCCCGCGATCCTCGTCGCCGCGGCGGTAAGGGCGCGTATGGGGGTTATAATGGAGCGCGAGAGAAAATAAACGCCCAGGCCGATTATGATTAAGGAATCGACGACCGCGTAGACAAGGAGAAAACGCCTGACCCCGGCGGTCTCTTCCCTTATCCCGGCGAGGGAGACGGTGAAGGAGAGACGGGCGCCGCGCGCCCCGGCGCCGTCAAGCGGGGCGGTAACGTAAAGGAGGAGTCCCGGCCCCCTCAGCCAACCCGCGCCTATCCTCCTGATCCGCACGTCCGCGCCGTAGGGGAGCTCTTCGCCCTCCCCGGCCGGGAGCGCGCCCTCCCTGATAATCACCTTGCCGGATGGGTCGGACATCTCGATGGCGGCGGCCCCGGCCTGCTTCAGGGCCGCGGCCGCATACCTGTAGGCGTCCGGGTTGCTGAAGCCGCCGGATCCGCGTTGGGCAACGCGCAAGACCTTTACCACGCGCTCGGCCTCGCCCGACTTCCAGTATACCGCGCTCCTCTCGACGGCTATTATGCTGAAGAGGCCGATAAGCCCCATGCCCGCGGCCGTCGTGATGACGATCCCGGCGATAAGCTGGAAACGGATGCCTATCCTGAACTTCATGCGATTACGCCCTCTTGAACGCAAGTATACGATACCAGCGGACGCATGACCGTGACTTTAGTCCGCCCATACGAGGCTCACGCGCCGAGTGCGGCGTTTATATACCACGAGATGAGGGCGTCGCCGAAGAAAAGATGTACAAGCGCGCCGATGGAAAGAAAAGGCCCGAACGGGACAGCGTACTTGCTCTTCTTGCCCGCGACAAGCATCAGGGCGCCTCCTATGACGGCGCCGGAGCCGGAGCCGAGGAGTATGGTCACTATGACGCCCTTCCATCCGAGGAACGCGCCTATCATGGCCAGGAGCTTCACGTCCCCGCCGCCCATGCCTTCCTTTTTCGTAAGGAGGTAGTATCCCATCGCTATGCCGAGGAGCAGCCCGCCGCCAAAGAGGATGCCGATGGCGGAATCAACGACGCCGGGGGACGCGAGAAAAAACGACGCGGCGAACCCGATGGGTATGCCCGGCAGGCTTATGACATCGGGTATTATCCGGCGCTCAAGGTCGATGAACGTTATGACTATCAGGGCGGCGGCGAATGCGGAGTAGACGAAGAGCTCGACGCTCAATCCGAATACATAAAAAAGCGCCGCGGCAAGGAGTCCGGCAAGCGCCTCCACTATAGGGTATTGCGCCGAGAACCCCACCCCGCAGGCCCTGCACCTGCCCCTCAATATAATATAGCTCAGGATGGGGATGTTGTCATAGAAGGCCACCGCGCTCCCGCAACAGCCGCACCGCGAGCCCGGCCGTATTACCGAAAGCCCGGCAGGGATGCGGTATATGCAGACGTTCAAAAAACTGCCCACCACCGCGCCGAAGAGGAAGGGGATGATGAGGATTAGGTTGTCGGTCATTGTCATGCGCCTTTAAAGCGGGATTGTTTCGTCGTTGTGCCCCTCGCAGCAACGGGATAAATCAAAGGCTCACTGAATCAAGCGGGAGGGCCGTGGAGCGAGCGAGATTAATTCGCCAACGTTCTCGAACGCGACGCGATAATCCTTCGAACTCAGGACGGTATCATACAGGCCGGCGTCCTCGCCGGCCCCGTGCCTATTGACGCCGACGTAGTTCAAGCTGGAGTCCTCGTACCGCTTAAATTTATATACCGCATCACTACTGTCCGGTTAAATTCCAAGGCTCGCAGATAATACCTTGCCGAGAAAAATAAATCCTTTATTTTTCAAGAAATTAGCTTTCGGCGATATATGCTGTCCGGAGAAACCCGAATCTTGATCGCACAAAGGCT
>JACRCM010000069.1 GCA_016219025.1 Deltaproteobacteria bacterium | reverse complement strand
TTTTTCAGGGGTCTCAAAGTAGCTCTATTTTTCGCTGCGCTCGAAATGACAGGAAAAAATAATAAATCAGAGGTTCCTTAACCTATTTCAGCTTTCTTACCCAACCCACACGGAGGTCGTCAAATGCAAGTCACGGTAACGTTCAGGCACATGGATTCGTCGGAGGCACTGAGGCAGTATGCGGTCGAAAAATCCGATAGGCTCTCGAAGTATCTCTTCGAGCCGGTGGACATACACTGGATACTCTCGGTCGAGAAGATAAGGCACATCGCGGACGTCACGGTCAACGCCAACGGGGTCGCCATAAAGGCGCAGGCCGGCACGGGCGGCATGTACTCGGCCATCGACGGCGCGATAGACAAGGTCGAGAAGCAGGTGAGGAAGCACAAGGAGAAGGTCAAGGACCACAAGCCCCACTCCGCCGAGCCTGAGGGCAAGCGCATGCCCAACCCGGCGGCCGAGCCCGCCGGGGCAAGGCGTTCGAGGATAGTCAAGAAGGAGAACCAGTTCGTAAAGCCCATGTCCGTCGAGGAGGCCGCGGAGCAGATGAACCTCTCGGCCAACCCGTTTCTCGTATTCACGGACTCGGCCACCTCTAACATCAACGTCATCTACAGGACCGGCGACGGGGATTACGGCCTCATCGAGACGCGGACCAAGTAGGGCGGCGCGGCGGGTTGTCGTATCCCCGCCATGACTTCGCCGCCGTCTTCGCCTTGAGGACGCGGCATAATCCCATCGGGATAAGACCGTCATGCGGCTTTCGGACGTCCTCACCGAGGACAACATCATAGCGGAGCTCAAGGCGCGTGAGAAAGGCGCGGTGCTCGACGAAATGGTAACCGGCCTCGCGGCGAGGATGAGCGGACTCGACGCGGCAAAGACGCTCGAGGCCGTCCTTGACCGGGAGCGGCTCGGCACCACGGGCATAGGCCACGGCGTGGCCGTGCCGCACGGCAAATGCAAGGGCATCGCCGGGGTAAAGGTCTTCTTCGGAAGGAGCCGTAACGGCGTGGACTTCAACTCCCTCGACAGGGAGCCGGTCTACCTCGTCTTTCTCATCATCGCCCCTGAGGGCGCGCCGGCCGCGCACCTCAAGGCGCTTGCGGGCATCTCTCATCTGCTCAAGAGCCACGACCTGCGCCAATCGCTCCTGAAGGCCGAGAGCGTGGGCGAGATATACAGGATAATAGCCGAGGCGGACAGAAGGGCGTGAAGCGGTTATCGGTTATCCGGTATCGGTTTAAGGATAATTATTCTTTCACCTGCACCGATAACCGATAACTGATAACCGGACACACGCATCACGGCCTCTAAGAGGTTTCCTATGGGCGTACCCGTAAGTTGTCTCCTTGAGGACGGTCAGTTAAAGGCGTTTAGTCTCGTCCTGACCGCCGGGGAAGGCGGACTCGACAGGGAGCTTGCGACCTCGCGCATACAGAAGCCGGGGCTTCTGCTGACCGGACTCCTCGAGGAACTCCACGC
This sequence comes from Deltaproteobacteria bacterium, assembly GCA_016219025.1. Classification (GTDB taxonomy): domain Bacteria; phylum Desulfobacterota; class GWC2-55-46; order GWC2-55-46; family GWC2-55-46; genus JACRNO01. The sequence continues at coordinate 5,112 of JACRCM010000069.1, read as the reverse complement.
CGACAGGGTGCAGATATTCGGCGCCGCCGAGATAGGCTACCTCAACAGCCTGAAGGAGGATAAGCTCAAGCGGTCTTTGGCCGTCATCGAGAAGGTGGCCATCCCCGCCATAATTGTCACGCGCGGCCTTGAGCCGCCGCGTTTTCTGACTGACCTTTGCAGAAAAAAAGGCATCCCGCTCCTTGCCACCCCGCTTACCTCATCCGTGCTGATAGAAGGCATCGGCAAGTTTCTGGAGGAGAGGCTTGCGCCCACGACCACGCTCCACGGCGTGCTCGTGGACGTGCTCGGCGTAGGGATACTCATCCTCGGCAAGAGCGGCATAGGCAAGAGCGAGTGCGCGCTCGACCTCGTGGCCAGGGGCTACAGGCTCGTCTCCGACGACGTTGTAATCGTCAAGCGGCTGCCGCCCGCCATACTCTCCGGCACCTCCTCGGACGTGATACGCTACCACATGGAGATACGCGGGCTGGGGATAGTGAACATAAAAGACCTCTACGGGATCACCGCCATCAGGGAGAAAAAGCAGATGGACATCGTGGTCGAACTCGTCCGGTGGGAGGCCGAGGCCGCCTACGACAGGCTCGGCTTCGAGGAGAACGTCTACAACATCCTCGGCGTGGGGCTGCCGTATATGAAGATACCGGTCTCATCCGGCAGGAGCGTCGCCACCATAGTCGAGGTCGCCGCAAGGAACCAGATACTCAAGATCATGGGTCACCATTCGGCCAAGAGGCTGGAGGCGGAGCTTGAGCAGGCCATGAGGCCGGGCAAGACGTGATGCGTTAGTAAGGCCGTGATGCGTGACATGACTACAGCCCCGAGGGCTTTCTCAAACGCATCACGGTATTTAACCGATAACCTATTGAAAGACATCCGCCTCGTGGTGATAAGCGGCCCTTCGGGGTCGGGAAAATCCACGGCCATGAAGGCCCTGGAGGACCTGGGCTTCTTCTGCGTCGACAACATGCCCGCCGGGCTCATGCCGAAGTTCATGGAGCTGGCGGCGCAGTCGGGCGAGATATCCAAGGCCGCCGCGGTGGTCGACGTGCGGGGGCGCGAGTTTCTGGCCGAGTTCATCCCGGTCTTCACGGGATTGAAGAAGAGCGGGTACAAGGCCGAGCTGGTATTTTTGGAGGCCGCGGACGACGCGCTTGTCCGCAGGTTCAGCGAGACCAGGAGGCGGCACCCGCTCGCGGCGAGCGAGAGTCCGCTCGAAGGGCTTGAGAGGGAGCGGGAACTGTTAAGCGAACTCAAGGCCAACGCCGATAGGGTCATAGACACCACCGGCTTTAACGTGCACGAGTTGCGCGAGATGATAAGGGAGTCTTTCTCCGTAGCGCCCGCGCGCTGGAAGATCGCGCTATCCATCGTATCCTTCGGATACCGCTGGGGCATCCCGGTCGATGCCGACCTCGTCATCGACATCAGATTCCTGCCCAACCCGTACTTCGCCGGACGGTTGAGGCCCCTCGACGGCAAGGCCGATGAGGTCAGGGGGTATGTGCTGGGCCAGCCGGCGGCCAGGGAGTTTCTTGCCAGGATGCGCGGGTTTCTCGAATACCTGATCCCGCTCTACCGTAAAGAGGGCAAGTCGTATCTTACCGTCGCCATAGGGTGCACGGGCGGCAGGCACCGTTCGGTGGTGATAGCCGACGTGCTTGCGGAGGAGTTGGCCTCAACGGAGATCACGGCAAGGGTAAGACACAGGGACATAGGCAAGTTCTAACGGGTTATCGGTTATCGGCAAATGATAAAGACATGTTTTTTTACCATTCACCGATAACGGATAACCGATAACTGATAACCGATCGAGGTGCTCGGATGGTAGGCGCCGTTATAATAACGCACGGGGGGCTCGGCGCGGCCCTTGTGGAGGCCGCCGGGTCCATAACCGGCAAGACGGAGCGCATGGCGGCTATAAACGTCGCGGGCGCTGACGGCGCCAACGGCCTCCGGGAGCGGCTTGCAGGCGCGGTCAAGGACGTGAACGCGGGCAAGGGCGTCATCATCTTTACCGACATGTTCGGAGGCACGCCCACTAATATAGCGCTCTCTCTCCTGGAGCCGGGCAAGGTGGAGATACTCACCGGCGTAAACCTTCCGGTGATCCTCAAATACATCGGGCACAGCGCGGATAAACCCCTCCACGACCTCGCGCTCATGCTCAGGGAATACGGCAGGACGAGCATCGTCCTCGCCGGAGACATGCTCAAGGAGAAGTGAGGAAAGGCCGGGAGCCGCGGCATTAAGCAAGGGACGCCATGATAATCCTCGTCAGGGTCGACGACCGTCTTCTGCACGGTCAGATAATATGCTCATGGGTGCCGCATCTGAAGGCGGATACCCTCATCGTAGCGTCCGACGACGCGGCGGCGGACGAGCTTACCAGCCGGATAATGGAGGCGTGTTCCTGCAAGGAGCTCTACGTCACCGTAATGAAGGTCGAGGACGCGGTGCGCCGGGTGCATTCCATCGCTGGCAACGGGGAGGGCAGGGTTATATTGATAGTCGGGCGCGTAAAGGACGCCATGAAGCTCTACGAGAGCGGCATACGCTTTGACGCGCTCAATCTCGGAAACGTCCACCACGACGGCGGCGGCAGGGCGGTGGCGGCGTCCGTGATATTGAACCATGAAGACGAGGAGTGCATCGAGAGGTTCGCTTCGCTCGGCGTCGCCATAGACATAAGGGACGTCCCCACCCGCGAACCCGTGGAATACAGGTGCGGATGTGAAGGGCATTAGAAAGGCCGTGATGCGGGACATGACTACACCCCTCGGCTTTCAGCGGTCGGCTTTCAGCGATCTGACCGCTGAAAGCCGAGGGCTTCCTCAAACGCATCACGGTTTTTACTACACTTCTACGAGGTTGACAACGATGTCATCTGCGGCGGCAAGGACGTTCAGGATAAAGAATAAGCTCGGGCTCCACGCGAGGGCGGCCTCGCTCTTCGTGCAGGCGGCCTCGCGCTTCGATTCAGACATCTTCGTGGCCAGGAGCGGCCAGGAGGTCAACGGCAAATCCATCATGGGCATACTCATCCTCTCGGCGGCGCAAGGCACGGAGATAACGGTGCGGGCCGACGGACGGGACGCCGACGGCGCCCTCTCGGCGCTCGGCGAGCTTATAGACAACGGTTTCGGCGAGGACGAGTGATGGCTGAGGCTAAGAAACAGGTCGTATTGATGAAGGGCATAGGCGTCTCCTCCGGGATCGTCGTCGGGAAGGTCTATCTTCTCGAGCGCGGCATCCCTGAGCCGGCGCACTTCTGCTACCTCGACATGGCCGAGGTCGAGCGCGAGGTGGATAGGTTCAAGGCGGCGCTGCGCGAGTCCCGCGACCAGATGCTCCGCATCAAGAAGAAGATGGAGGACGACCAGCGCGGCAAGGAGCACATCCGCATCATCGACGCCCACCTGATGATCCTCAAGGACAACATGCTCATCAACGACACCGTCAAGCTCATCAGGGAGGAGCGGGTGAACGCGGAGTGGGCGCTCAATAAGGTGCTGGGCGACCTCATGGAGTTCTTCGCCCGGATGGACGACCAGTATCTGCGCGAGCGCGGCTCCGACGTGGAGCACATCGTCAACCGCGTGCTCTTGAACCTCTCCGGCAGGAAGCACGAGTCCATATCCGAACTCAAGACCCAGGCCATAGTCGTGGCCCACGACATCACGCCGGCGGACACCGAGCAGATGGACAAGGCCATGGTGCTCGGCTTCCTTACCGACGTGGGCGGCAGGACCTCGCACTCGGCGATCATGGCGAGGTCTCTTGAGATGCCTGCGGTCGTGGGCCTCGAGAGCATCACCCGCAGGGCCGAGACCGGGGACACCATCATAGTTGACGGCGCGACCGGCACGGTGATAATAAACCCGTCGGACAGCGTCATGGAGGTATACAGGAAGAGGCGGGAGAAGTTCGAGAGCTACGGCCGCGCGCTCTTTCATTACAAGGACATGCCCTGCGAGACCAAGGACGGCAGGCGCGTCAGGCTCATGGGCAACATGGAGCTCTCCGAGGAGCTTGATTCCCTCATCGAGCACGGCGCCGAGGGCATCGGCCTCTACAGGACCGAGTATCTCTACATGAACCGCAAGGGACTGCCCTCCGAGGACGAGCAGGTGAAGGCATATAAGCACGTGGTCAAGCGGATGAGTCCCAACCCGGTCATCATACGTACCCTCGACGTGGGCGCTGACAAGGTGGCCGCCGGGATGGACGCGGTCAAGGAGACGAACCCGGCTATGGGGCTTCGCGCCATCAGGTTCTGCCTCAAGAACGCCGGGATATTCAAGACCCAGCTCCGCGCCATACTGCGCGCGAGCGCCCACGGCAGGATAAAGATCATGTTCCCGATGATATCCGGCGTAGAGGAACTCAGGCAGGCCAAGGCCGCCCTTGCCGAGGCCAAGGCCGAGTTGAAGGCCGAGAGGATCGCGTTCGACGACAAGATAGAGACCGGGGCCATGATAGAGGTGCCCTCCGCCGCGGTGATAGCCGACCTTATTGTCAAGGAGACGGACTTCGTGTCCATAGGAACGAACGACCTCATGCAGTATTCGCTCGCCATCGACCGCGTCAACGAGCACGTGGCCTATCTCTACGAGCCGTTCCACCCCGCCGTCCTGCGGACGATAAAGGCCGTGGCCGAGGCCGCTAACAAGGCCGGGGTGAGTTGCGGCGTGTGCGGCGAGATGGCCGGGGAACCCGCCTACGCCTTCATACTCGTGGGCTTCGGCGTGGACCAGCTCAGCATGAACGCCTTCTCCGTGCTCCGCGTAAAGAGGCTCATAAGGTCCATCGGATACAACGAGGCGAAGAGGATATGCAAGGCCATCTCCGGGCTTGCGACCGCCTCCGAGGTCGAGGCATACATAAGCGCCAAGATGCCGGAGCTGTACAAGGAGGAGTTCTGAGGGAGAAGGCCGTCCGCGTTTTGCCAAAATATAAGCGCAAGTCATAACTGTCCGGTTGTTACGTGAATAAATTCAATTGGTTAGAAGTCTCTTGTCCTTGAATATGTTTCAAGGCGTTAGAAACTACCTGTAAAATGGGCTTTTTCTCAAAAAGATTAACCTCTATAATCTGTAAAAAAGTGTAGAG
>JACRCM010000071.1 GCA_016219025.1 Deltaproteobacteria bacterium | reverse complement strand
TATCCGGAACATTCGCCTTTGAGGAGACATGCTCATGGACAAGGTCAAGGACATCACGGTTGAGATATTGAAATCAATCAGGGACGAAATAAGGCAGTTGAGGGAGGATACCAACAAGCGCTTCGAGCAGATGGACAAGCGCTTTGTGCAGATGGACAAGCGTCTTGAGCACATCGAGGTCGATATAAAGGCGATAGTCATACATTTTGACCGGGATTACATGCTGCTTGCCAACAAGGTGGGCGAGCTTGAAGGCAGGTTCAGCGCGCACGTGGGCGGGCATCTGTAGGCTTGCGCCGCGTCTCTCCAATCCGTCCTCGTCTACTGTCCGGCGGGTCATGATGCCCCCCCCATTCTACGGTTTTTCCCGCATAATCGACATTGTAAATCCTTGACATTTGCCTGAGGCGTCTCCGGCGCGCGCGTTATGTTAAAATGACTTGACGAACCCCGGCGGTTCTTATATCTTTGTTATTATGAAAAATATCGCCGCCATAATACTTGCCGCGGGCAAGGGCACGCGGATGAAGTCAAAGCTGCCGAAGGTGCTCCATCAGGTATGCGGCTTCCCGATGCTCCATTACCCGATAGCTCAACTGCGCTCGCTCAAGGCCGGACGGATAATCGTCGTGACCGGTTACGGAGGAGACGCGGTAAGGGAGGCGTTTCCAGATAAGAAGATCGCCTTTGCCGTCCAGAAAGAGCAGCTCGGCACCGGACACGCCGTAATGCAGGCTATGGGGGCGCTGAAGGGTTTTGCAGGCGACGTGCTGATCCTGTCGGGAGACGTGCCCCTGATAACGCATGAGACCGTGGACGGCCTCGTCAGGTTCCACAGGGGGGGAGGGAAGGGAAGACCGGCGCTCACGCTCGTGACGGCCGTCGTAGCCGAGCCGTCCGGTTACGGACGAATCATAAGGGATGAGAACAACTCCGTCGTCCGCGTAATCGAAGAGAAGGACTGCAAGGGCGGTGAGAGGCGGATACAGGAGGTCAACGCCGGGATATATATCGTCCGGTCTGAGTTCTTATTTGAGAATCTCAAGAAACTCAAAAACAGGAATGCGGCCTCGGAGTATTATCTGCCGGACCTTATCGGGATGGCGGTAAAGGCGGGCCGCAAGGCGCGCGCGCTTACGCACATCGACGCGGGCGAGGTGATGGGCATAAACAACCGCGTGGAACTCGCCGAGGCGAACCGCATCATGCGCGAGCGGATCGCCGACGAGCTGATGCGCTCAGGCGTCACCATCATAGACCCGCTCAACGCGTATATAGATTCAGGCGTAAAGGTGGGGGCGGACACCGTGATATATCCGGGCGCGCATCTCCTCGGCCACACGGTCATCGGGGCTGATTGCGTGATTGAAGAAGGCTCAAGGATAAAGGACTCTGCCGTAGGCTCCGGCTCGACGGTCAGGAGTTATTCGATAATAGAATCGACGATGACGGGCAAGGATGTCGCCATTGGGCCTTTTGCAAGACTACGGCCCGGCAACGTCATAGCCGATAAGGTCAGGATAGGAAACTTCGTCGAGGTCAAAAACTCCTCCGTGGGCAAGGGCACGAAAGCGAACCACCTTAGCTACATCGGAGACGCGGTCGTCGGGGCCGGCGTCAACATCGGCGCGGGCACGATCACCTGCAATTACGACGGGGCCAAGAAACACAGGACGGTCATCGAAGACGGGGCGTTCATCGGGAGCGACACGCAACTCGTGGCGCCGGTCAGGGTGGGCAAGGGCGCATACGTGGGCTCCGGCACCACCGTCACGAAGGACGTGCCGCCGGGGGCGCTCGTCATCACGCGGGTCAAAGAGCGCGTCATAGAGGACTGGGCGAAGAAGCGGATGAAGCCGTAATCGTTTCGCGCCGCGCTGCATTTAAGGGCTTATCCTTAAATAAGCAGGTTCTCGATAATAATGCAGCAGAAAGCACCAAATCCTTCACGTGTTGTCGTTCCCGCGCGCTTCTGGCGGGAATCCAGTATCCTTATTTGGTTGCCCTTGTCGCGCAAGACGCTGGATACGTCCCCGAGTGTTTCTGCCGGGGATAGAAGCATTCATGACAGAAATGGCCTTTATCGGTAATTTACGGATAAACTCTAAGCCTTCAAAACGGAGATAACCTGAATGTGCGGCATAGTAGGATACATCGGAGAGCGCGACGCGGTGGGGGTGCTGCTCGACGGTCTGCGTAAGCTCGAGTACAGGGGCTATGACTCCTCCGGCATAGCGATCCTCATAGACGGCGCGGTGGAGCTTCGCAGGAGCGTTGGCAAACTCGCTCGACTCGCGGCGGAGGTGCAGAGGCATCCGCTCTCCGGGCGCATCGGCATAGGACATACGCGCTGGGCCACCCACGGCAGGCCCACCGAGGAGAACGCGCATCCGCATCTGGAAGGCGGCGTGGCCGTCGTGCATAACGGCATAATCGAAAACTACCTCGCGCTGAAGGAAGAGCTCATGCGCGAGGGCGCGCGCTTCAAGTCCGAGACCGACACCGAGATACTCTCGCACCTGATATGCGCTGAGACTAAAAAAGGCGCCTCTCTTGAAGACGCGCTCCGCGAGGCCGTCAAGCGCGTAAAGGGCACTTATGCCATCGCGGCGGTAAGCGAGCGCGAGCCGGGCAAGATCGTCGGCGCGCGCATGGAGTGCCCGCTCATCGTCGGCATAGGCAACGGAGAGACGATGCTCTCCTCCGACATCCCGGCCATACTCGACGTCACGCGCCGGGCCATATTCCTGCACGACGGCGAACTCGTGATTATAACCAGGGACGGGGCCGTCATAGAGACCCTCGACGGCGAACCGGTAAACCGCGAACCGGTGGTCATAGACTGGAGCCCGATAATGGCCGAGAAGGGCGGGTTCCGCCACTTCATGCGGAAGGAAATATCCGAGCAGCCGCGCGCGATAACTGACACCTTCCGGGGACTACTCCTCGAAGAGGCCGGCGACGTATTCCTCGACAGGTTCGACGTGCCGCTTATCGACATCGAGCGCGTCTATCTTACGGCCTGCGGCACGTCGTGGCACGCGGCGCTCGTGGGCAAATACATCTTCGAGGAGCTCTTCAGGATACCGACTGAAGTAGACCTCGCCTCCGAGTTCCGCTACCGCAACCCGCTCATAGACAAGAAGTGTCTGGTGATAGCAATATCGCAGTCCGGAGAGACCGCCGACACGCTCGCCGCCGTGAGGGAGGTCAAGAGGCGCGGGGCGTCCACCATAGCGATATGCAACGTGATGGAGTCGAGCCTTACGCGGGAGGCGGACTGGAGCTTTATGACCCACGCCGGGCCCGAGATCGGGGTCGCATCGACCAAGGCGTTCACCACGCAGCTCGTGGCGCTATATCTCCTTGCCCTCTACTTCGGCAGGAGGACGAACAAGATAACACAGGAGGCCGGGGCCGCGCTCATACAGGAGCTCATCCGCCTTCCCAAGAAGATGGACAAGGCGCTTGAGGAGGAGGGGAGGATCGAGCAGATAGCAAGAAAACACTTCCACTGCCGGGACTTCATCTACCTCGGACGCGGCCTCAACTACCCGATAGCCCTCGAAGGCGCGTTGAAGCTCAAGGAGATATCCTACATCCACGCGGAGGGATACGCCGCCGGAGAGATGAAGCACGGGCCTATCGCGCTCATCGACGAGGAGGTCCCGGTCGTCGCCATCGCCCCGCAGGACCTGTCGTATCCAAAGATGCTCGGCAACATGGAGGAAATAAAGGCCAGGGGAGGCCGCCTCATCGCCGTGGTCAGCGAGAGCGACACGAACGTTGCCGGACGCGCCGGAGACGTTATAAGGGTGCCTGAGGCGTCGGTCTACCTGACGCCCGCGCTCATGGCCGTGCCGCTCCAGCTCCTCGCCTACCACATAGCCGTCCTCAAGGGCACCGACATAGACCAGCCCCGCAACCTCGCCAAGAGCGTGACGGTGGAGTAGGAGGGATATCGTGTTTTTACAGCTGGAGGTAAATAGTGCTAAGAAATTTACATATCACAGGATTCAAATCGCTGGGTGAGGTGAATGTAAAGCTGCCTCGCTTGGCCGTACTTTTTGGCCCAAACGCGGCAGGCAAGAGTAATTTCATTGATGCTGTGCAGGCGCTTTCGAGGGTAGGGACCTGCCGCACCCTGTCTGATGCGCTATCCGAGCCTATCCGAGGTTATCCCGTAGAAGCGTTCTCATTTCCCCCAGGCGGATTGGCCGAACTGCTTGGCAAGGACAAGGCTCAATTTGAGCTATCGTCCCTAGTTGATGCTAATGAAGAAGTTAAAGACGAGAAGGCTACAGGGGGCATAACAGATGGCAAGTCTTATAAGTACGCTTATGATATAAAGGTCGGCATTCATCCGAGCACGGGAATTCTCGGCATGGACGCTGAATCTTTAACGTGCCTTAACGATAAATGGAAGCCGAAAGGAAGTCCGTTGATCGAGTTATATCAAGGCGAATTGCATATCAGGCGCAGGGTCAAGGCGGCGCGGCCAAGGAAGGAACGGGCGGGTATAAATTATTCGCTGCTCTCCGACGTTCACATCAACGGGGAGTTATACCGTGATTTCGAGCGGTGCCGCGGGGAACTGAGCGGCTGGCGCACGTATTATCTTGACCCACGCTCGGCTATGCGCTCGGCGCGTCCGCCTTCGGAGGTCTCCGATATAGGGACGCGGGGGGAGAATATAGCGCCGTTCCTCTATCGCTTGAGCGATGAACGGCCGAAATACTTCGAGTCGGTTAAACGCGCGTTGCGTTCGCTCATACCGAGCGTAGAGGATGTTGAAGTTGAACTTGACAAAAAACGCGCTGAACTCGACATACAGGTCAGGCAGAATGGGACGAGTTTTTCCTCTCGAATCATATCAGAGGGCACACTCAGGGTATTAGCGTTGTGCGCCATTGCCGTAAACCCTTGGAGCGGGTCGCTTTTAGCGTTTGAAGAACCTGAAAACGGCGTCCATCCGCGCCGTTTGGAACTGATAGTGGAACTTCTTGTTTCTATGGCTATAGAGCAGAAACGTCAGATAATAGTAACGACCCATTCTCCGCATCTGTGCGGGGCGGTCTTCAGACATGCGCAATCGCATCCTGACGATATAGCCTTATTGCGGGTGGGGCAGGACGAGAACGGCACGTCGGTGCAACGGGTCGATACGGAACAGCCGCTATTCAAGGATACCGAGATCGCCAAGGGGCTATCGTCTGGAACCGAAGATGGCATCTTTGAGGCTCTGATGCTGCGGGGTCTTGATGAGTAGTCTTGTTGCCGCTAATCTATTCGCGGAGGACGCGGCGCATGAAAAATTTCTTAAGGCGTTGATAAGCCGTATTGCAAGGGAGAATAACAGGGTGGTAAGGTTTAGCGGAGGCTGCGCAAAGGGCGGTCATGGCCGGGCAATCAGCGAGTTGGTGTCGTGTCAAAAGACGATAGAATATACGAGCATCCCTGATCTTTTCTTTGTCGCCATAGATGCGAATTGTAAAGGGTTTGACGCAGCGCGAAAGGAGATACAATCAAAGATAATGGTTAAACTTGCAGATAAAACGGTTATAGCCTGTCCGGAGCCGCACATAGAGAAGTGGTATATGGCGGATTTAGATTCTTTTTGCAGGATAGTTGGTTATAGGCCGATATTAGGCAGCGATAAATGCGAGAGGGATAGATACAAAGCCATTTTGTCGCAAGCGGTTATGTCTGGCGGCCATCCGCCTACGCTTGGCGGTAAAGAATTTGCGGAGGATATTGTAAAGAGTATGGATTTCTTCCGCGCTGGCAAGGCAGAAAGCAGCCTTAAGCATTTTTTAGATGAAGCAACGGCCGCGATACGCAGAACCTCGCGCGGAATTTGACCTCTACCATGACCTCCATCCCCATACATCTCTACCTCTTCATACCCCTTGCTTACGTGCTCGGCTCCATACCTACCGGGATCATCGTCGCGCGATTATTGGGCGGGGTTGATCCGAGGGAGGCGGGCAGCGGCAACATCGGCGCGACCAACGTCAGCCGCACCGCGGGCAAGCTCGCGGGCGTGATTACGCTCGCCGGCGACGCGGCAAAGGGCGCGTTGCCGGCCTGCGGCGTCTGGTATTTCCGCCACGAGCCGCTCCTCCTGAGCCTCGTCGGACTATCGGCGTTCATCGGGCATCTCTACCCGGTTTTCTTGAAGTTCAAGGGCGGGAAGGGCGTGGCTACGGCGCTCGGCGTGCTCGTGGTGGTTTCTCCGCTCGCTACGCTCCTATCCGTAATCGTCTTTGCGGTTACGGTGGCGGTGAAGAGGTACGTCTCGCTTGGGTCGATCCTTGCCTCGGCTGTCTTTCCGGTTTTTCTGGCATTTCTGCCGGGCGGCAGGGTCTACGTGCCGATGGGCGTGATGGTGAGCGTCCTCATAATAATCAAACATAAGGACAATATCAAAAGACTCGTGGAAGGGACGGAGAACGGGTTCCGGTAGGGGCGCATTCCGGATCACGCGCCGGAGAGCGCATCCATGACCGTCCTTCTTATCTCGCTTATCGGGGCGGGCTTGGAGGTATCTGAGGTTGTTCCTTTTGAAAAACTCAATGCGGTCGGCGTTTGAGGAGCCGGTGTAGAAGACGAACCTTCCCCTGAGTCCGGGCATCATCTCCGTGGCCTTTGAGTAGAATTCCGTCCCGTTCATGCGCGGCATGTCAACGTCGGTTATGACGGCGGAGAACCTCTTCATGGAGACCTTCTTTAGCGCGTCGATGCCGTCGTACGCGCTGTCCACGCGTCCGACCGGCTCAAGTATAGCCCTCAGGAGGTTCACGTTAGCCGGTTTGTCGTCGACCACGAGTATCGCGTCCTGCTTCATCTCCGGGAGTTTCTGTATCTTCTCGATAAGCGCATCCGTTCCCTTCTGCGTCCGCAGGTATTTCTCTATGCAGCCCTTGTGTAGTTCGATATTCTCCGCCATGCCATCAAACGCGCGGGACCGGTGTCTGAGCGATTCGGTGAGATACTGGGATATCGGGTTGAGCTCGGAGTATTCTATGACGGTTATGTAACGGAGGAGTTCCTCTTTGGCAAGGCCGCCGCCTTCCACCAGTTCCCTGCATTCATTGAAGGGACGCTCGATATCCGCCTTGATCTCGTCGATATTCAAGATGTTTGGCGGGGGCGCGGCGTCCTTGAGAAAATCCGCGGCACGGCCAAGAAGCTCGTAGTGGAGACACTCCTCGTCGGCAAGGTGCAGAAGAAACCTCCTGAACCCTTCGTCTTTCGAGAACGCCTTTGCCGCCAGTTCATAAAGGAGGAACGCGCGTTCCTTCATGCCTTTGAGCCAGAGTATGGTATCCTTCATCGATCTCGTGCGCCGTGCGATGAGCGGCGTAAATCTCCTCTCAGGAGTGTCGGAAGTGACACTTTTAATTATAATCTCCTTTTGAGGCTGTCAAGGATAAAGCAGTATTTTCAGGCAATGTTGGTTTACGGAAGCCTACGCAACCCCTTGATTTCATTGATGCATAGCGCATTGCACAGTCTTGGAGAGGGCAGGCTCACGTGAGATGGGCGCGGTGTTCGAGATAACGGCGATGGATAGGGGCGGTTTAAAGAGGGTTAGCCTATCGGCTAACCCTCTTTTTTTACTACCAGTCATTTTTTACAAAAAAAGCAGCTACGGATTGCCCCGTAACCCCTTGATATCCTTGGCGCGCCTGGAGGGATTCGAACCCCCGGCCCACTGCTTAGAAGGCAGTTGCTCTATCCGACTGAGCTACAGGCGCATGAAATGTTAGGCGGGCGGTGAATCGGTACGTGCGAGTATTGTTAAGGAAACTCTGATTTATTCATAGCCCGTCGTTGCGAGTGCGTGAGCCTCTAGCCCTGAGCATAGCGAAAGGGGAAGCGATTTACAAAGTAGCGCTATATTCGAGGGCAGGCATTCGGGGACGAACCCAGAATCTTACGAATGGTTGATAGTAAGAGACGGCAACCCCTTGATTTTTATGGCCAACTCTTTCTGGCCACGCCACTACGCCTCCGCCTCGCTGGGCGGCTCGCCTCATCCTCGCGTTTGCCTATTGGCTAACCCCTTCTTTTTTTACCAGTCATTTACCAGTCATTTTTTGCAACAAAAAAGGTCTTGCGAAATCTCCTAACCCTTTGATTTTATTGGTCGGGGCGAGAGGATTCGAACCTCCGACACCCTGCTCCCAAAGCAGGTGCGCTACCAGGCTGCGCTACGCCCCGTAATGAACAGTAATTATTATCATACAATCCAGCGCAATTGCAAGGTTTTTGTGCGGCGCATTTTCCGCTTGATTTTTTTTGAAAATACGGTTATAAAAAGGGTGTAGTACCTTAAAGTAGTTTTTCCCCTCCCCCCGCTTTTGTGGGGAGGAGATTTACAAAGTAGCTTTATGGGGGGGGGTGTTGGAGCAGCCCCCCATAGAGCTACTTTGTAAATACCGGCCTTCCCACTCAAGGGGGGAAGGGGTTTTGTCCTTAGCCTCTTTTCTCCTCCCCTGCTTTTGGGGGGGAGGGGTTTCGGATTCAAAACAAGAACGCCGACAACATCAAACCAAGAGGAGGAACAAAGAGATGAAGCTTATGATGGACAAAGGTCTAAGGCTCCTGTTTTTCGCCCTTGCCGCGGTCTTGCTGATCGCCGGTGCGGCGCAGGCCGTAACCCCGATGGTGGACGGGGGCTTGTACCATTCCGTTCTGCTCAATGCCGACGGCACGGTCTGGGCGTGGGGATGGAATGGCTATGGCGAGCTCGGGGACGGGACCACGACGGACAGGCTCACCCCGGTTCAGGTGAGCGGCCTCACGGGCGTTGTAAGCGTTGCGGCGGGCTTTTATTACTCCCTTGCCCTTAAGTCCGACGGCACGGTCTGGGCGTGGGGGTATAACTACTATGGCCAGCTCGGGGACGGGATAACGACGAGCAGATACACCCCGGTTCAGGTGAGCGGCCTCACGGGCGTTGTAAGCGTTGCCGCGGGCGGTTATCATTCCCTTGCCGTCAATGCCGACGGCACGGTCTGGGCGTGGGGGTATAACGTCAATAGCCAGCTCGGAGACGGGACCATGACGGATAGATACACCCCGGTTCAGGTAGCGCTTACCACCTCGTCGTCCCCGGACCTCGTGGTCTCCGCCCTCTCCGGCCCGGGAAGCGCCGTTCGCGGGACTACTATCACCGTCAACAACACGGTAGCCAATACCAGGTGGGCTGCGGCGTCTGTTATCTCCTACGCCAACCTCTATCTCTCGACCGACACGGTGCTCGACGCTGGCGACGTATACCTCGGCCAGCGCTACACCCCGGTTCTCTTACCCGGCGCGTCGAACGCGAAGGCGACATTGGTAAGGATACCCTCGACCGTTGCCACGGGCAACTACTTCATCATAGTGCAGGCCGACGCGACGAATACGAACGCGGAGTCCGATGAGGCGAACAACACGGCCGTCGCGCCGATTACTATCACGCGCGACGTTGACCTGACCGTCGCGGCGACCGTGCCCTCTCAGGCCATAAAGGGCGTTGCCTTTAACGTGCCCAACACGGTCTCGACGACTGGCTTCATGACGGCCGCGCCTTCTTATGTAAAGTTCTATCTCTCGGCTGACGCGGCGCTCGACGGCGGCGACGTGCTCCTCGGGCAGAGATACGCCGGGCCGGTAACGGCGTTCGCGCCCTCGACCATGACCAAGTCCCTGACGATACCGGCCGCGACGCCCGCCGGAAACTACTACGTCATCGCGGTGGCCGACGCGACGAACACGAACGCCGAGACGAACGAAGGCAACAACGCGGCGGCGTATCCCATCAGGGTCTACAAGGACGTAGACCTCGCGGTCTCAGTCCTGACCGTCCCTGCGAGCGTCGTTCGCGGCACCGGCGCGGCAACGGTGAATACCGTCAGAAACAACGGCACCTCGTCATCGTCCGCGTCCTACGTCAGGTTCTATCTCTCCATGGATACGGTGATAGACCCGGCCCACGACCTCTATATCGGCCAGCGGCAGATAGCCGGTCTTGCCGGAGGGGCGTCGAGCGGCGCCACTAACAACCTCTGGATACCCGGTTACGTGCCGACCGGCACATACTACATCGGCGCGATAGCCGACGCCACCAACACGAACGCCGAGACGAACGAGACGAACAACGTGACGGTCTCAGGGCCTGTGACTGTTACGCAGTAGGGGGGTAACTACCTCCCCCTCTTATCCCGCATGAGGCCGCGGGCAAGAGGGGGGGGTAGCGTGGGGACGATCAAGCAAATCCCCCTTTCCCGGCTTGCAGGCCGGGAAAGGGGGATTTGCATCTTATCAGGCAACACCTATCGCTAAAAGCCTTTACACCCCAGCAAGCCTTTGGTATAATTTTTGCAAAGATGCGGCTCCTACGGCGGTCTTCGTAACTTACGATATATATTAAAGAACTCCGCCTGCCCGTCTTTAATAACGTCCATCGATCTGGCAGGCCATGCGCCCCGTATGAACCGTAAGATAAGGCTCATCTTAGCCGTCTTCATCGCCTTGTCGGTAGCGGGACTTGCAGCGCTGATATACGCGCATTACAGGGTTAAGGACATAAAAGTCGTCATAAACGCCGATAAGGGCGTCGGGGTCGAGATAACCGGCCTGCACTATTCCGGCGCGAACGGGGGCGGCGTCACGTGGGAGCTCGATGCGGAGCGCGCCTGGCGCGCGAAAGGCTCCGAGGTCACTACGGTCGAGGGGATAAAGGCCGTCTTTCACTCCAAGGACGGGATGCCTTATACGCTGACCGCCAGGCAAGGCGCGTTCATGGAGGCCGACAGGACGCTTGACGTGACCGGAGGGGTCGTGCTCGAATCCAAGGCAGGGGAGAGGCTTACCACTGACTCTCTCCATTATTCGGACAGGTCAAGGGACGTGACGACCTCCGTCCCGGTGAGGATAACCACCCCGGCGATAGAGATCACCGGGGTGGGGCTGCGTTTCGACCTCGATAGGGGCAAGGTCTGGATATTGAGGGACGTAAAGGCGGTCATGCGCGGGGCAGTATCATGAGGCTTCATAACGGGTCTTTCGCGCTAAAGGCGTCCGGCCGCGCCGCCATGGCCGCGCTTATGCTGGCGGCCGGCTTTTCATTGGCCCAGGCAGGGGAAAAGAACGCCGCGGCAAAAGACCGCCCCAAGCTGCCCGTGACCATCACCTCAGACTCGATGGAGGCGTCCAAGGCCGACGGCAGCGTGATATTCCGCGGCCACGTGGCCGCGGTCGAGGACTTTACCCTGTGCGCGGACGAGCTCGCCATCTCCTACGGCAAGGAAAAGGAGATACGCGAGATGACAGCCACGGGCAACGTCAGGATATTCCAGACCGACAGGACCGCGACCGCCTCAAAGGCCGCGTATGACAGGGAGAAGAGGACGCTCGTACTGACCGGGCAGGCCGTCGTAAAACAATGCTCGGACACGGTCAGGGGAGACAGGATCACCGTGCACGTGGACGATGAGAACGCCCTTGTGGAGGGCGAGACGGGCAGCCGCGTAAAGGCCGTTATAATGCCCGTAAAGAACTGCCCGGAGGCGGGCAAGGCCGTTTCGGAAAAGGCCGGGGAAGGGAGCGGCGGTGAAGAAGCTCGCTGTAACGGGCCTCGTTAAGGCGTTTAAAAAGCGGGTCGTCGTAGACGGCGTGAGCCTCCACGTCGAGCCGGGCGAGATAGTCGGCCTCCTCGGGCCGAACGGCGCTGGCAAGACCACGACGTTCTACATGACCGTAGGCCTCATCCAGCCGGACGCCGGAACGGTCGCGCTCGGCTCAACCGACATAACGCGCGTCCCCATGTACGAGCGCGCGAGGCTCGGCATCAGCTATCTGCCGCAGGAGCCGTCGGTCTTCAGGAAGCTCACGGTCGAGGAGAACGTCGCGGCCATAATAGAGTACCAGAACGCCTCGCGGGAAGGGCAATCGAGGCGCCTTGCCGCGCTCCTCGAGGAGCTCGGCATAACGCATCTTGCGAAGACCATGGCCTACGCGCTCTCAGGCGGCGAGAGGAGGAGGGTCGAGATAGCAAGGGCGCTCGTCAATTCACCGTCGTTTCTCCTCCTCGACGAGCCGTTCTCAGGCATCGACCCCATAGCGGTCGGCGACATACAGGAGATAATGCTTGAGTTGAAGAAAAAAGAGATAGGCATTCTCGTCACCGACCACAACGTCGGCGCCACGCTCGGCATCTGCGACAGGGCGTATATCATAGACGGCGGCAGGCTCCTCAAGACGGGCACGCCCGCCGAGATAATCAAGAGCAAGAAGGTGAGAGAGGTCTATCTGGGGGAGAAGTTCAGGCTGTAGATATAGTATGTGCGGGGGCAGGGTGAAATAAATTTTTTTACCATCTCCCACTCCCCAGAACCGCTTATGTAGCGCCGTCGGAAGTTCCCTCCCGACGGTACGCCGTGCGGCGTCAGGAGGGAACCACCGCCAGAAGCGCGCGTGGTCAGGCTTCCTGACGCCGCGTGGGAGATGGTGGGCGCATCCCACCCTACGGCCGTTTTTTTCACGGTCACGGACACGGTCTTTATGGGCTACGAACTTAAACAGGAACTCCGGCTGACTCAGACGCTCGTGATGACGCCGCAGTTGCAGCTTGCCATCAAGCTGTTGCAACTGTCGCGGCTTGAGCTCGTCGAGATGGTCAGGCAGGAGGTCGAGACCAACCCGGTCATAGACGAGACCGGCGAGGCCGCGACCGACGCGGGCATGGAAGAGGCCGAGGCCGCGCCCGTCGAGGAGCCTGTAAAGCCGGAGGTGGACTGGGAGGCGTTTTTAGAGGATCAGGCGCGCTCGTCGAGCCAAAGCTCCGGCGGCATAGACTTCAACGCGCAGGAAGAGGACGACGACCTCCTATCGACGCTCTCGTCTACCGAGGCCGGGCTCGGAGAGCATCTGCGCGCTCAACTGAACCTGTGCGGCCTGGGCGAAGACGACATGCCGGCGGCCGAGTTCATCATAGGCAATATCGACGACGACGGGTATCTGAGGCTCGCCGATTCAACGGGCGCGTCCCCGGCGTCAGACGACGAGACCGAGGCCGCGGCCCTCCGCGCTATATGCGTCCAGACCGGGGCCGCGCCCGATCAGGCCGGGCGGATTCTGAGGGCTATACAGCGCCTCGACCCACTGGGCGCGGGTTCGCGCACGCTCAGGGAGTGCCTTCTCATACAGGCCGCCGAGATGCCCGTGCGCGACACGGTCGTCGAGGATATAATAAGAGATTGGCTCGGGGCGCTGGCGAATAAGAACTATAAGGCCATAGCCAGGGCGCTCGGCGTGACCGTGGAGGACGTCTACGAGGCGGCAGGGGTCATCAACCATAGCCTGAACCCGTCGCCCGGCAGGGGCTTCGGCAGCGTCGACGCCCGTTCGATAATACCGGACGTCTACATCAACAAGATCGGCGGCGACTACGTCATTACGCTCAACGAGGACGGGCTCCCGAAGCTCAGGATAAGCCCTTATTACAGACAGGTGCTCAAGGGCAGCGGCGCGGTCAACGGCGAAACGAGGGACTACATACAGGGCAAGCTCAGGAGCGCGGTCTGGCTCATCAAGAGCGTGCACCAGAGGCAGAGGACGATATACAGGGTCGTAGAGTGCATCGTCAGGTTCCAGAGGGAGTTCCTCGACCGGGGGTTGAAGCACCTGCGTCCGCTGGTCCTGCGCGACGTGGCCGCCGAGATAGGCGTGCACGAGTCCACGGTAAGCCGGGTCACGTCGAACAAATACGTCCAGACCCCGCGCGGCCTCTTCGAGCTCAAGTACTTCTTCTCCAATTCGGTCGGCAAGGAGGATAACGGCGACCTTACCGCCGAGTACATAAAAGAGCGCGTCGCCGGCATAATAAAGGCCGAAGACCCGAAGAAGCCCTTGAGCGACATGGAGATAGTCGAGCGGCTCAAAGGCTCCGGCATCCGCCTCGCCAGAAGGACCGCCGCCAAATACCGCGAGGAGCTTGGCATACAGTCCTCGACGAGGAGAAGGGCGGTGTATTGAGGAACAAGCGATGAAGTGCGTGGTCTGTAAGCACGGCGAGACGGAAAATGGCAAGGCGGCGGTCACGTTCGACCGCGACGGGTTCACGCTTGTAGTAAGAGGCGTCCCGGCGGACGTCTGCTCCACCTGCGGCGAGGAATATGTGGGCGCCGGCGCCACGGCCGCTCTCGAAGACCGCCGAGGACGCGGCCAGGGAGGGCGTAAGGGTCGAGGTCAGGGAGTACGGGGCGGCGTGAGGGGGGGCGGGTGGGAGGGAACAACCGAGAACGGATTTGTGGAACCTATGCCTGATAAGAAGATAAAAATAAAATCTGGAATCTATGAATTGCCGAATAACCCGCTCGACTTCCATCTTTCCGAAGAGGCGGCGACGTACGGCAAGGATAAGTTATTTCATAAGTACTACGACAATCCTGAGCAGGGCATCAGGCTGTTGCAAGGTGATTGCACGGGGATACTGAAACATGCGCGGGAGGGCAGCGTTGACATGATATTCGCCGACCCGCCCTATTTCCTTTCCAATGGCGGCATCACCTGCCATGCCGGGAAGATGGTTTCGGTAAATAAAGGCAAATGGGACAAGTCTAAAGGCGTGGAAGCGACCCACAAGTTCAATCTCGAATGGCTCAAGGCGTGCCAGCGCGTCTTGAAGCCAAATGGCACGATATGGGTCTCCGGCACAACGCACATCATATACTCAATAGGCTTCGCCATGCAGGAGCTTGGATACAAGATACTCAACGATATCATTTGGTACAAACGCAATGCCCCGCCGAACCTGTCGTGCCGTTACTTTACACACTCTACTGAGATAGTGCTGTGGGCGGCGAAGAATCAGAAGAGTAAGCATTTCTTCAATTATCCGCTTATGAGAGAGTTCAGTAACGGAAAGCAGATGCGGAACTTATGGCAATTTACAGAAGCTGAAGAGGCGCAAACGGTTGACAACGTATGGACGATTTCAGCACCGCTTGCTGACGAAAAACGCTTCGGCAAGCACCCTACGCAGAAGCCGCTTGAATTGTTGAAGAGGATCATCCTCGCTTCCACAAAGGAGAATGATTTGGTGCTTGATCCATTTTGCGGGAGTTCGACAACGGGCGTAGCGGCGATCTTGTCGAATAGGAAATACGCAGGGATAGATTTAGAGCAAGAATATTTGAACCTGTCACGGAAGCGTATCGAAGAAGCAATCAAAAAGCCAATGCTTGCGAGGCTAAATAAGACTGCATAAAGGAAAAATATCTATGGCAAATAGCAGATCATGGAAGAAGATTTTTGATGATTATAATATTATGAAACATAATTTTGAAAATACTCCGTTTCTTTTAACCGCTGAACAGATTAAAAGATCTTGTCAGGAGTTTACCGAGACAAGCGAAAAAGAGGTGCGTATTCTATGCAAGCAGGATTGCAGGGAGGACAGACCTGAAATTTTTCAGGAGAACGGTCTTTTTTTGCTTCCGGTGAAGAATGGTTTTTACAACATTATTAAGGGCGAAGGCTATGTTGACATTCCCCCAGTCAAAGATAGGACGGAAACTTATTCTTCAAAACTTGATTTCAGGCTTGATTCAACAAAGGCTGGTGATTCTGAGATGCAACATTTGGATTATGCGTATGCGACAAGCCTCGTTCGTACCTTCATGGATGATAGTTCGCTTGTCATGACAATAAGAGGAAGAAAATATACTCCAGTTTTTGATTTTTATGTCGGCAAGCAATTGATCAATGTTTCCAGTGTCCAGACTGAAGTAGATGCAGGATATGAGGGGAAAGCGCAGGTCGTTTTAACGGAAGCTAAGAACTTTACTGCTAATAATGTTATTATAAGACAATTGTACTATCCATTACGTCAGTGGCAGCCGCACACAAGGAAAAAGGTGAGAACACTGTTTTTTGAGAAGGCCCGCAGTGAAAACATATATTCAATATGGGAGTTTGATTTTCACGATATTAATAATTACAACAGCATCCAATTAATAAAGTCAGGAAGTTTTAATATTATTGAACAGGCAGGATAAAGAATTCGATTAATAATTAATGATTAAGGGATTATCCTGGATTCTACTTGTGAGGAGACTATAATATTCCCCATAATTTGAGACCCCTGAAAAACCCTATTTTTGTCATTTCGAGGAGTGCTTTTGCGACGAGAAATCTTGTAACCGCCTGAATTGCCTAAGAACAGGATTTATAAAGTGAGACCCCT
>JACRCM010000068.1 GCA_016219025.1 Deltaproteobacteria bacterium | reverse complement strand
CATCTTTTTAACCGGACAGCCTGCAATAGGCCTCAAAATGGCTATAATAGCATATTTGCACATGTAAAATGGGAGCTCTTACAATAGCTAAAAGCCTTTGTGCGATCAAGATTCGGGTTTCTCCGGACAGCATATATCGCCAAAAGCTAATTTCTTGAAAAATAAAGGATTTATTTTTCTCGGCAAGGTATTATCTGCGAGCCTTGGAATTTAACCGGACAGTAGTGATTAAGGGATGGAAACTGCTTGATAAAGACCGCTTCAAATGGTCGGCGCAAGCCAAGCGCATGACCGATGAAGTAAGAAGAAAGCATTGCGTAGGCTTCTTGGAAAAAGGGTTGGCTAAGAAGGCGCCTGAGAATGTTGAATTCACCGCTTATGGTCAGGCATGTATTGAGATGGCGAGAAGTATCTTTGATTTGTTATACAGGCATGAGGCAGCGCTATTTGCGGCTATTATACCATGTGGGGTTTTAAAGCCTGATGGCTATGAAGCCGGTGAGTTTCTGAGAAAAGATCAGGTTTTTTTGTTGGAAAGATTCTTTTATTTTCTCAAGAGTAAAAATGAAGACGGGCTTTTGATATTTGACGAGTCTTAAAAGACCTGCGACCGCCGTTTTCTGAGTCGTCTTGAGAATTATTTTCGCAGGACCGGCACTGGCAGATACCGTACAGTTAGGATTATGCCTTCACCTTTCTTTGTGTCGTCCGACATGGTCTATCCCATTCAGGCCGCCGATGTATGTATCTATTGCGTTAATGGTGGATTCCGTCTGAATGGAATGGCGGCTCCGGCGCGTCCTGAGATAGAGGGCGAATTTGTCCAGTGGTTAAGGAAGCTTCAATTTGACGAAGAGGGTTATAGAGATGGTCAGGTCTTCAAAACCTACGGAGTCGTATATGTTCCTGATCCGTACACGAGTAGAAAGGCGTAAATTAAAAAGGAGGCAATGCTTTGGAGCCGCTTGCGCGCCGTTATGCGCGTATCGCACCTCCTCTGCCGAACCTCCAAATAAATTATCTCATTAAAACTACCTGTCGTCAAGAAAGAAAATTAACAAGGAACTAACCTATGAGAAAGGCAATCTTAGCATTAGCGGACGGCACGATATTTGAAGGCCAGTCCTTCGGGGCCGACGGCGAGACCACCGGCGAGGTCGTATTCAACACCTCCATGACCGGGTATCAGGAGGTCTTGACCGACCCTTCCTACAACGGCCAGATAGTCACGATGACCTACAGTCATCAGGGCAACTACGGCATAAACGAGGAGGACATCGAGTCCGCGAGGCCCTGGGCGGAGGGGTTCATCGTCAAGGAGCCGTGCCTGTATCCGAGCAACTGGAGATCGACCGAGGTCTTGATAGCGTATCTCAACTGGCACGGGGTAGTCGGCATCTCCGGCATAGACACGCGCGCGCTTACGCGGATAATCCGCTCAAAGGGCGCGATGCGCTCGGTCATATCGACCGTTGACCACGACCCGGCTAGCCTCGTGGCCAAGGCGCGAGCCTCGCATGGCATCGTCGGCGTAGACCTCGTTCAGGAGGTAACAACCCCACGGCCCTACGCATGGACAGAGGGACTCTGGACGCTGGAGAGCGGCTACCGCACACGGTCAAAACTCACGGAGGGCAGACGCTATAAGGTCGTCGCAATGGATTATGGCATCAAGAAAAATATCCTCCGTAATCTGGCCTCGGCAGGCGCTCAGGTGAGGGTGGTGCCCGCGCATACGACAGCCGATGAGGTGCTTGCGATGGAGCCGGACGGCATCTTTCTCTCGAACGGCCCCGGAGACCCTGACGCCGTGCCTTACGCAAAAGAGAACGTCGCCAAGCTCATCGGCAAGAAGCCGATATTCGGCATCTGTCTCGGCCACCAGATACTCGCGCTCGCGCTCGGAGGCAGGACCTTCAAGCTCAAGTTCGGACATCGCGGGGCCAACCAGCCGGTAAAAGACCTGACCACGGGCAAGGTCGAGATAACCTCTCAGAACCACGGTTTCGCCGTTGACATGGACTCGCTCAAGGGCAAGGCCGAACTCACGCACATAAACCTCAACGACCGGACGGTCGAGGGCCTGGCGCACAAAGACCTGCCGATTTTTTCGGTGCAATACCACCCCGAAGCCTCCCCGGGCCCGCACGACTCGCAGTACCTTTTTAAGAGGTTTACGGAGATGATGGGGAAGGCGGGCTGAGCGCGCCGAGGCCCATCAAATTATAAGGCTTATTATGAACGGAAAGATGCAAATAGACATCCCGCATGAAAGGATAGCGGAGTTCTGCAAGCGTAATCACATACGCAGGCTCTCCTTCTTCGGTTCCGTCATAAAAGACGACTTCGGACCGGATAGCGACGTGGACGTGCTTGTCGAGTTCATCCCCGGCATGGGGCCGGGTCTGATCGGCCTTTCCCGAATGGAGATCGAGCTTTCAGGAATCCTCGGCACAAAGGCCGATCTCCGTACGCCGGGCGAACTCAGCCGGTATTTCAGGGACGAGGTGGTATCGTCGGCGCGGGTGGAATATGCGCAGAGATGACGCCGTTCGCATAAGGCACATGCTGGATGCGGCTTGCGAAGCGCGTTCGTTCTCGTCAGGTAAAAATAAGGGCGACCTTGACGGCAACCGTCAATTAACGCTCGCCATTGTCAAGGAAGCTCTGATTTATGCATTTTGAGATGCAGTGAAGCAAGGCAACAACCTCGCTTAGTGTCATTCCCGCAATCTTTTAGCGGGAATCCAGCGTCTTTTGTGATGCAGACAAACGCATAAAGACACTGGATTCCCGATTAAAACCTCGGGAATGACAAAAAAGGGGATAAATCAGAGTTTCCTCAAGGATGTCGAGATAATCGGAGAGGCGGCAAGTAAGGTCTCCCAGGAGACTCGGGACAAATACGCGGCGATCCCATGGATAGACATAATCAACATGCGTAATCGTCTCATACATGCATACTTTGACGTAGACCTTGATATCGTATGGGATACCGCTGCAAAAGATATCCCTCTGCTCATCGCGGAGCTTGAGAGGATTGTTGCCACGATAGTGAAGTAGGGCGGGCTGTGCCCGCCGTTTTATAGCAAGGCCGGTGCCTCGCCCCATCATCCGCCAAGGAGTGCTCTTTTGCCAAAACGCACCGACATCAAAAAAATCCTCATCATCGGCTCAGGCCCGATAATCATCGGGCAGGCTTGCGAGTTTGATTATTCGGGGACGCAGGCTTGCAAGGCGTTGAAGGAGGACGGGTACGAGGTCGTGCTCGTCAACTCGAACCCGGCCACCATAATGACCGACCCGGCCCTTGCCGACAGGACTTACATCGAGCCGATAACGCCTGAGACCGTCGAGCGGATAATAGAGCGCGAGCGGCCTGACGCGCTCCTGCCTACGATGGGCGGGCAGACGGCCCTGAACGTCTCGGTCAAACTCGCGGAGGCGGGCGTGCTCGACAGATACGGCGTCGAGATGATAGGCGCGAAGCTCCCGGCCATAAAGATGGCCGAGGAGCGGGAGCTCTTCAAGCTCGCCATGCAGAGGATCGGCCTTGAGGTGCCCCGGAGCTACCATGTAAGGAACTTCGCAAAGGCCATCGAGATAATCGAGTTGATGGACTTTCCGGTCATCATCAGGCCGTCGTTCACGCTCGGGGGCACCGGGGGCGGCATCGCGTATAACCGTCAGGAATACGAGGAGATGGCGAGATACGGGCTTGAGTGCTCCCCGGTCTCCGAGATACTCGTGGAGGAGTCCGTCATCGGATGGAAGGAATACGAGCTCGAGGTGATGAGGGACGGCAAGGACAACGTCGTCATCATCTGCTCGATAGAGAACTTCGACCCGATGGGCGTGCACACCGGCGACTCCATCACCGTAGCCCCGGCGCAGACGCTTACCGACAAGGAGTATCAGATACTGCGCGACGCATCCATCAGGATCATCCGCGAGATAGGCGTTGACACCGGAGGCTCGAATATACAGTTCTCGGTGAACCCGGATAACGGCAAGGTCTGCGTGATAGAGATGAATCCGCGCGTGTCGCGCTCATCCGCCCTTGCGAGCAAGGCGACCGGGTTCCCCATCGCAAAGATGGCGGCCCGGCTTGCGGTCGGGTATACGCTCGACGAGATACCGAACGACATAACCAAGAAGACCCCGGCGTGTTTCGAGCCGACGATAGATTACGTCGTCGTGAAGATTCCGCGCTTCGCCTTCGAGAAGTTCCCAAAGGCCGACCAGACCCTCACCACGCAGATGAAGTCCGTGGGCGAGGCCATGGCAATGGGCAGGACTTTCAAAGAGGCGCTCCAGAAGGCCATGCGTTCGCTTGAGACCGGGAGCTACGGGTTCGAGAGGAAGGTTAGGAGAGGCAGGCCGGAGCCGGCCTTCCGCCCGACCGATGAGGAGCGAGACGAGATAGCCGCCATGCTCAAGACCCCGCGCCACGAGCGGCTCTGGTACATAGCCGAGGCGCTAAGGGCCGGGATGCACGTCGATGAGATATACGGCATTACACACATCGACCGCTGGTTTCTGAATAACATAAGGGAGATAGTAGCCCTCGAAGAAGGCATATTCTGGCAGGGCAGGCAAGGCGCCGATGTTTCGCCGGAGATATTGAGAAAGGCGAAGGAGGCGGGCTGCTCCACGAGCAGACTCGCCGCCATGACCGGCAACACCGACGCGGACATGGCCGCCGAGCTCAAGGCCGCTGGCATCGCGCCGGTATATAAGACCGTTGACACCTGCGCCGCCGAGTTCGAGGCGTTCACGCCGTATCTTTACTCGACCCACGAGCGGCCATACCGCCACGCCGGAGAGGATGGGATGCGCTCGGAGTGCGAGGCCGCTCCGACTGACAGGAAGAAGGTGATGATCCTCGGCAGCGGGCCGAACCGGATAGGCCAGGGCATCGAGTTCGACTACTGCTGCTGCCATGCCGCCTTCGCCCTCAAGGAAATCGGCATAGAGTCCATCATGGTGAATTGCAACCCTGAGACCGTCTCCACGGACTATGACACCTCCGACAGGCTATACTTCGAGCCGCTGACCTTCGAGGACGTGATGGCCATAGTCGAGAAGGAGAACCCCTGGGGCGTGATAGTCCAGCTCGGAGGCCAGACCCCGCTCAAGCTCGCAAACGCCCTTAAAGACGCGGGCGTCAACATCATCGGCACCTCTCCTGAGTCTATCGACGCGGCCGAGGACAGGTTCAGGTTCAGGGAACTCCTCGACAGGTTGAAACTCCGCTACCCGGAGGGCTTCGACATAAGACCGGACAAGGCCGCGTTCGAGTCCGGGAATTTCGACCGGATCAAGGGACTTGCCTCCAAAGCAAAGTATCCTGTAATCGTCCGGCCCTCCTACGTGCTCGGGGGCAGGGCAATGGCCATAGTCTATAACGACGACGAGTTGATCGAGTATCTGAGGAAACTTTCCATCTCGCCTGACCGAGACCTCGACATCTACGCCGACCACTTTCTGCAAAACGCCATCGAGGTCGACGTCGATTGCGTGGCCGACGGCGAGACCGCGGTCATCGCCGGCATCATGGAGCATATAGAGGAGGCCGGCATCCACTCAGGAGACTCGGCCTGCGCCATACCGCCGTATTCGCTCGACGCGGCGGTGCTCGGCGAGATACGGCGGCAGACGAAACTCCTTGCTATGGAGTTGAAGGTCGTCGGCCTGATGAACGTCCAGTATGCGGTAAAGGACGGCGCGGTCTATGTCCTCGAGGTCAACCCCCGCGCATCGCGCACCATCCCGTTCGTGGCGAAGGCCACCGGGATACCCCTTGCCAAGATAGCGACGAAGGTGATGGCGGGCATGACGCTCCGCGAGTTAGGCTTCACCGAAGAGGCCGCGCCCGCGTATACGTCGGTCAAGGAGGCTGTCTTTCCGTTCATAAAATTCCCCGGAGTTGATACGCTCCTCGGCCCCGAGATGAAGTCGACCGGCGAGGTCATGGGCATCGCCGAGGGCTTTGGCGCCGCGTTTGCCAAGGCGCAGATAGCGGCGGGCAACAGGCTGCCTCTTAACGGGTGCGTCTTCATAAGCGTGCGCGAGGAGGACAAGCCTGAGATCGTCGCGGTAGGGCGCGTCCTTGCCGAGCTTGGCTTTAAGGTCATAGCAACCGGCGGCACGGCGAGGCATCTGCGCGAGGCCGGGGTTGCGGTTGATCTCGTCAACAAGGTCTCCGAGGGCAGACCGCATATTGTTGACCGGATAAAGAGCAGGGAGGTTGACATGGTGATAAACACCTCCTTCGGCGCGAAGTCGGTCTCCGATTCGTATTCCATAAGGCGCACCTCCCTTGAGTTCGGCCTACCGTATTTCACGACGGTCGCGGGCGCGAAGGCCGCCGCGATGGGCATCCGGGCGGTGCTCAAAGAAGGTCTCGGCGTCAAATCCATTCAGGAGTATCACGCCGGGAGGTAGGGGGCGGGAGGGAGGGCTGTGCCCCAGTTCCCAACTATCTTTTATCTATTGCCGCCCGTTTTCATTTGTGTCATACTGCTCAGTTAAAGGGGGGCATGCGCTTACAGCCACGAGATGAAAAAGATAATCAAATCCCTTGGGATCGTCTTTGGAGACATCGGGACGTCCCCCATATATACCCTCACCGTCATATTCCTCTTCACGAAGCCAACGCCTGAGAACGTCATAGGGGTGCTCTCGCTCATCGTCTGGACGATTATCACGCACGTGACGGTCGAGTACGCGTGGCTTGCCACCGGTCTTTCACAAAAAGGCGAGGGCGGCACCATAGTCCTCAAGGAGCTCCTCACCCCGTATCTGAAAGGCGCAAGGCAGGCGGCGTTGATATCCTTCCTTTCGATCGTGGCCATATCGCTCTTCATAGGCGACGGCGTTATCACCCCGGCCATAAGCATACTCTCCGCGGTCGAGGGCGTCCGGCTCATACCGGGCTTTGAGGACATATCGCAGACCAAGCTGATAATCGCCGCCGCCGTTATAGCCATCGCCCTCTTTGCATTTCAAAAAAGAGGCACCGAAAGGGTCGCGTGGCTCTTCGGCCCGCTCATGCTCGTGTGGTTCATCATCCTCGCGGTCTCCGGGATTGCGTCCATCTACACCAACCCGTCGGTCTTCTGGGCCTTGAACCCCTACTACGGCATTAAATTCGTCATCGGCAACGGTTTCGCGGGTTTCCTCGTCCTCAATGAGGTGATACTGTGCGCCACGGGCGGCGAGGCGCTCTACTCGGACATGGGGCACCTCGGCAGGGCGCCGATAATCAAGGGATGGAATATCGTCTTCATGGCGCTCCTCTTCAATTATCTGGGGCAGGGGGCCTTCATAATCGCCAACCCCACGGCGCATAACGTGCTCTTCGAGATGATATACTCGCAGGCGTCCATGGTCTACATCCCGTTTCTGGTGCTCAGCATCATCGCAACGGTCATCGCGTCGCAGGCAATGATAAGCGGCATGTTCTCGATAGTCTACCAAGGCATAACCACGCACGTGATGCCGCACCTGAAGGTGAATTATACATCCTCCGAGATGATAGGCCAGATATACATCGGCTTCGTCAACTGGTTCCTGCTCATATGCGTCATCTTCATTATGTACGAGTTCAAGGAGTCGCACAATCTGGCAGTGGCGTACGGCCTGGCGGTCAACGGCACCATGACGATAACCGCCACGATGATGACGTGGATATTCTATCACAGGGGGCAGTTTTTAAAGGCCGGGGTTGCGTTCGTCCTCATCATAGTCGATTTCATGTTCCTCTTCTCCAATATGTTCAAGATACCGAACGGCGGTTACTGGTCGATAATACTGGCGCTCCTGCCGCTCTCCCTCATCCTCATCTATACTCAGGGACAGAAGAGGCTTTACAAGGCGCTTCGTCCCCTGAACAAGGACGCCTTCCTCATCAGCTACAACCAGATATACAAGGGGCTTTGCAAGATAAGCGGCACCGCGCTCTTCTTCGCCAAGAGCGAGCGCGACATAGCGCCGTACATAGTGCACACGATGTTCAAGAACAACATCATATACGAGGACAACGTCCTCGTCTCCATCGCAAGGACGGACGAGCCTTACGGCCTCAACTACTTCTTCAAGGAGAACCTCGCCCCGGGGCTCCGCGTGTTCGAGATACAGGCCGGGTACATGGAGATGGTCGACGTGGAGGCCATACTCAACGCATCAGGCATAAACGAAAAGACGATATTCTACGGCCTCGAGGAGATAGACACGGACAACGTCGTCTGGAAGATATTCTCCATGATAAAGAAGCTGACGCCGACGTTCCTGCAGTTCTACAAACTGCCGTCCAATAAGCTGCACGGGGTTATCACCAGAGTGGAGATGTGACGTAGACCGTGATTCGTTATCGTGAGCCGCGATGCAGGATAGAAACCGTGACAACTCAGGGCGCACCCCCGCCGATATAATCGAGGCGTTGTTAAGACCCCTCCACTTCGCATCCAAAGACTCCTTTGCCCGCATAAACGCCGTAAAAGGGCTCTACGCGCTCGCTTCCAGCCTTGCCGAAGAACTCTCCCTTCTCCATCCCTCAAATGAACAGTTTAACAGGTTTCAAGAGGTCAAAAAACTCCTTTCAGGGTTTGACGGCCTCGGCATCATGTTAAAGAAAGAGCGCATCGCCAGGGCGATTGAACTGCTTGAAGGGCACTGCTTAATTGCCGGTACCAACCACATCCCGCCACCTGCTTCCAATCTCACGGAAAATATTGACTCGCGTCTTGCCCGGCTTGCGACGCCCGTTCAGTTCTGCAAGGGCGTCGGCCCGAAGGTGGCCGAACTCTTCGCAAAGAAGGGGCTTGCAACGGTCGAGGACGTGCTCTATTTTCTGCCCATCAGGTATGAAGACCGCAAGTCGATAAGGCGGATTAAGGACTTGACGCCGGGCCAGAATCAAGCCACGTCAGGGGAGGTGATAGAGGCGGGCGAGACCAGATACGGGAGGCGCAGGGTATTTGAGGCGGCCATCGGCGACGGCGGCGCGATGCTCAGGGCCAAGTGGTTCACCTACAAGACCTCCTACATGACGGGCAGATTCAAGCCAGGCAAGAGGGTGCTCCTCTATGGAACGGTCTCGCGCTACGATAATCTCTTCGAGATGGTCCACCCGGACGTTGAGCCGCTTGGGGAAGGCGACGACGCGAGCGTCCTGCTCGAATCAGGAGGCATCATCCCGGTGTATTCGCAGATAGAGAACCTGCATCAGAAGACGATCCGCAAGATTATAAAAGGCGTGGTGGACGGATTTGCAACGGACGCGGCTGGAGGCGTGCCGATGGAGGCGGCAAGAAGGATGAGACTCATGGACATCGGGCAGGCGTTCCGAGCCGCGCACCTGCCGCAGACCTTGCCGCCGGCCTATTCGCCCGCCAAACGCGCGCTCGTCTTCGACGAGCTGTTCGTCATGGAGCTCGGCCTTGCCGCTAAGAGGGCGCATCTTAAAAAAGAGGCCGGGATAAGCCACGCCGGCAAGGGCGGGCGCTGCTGCGGCGTGGAGGAGAGGTTGAGGGAGTCTTTGCCGTGGAGACTCACCAAGGCCCAGGAGAGGGCGCTTGCCGAGATAAAGCGCGACATGTATGAGCCTCATCCGATGAACAGGCTCATACAGGGCGACGTAGGCTCAGGCAAGACGATAGTGAGCCTCATGGCGGCCATCAGGGCCGTGGAGTCGGGCTATCAGGCCGTCATCATGGCGCCCACCGAGATACTCTCGGAGCAGCACTATCTCACGATTCACCGTTACGCCGAATCCCTCGGCATAAACGCCGCCCTCCTTACCGGCTCCATGACAAGACCCGTTAAAAAAAAGACGCTTGCCGGGATCGCGGACGGCGCGGTAGACCTCGTAATCGGCACTCACGCGCTTATACAGAAAGACGTTGAATTCGCAAGGCTCGGTCTTGTGATAATAGACGAGCAACACCGCTTCGGGGTCGCTCAGAGGGCAACGCTCAGGAAGAAGGGGAGCGCCTCCGGCCAGCCACCGGACGTTCTCATAATGACGGCCACGCCCATCCCGCGCACGCTCTCCATGACCGTCTTCGGAGACCTTGACGTTTCGATAATAGACGAGCTTCCTCCGGGAAGGCTGCCGATAGAGACCCGCATCATGCGAGAGCATGACAGGCGCAAGGCGTATGAGCTTATAAGAAGCGAACTCGCGTGCGGCAACCAGTGCTATATCGTCTACCCGCTCGTCGAGGAGTCCAAGGAGTTGAGCCTCAAGGACGCCACGAACATGAAGGCGCACCTTCAAAAGGACGTCTTCCCGGAGTTCAAGCTGGGACTCCTCCACGGCAGGATGAAGGCGGCTGAAAAAGAGTCCGTAATGAGGGGGTTCAAGGAAAAGCGGCTGGACGTGCTCGTTTCGACGACGGTGATAGAGGTGGGCGTTGACGTGCCTTCAGCCACGGTCATGCTCATAGAGCACGCGGAGAGGTTCGGCCTTGCGCAGCTCCATCAACTGAGGGGCAGGGTGGGGAGGGGCGCGAAGCGGTCTCTTTGCCTCCTCCTCGCCTCGTGGACGAACTCCGAGGATACTTGGAAGCGCCTCAAGGTGATGGAGGAGACGCAGGACGGGTTCAGGATTGCGGAGGAAGACCTGAAGATTCGCGGCCCCGGGAGTTTTATCGGCACCCAGCAGGCCGGCGCGCCTGATTTCCGCACGGCGTTCGCATTGGCCGACCTTACGGTGCTCAAACACGCGCGAGAGGAGGCCCTGCGTTATTTTGAAGTGAACCCCGGGCTTTCTACGCCAGAAGGCGAATGCATAAAGAAGGTCTTGAAGGCGCGCTGGCAGGGCAGGCTGGAGCTTGCGGAAATAGGGTAGCGCGGCAAAACCCGGCATCAGGCGGCCTGTTATGCCCATTGCACGAGGCCGATAACCCGCCCGCGCTATTTCCATATTGACACTTTTTTCAATCTATAGATATATGGAGTGATACAGGAGGAGGATGCCCATGTCGAACATCCAGATGGTAGGTTATCTCGCCGCCGCGCTCATGTTCTCGACCTTTTACATGAAGAAGATGATACCGCTGCGGGCGGTCGGAATGGCGTCGAACTGCGCGTTTATCGTCTTTGCCGGATACACTCACGTCTGGCCGCTCTTTGTGCTGCATACCGCCCTCCTTCCCCTCAACGCCATACGCATGTTGCAGATGATAAAGCTCGTAAACAAGGTCAGGGCCGCATCCAATGGCGACTTCAACATGGACTTCCTCGTGCCGTTCATGGCGAAGGAACACTTCAAGAAAGGCGACGTAGTCTTCAGGAAGGGCGACGAGGCGAATAAGATATATTACCTTTAAATGGGAAAGGTGCGGCTCGCGGAGTATGGGGTCGAGATGCGCCAAGGCGACCTTATCGGAGAGATAGGCGTATTCTCCATGACCAGGGAGAGGACGGCCACGCTCGTGTGCGAGACCGATGCCCTGCTGCTCAGCATAGCGGACAAGCAGGTCTTGCAGTTGTATTACCAGAACCCTAAGTTCGGCGTCTATCTCGTTCAGTTGATAATACACCGGCTGATACAGGATAACCACTTCATCGCCAAGAGGAAACCGGCGGCGCAGCAGGACGCCGCGCCGGCGGAGGCGCCTCAGGCAGCCGACGTCGAGGCCGGTTGAAACAAGCGTTCCGCCGATAACCTGGCAAGCGAAGCAGGGCGGGACGCGCCCTAAATATAAGAGAGTCCGTAATGATGGAAAACCTGTCAGAGGCCGCCGTGACGCGCGAAGGCGTCCGCGAGCATGCAAGAGACCAGACGCGGATGCGCCACGAGCTCCGTGCGCCCATGAACCACATCATCGGTTATTGCGAGATGATGCTTGAGGAGACCGTGGACGGAGACGAGGCGGTCTGGGTCTCAACGAGCCTACAGCAGCTGCTCGGCGCGGCAAAGACCCTCCTTTACAACATCAACGATTGTCTGGATATCGCGCGGGTCGACCCTGGCCGGAGCAAAGAGCGCTCAGGGCTGCTCATCGTATCCGCCAAGGACATCATCAACGGCATAGACGCGCTCATCCGTCTCGACAAAGAGAGCGGGGAGGCGGAATTCGGGCCTGATATTGAAAAGCTCGGCGGCTCGGCCAGACACCTCCTCTGCCTGCTCGAATCCGTATTCAAGGACGGAGAGCCTCCGGCCTTCTGCGAACTGCCTCAAGGCGAAGAGCCTCCGGCGGCGCGCGCGCGCAAGACATGCCCTGCTTACCGGCAATCTTCTCGTGGTTGACGACGACGAGGGCAGTTGCGGGATACTGCGCAGACGCCTTGAGCGTCTCGGCTGCGCCGTGACGGCCGCGCCAGACGGGATGACGGCCATCGCCATGATGAAGGAGGCGCGGTTCGACCTCGTCATGCTCGACACGATGATGCCAGGGGTTTCCGGTTGCGAGTCGCTCAGGCGCATAAAGGCCGACCCTGCCCTTCAGGACATACCGGTGATAATGATATCCTCTATCGACGATAGCGTTAGCGTCACCAGGTGCATCGAGCTCGGCGCGGAGGACTATCTCACCAAGCCCTTCGACCCGGTGCTCCTGGCCGCCCGCGTCAGCGCCGGTCTTGCGAGAAAACGCCTCCATGACGCAGAGGCCCGGCATATCGCGGAACTGGCGGAACTCAACCTAACCCTTGAGGCCCGCGTATCCGCGCAGGTAGCGCAGATGGAGCGTCTCGGAAGGCTCAAGAGGTTTTTCTCCCCGCATCTCGCCGAGCTTATCGTAAGCGGCGGGGCCGATGATCCGCTCAAGACGCACAGGCGCGAGATAACGGTGGTGTTCCTCGATCTGCGCGGCTTTACGGCCTTTGCCGAACTCTACGAACCAGAGGAGGTCATGGGCGTGCTCCGCGAATATCACGGGGCAATGGGCGGACTCGTGCTCGTGCACGAGGGGACGCTGGAGCGGTTCACCGGCGACGGCATGATGATATTCTTCGGCGACCCGGCGCCCGTGCCAAACCCGGCGGAGCGCGCCGTGCGTATGGCCATAGCCATGCAGGCTCGGTTCGCCGCCCTTGCCGAGGGCTGGCGCAAGGTCGGCTATGATATCGGGCTCGGCATCGGCATCGCCCAGGGGTTTGCGACGCTCGGGGCGATAGGCTTCGAGGGCAGGATAGACTACGGGGCCATAGGCACGGTGACGAACCTCGCGGCGCGTCTTTGCGCCGAGGCCGGGCCGGGCGAGATACTCGTAGGCCAGCGCGTCATCGCCTCGGTGGAAGACCTCGTCCAATACGTCCCGGCCGGGACGCTCGCCCTCAAGGGCCTCAGTAAGCCGATACAGGCGTTCCGGGTCGCCGGGGTAAGATGAGACAACAAAACCCCCTCGTCCCCGCGCCCCGAGGCTGTGCCGCAATCATCATACAATGGCCGGCATGATCGGGTTTATCAAAAAAAACAGCAGTATGTTGACTTAGGCATGGAAGTATTATTCGATGCCGGACATGTATATGCGTTGATTATGTGCGCGTTTTGCGCCTTGGGGCGCGGCTTTCAACCCGTCAGTTTCGTAAGAGGCGCGGCAACGCCCACGATTGTTATCGTCCTTGATATGGAAACAGCTTGACGGCAACGCCATCTCAGCCCTCGCGCCTTCGATGCCTCGCAACAGGAACGAACCGGCGCCGAGGTTACGTTTTATGTGTCCGAACGGCAATTCGACCTTCTGCTTGCGGAGCGCGTAGATCCATCGGGACTCGGGCAGTTCGTACAGTCCGTGCTTTTCATCCGCCACGATCCGGCCGTTGTAACCGGCGTGAGTTCCCTGACGGCCCCTGACCGTTATGCAGTCAGGGTCGGCGGCGTTCATGCCGTCGATGCCGCCGGACTCAAGTTTTTTCATCGCCTCCGGCACT
>JACRCM010000065.1 GCA_016219025.1 Deltaproteobacteria bacterium | reverse complement strand
GCCGTCGTATTCGCCGGAGTTGAACCCCGATGAATACCTTAACTGCGGCGTGAAGCGTGGGATGCACGGCGGGGCGCTTGCGAGAAACGAGAAGGAACTGAAACGCAAGATGGTCTCGTACATGCGCATGTTGCAGAAACTGCCCGGCAGGGCCGCCAAATACTTCAAGCACCCGAAAATCAGCTATGCGGCATGATTAAACTGTTTGATTGCCGTGGTATTAAGTCTAACAGAGCGTAGCGAAGCGATTTACAAATAGAGCTACTTTGTAAATCGCGCTCCTCGCAATGACGGAAAAGGACTTTTTCAGCAACCTGTTAGAGGGTATATGTTAGAAGCAAGGCTTGACATGAAACTCCTTGAGATGTGTTCGCGGTGCGGGGCCTGCTGGCCGGTCTGTCCGTCGTGCATGCACATTCCGGGCTATGACCCGCGCGAGGTCATCAAGGACATACTCGGCGGCAATTATGAGAAGTGGCTGACGTCGCAGTCGATATGGCAGTGTCTTGAGTGCCATCATTGTCTGGAGATATGCTACCAGCACTATGGCTTTGAAAACGCGATGACGGCCATGCGGACGGTGGCGGCAAAACGCGGGCATCACCCGGCGCAGGTCAAGCGCGGCTGGGAGATGTTCGCAAAGACCGGCAGGCTCGGAGAACCCGCGATGCCCGCGCGAAAGAAGCTGGGCCTCCCGGAACCGGCCAAGTCCGGCGGCGACGAGTGGAAGAGGCTCCACGCCATGCTCAAGGATAAAAGGGCGGCGAAGGGATAAAACCGTTATAAGTTATCGGCTATCAGTTATCGGTGAATGATAAAAGACATTTTTTACTGATAACCGGTAACCGGCGACCGATAACCGATTGAGGTGATAGAGTTGAACCACGATTATCACAAGGACATATCCGGGTGCGGCCTTACGGGGCTTATAAGCAAAAAGAAGAGGCGCGTCTCCGGGCGCGAAATAGTGAAATCCCTCTGCCTTATGACCGACAGGGGCAACGGACTCGGCGCCGGGTACGCGGCCTACGGGATATACCCGGAGTTCAAGGATTGCTACGCCCTGCACGTCATGTATGACGACCCAGAAGTCCGCTGGTCGGTCGAAGACCACCTGAAGGCCAACTACAAGGTCGAAAAGATCGAGGAGATACCGACCTCTCCGGTAAAGGCCATCCCCATAAGCCCGCTCCTCATGCGGTATTTCGTCTCTCCGCTCAAGGATAAGCTCGCCGGTGAGACGGCGGCGGACGACTTCGTCGTCAATACCGTGATGAAGGTCAATTCCGAGATAGGCGGGGCGTATATATTCTCCTCCGGCAAGAACATGGGCGCGTTCAAGGGCGTCGGGAATCCGTCCGACATAGCCGAGTTCTTCAGGATAGATGAGTACGAGGGCTGGACGTGGACCGCGCACACCCGCTTTCCCACGAACACGCCTGGGTGGTGGGGCGGGGCGCACCCGTTCACGCTCCTCGACTGGTCGATAGTCCACAACGGCGAGATATCGTCCTACGGCATCAACAAGAGATACCTTGAGATGTACGGGTACAAGCTCACGCTCCTTACCGACACCGAGGCCGCGGCCTATATGCTCGATCTGCTCATAAGGCGGCACGGCCTCGATATAAGCACGGCCTGTCAGGCGCTCGCCTCTCCATTCTGGAAGGCGATAGACGGCATGAACGAGGGCGAGAGGGATGCGCTTACGGCGCTCCGTCAGACCTACGGGAGCGCGCTCTTGAACGGCCCGTTCTCCATACTCTTCGGCCACGGAGGCGGGCTCGTGGGCATCAACGACAGGATAAAGCTCAGGCCGCTCGTGGCCGCGTCAAAGGACGACGTCGTCTACATGGCGAGCGAGGAATCCGCCATAAGGACGATATGCCCCAGCCCCGACAAGGTCTGGGCCCCAAGGGCCGCAGAGCCGGTCATAGTGGAGTTTGAATAAGAACGGTTGCCGGTTATCGGTGAGAAGTTATTGTTCATAGTTTTTGCCGGTAACCGATAACCGTCCACCGATAACCGGTAAGGGAGGCAGTGATGTTCAGGAGCTTGGCGTTGCCTGAGTATCTGGCGACGATAGATCAGGTGAAGTGCATAAGGTGCAAGAGGTGCATCCAGAACTGCGGCTGGGGCGTCTATTCCTGGGGCTGGGACAAGGTGCTCATCAACACCTCGAAGTGCGTCAAATGCCTCCGTTGCTATCACTACTGCCCTGAAGAGGCTATAGAGATACGCGACAACCCCACGCGCTACAAGCAGAATGCCTGCTGGGGCTACAACAACATCAGGAACATCAAGCGTCAGGCCGAGACGGGCGGCATCCCGCTTACCGGCATGGGCAGCGACTTGCCGTACCCGATACTCTTCGACAACCTGCTCATCGACGCGTGTCAGGTGACGAACCCGTCGATAGACCCGCTGCGCGAGCCGATGGAGCTTCGGACGTATCTCGGTAAGAAGCCGTCGCAACTGGAGTTCGAGCGGGGGGCCGACGGCAAGCCGAGGCTCAAGACCCGGATGCCGCCGCAGATAAAGCTCTCGCTGCCGGTGATGTTTTCTCCGATGTCATTCGGTTCGATAAGCCTCAACGCCCAGAAG
The DNA here is from genome assembly GCA_016219025.1 of Deltaproteobacteria bacterium. Lineage (GTDB taxonomy): Bacteria > Desulfobacterota > GWC2-55-46 > GWC2-55-46 > GWC2-55-46 > JACRNO01. The sequence continues at coordinate 2,134 of JACRCM010000065.1, read as the reverse complement.
GTGCTGGCGCAGGCCGCCGCCGCGTGCGGCACGGTGATGAACACGGGCGAGGGCGGTCTTCACGAAGACCTGTTCCCGTACAAGTCCAACATCATCGTTCAGGTGGCCTCAGGCAGGTTCGGCGTCAACCCGGACTACCTTAACGCGGGCGTGGCAGTCGAGATAAAGATAGGCCAGGGCGCCAAACCCGGCATCGGCGGGCACCTGCCCGGGGAGAAGATTCCGCTTGAGGTCGCAAGGGCGCACATGATACCGGTCGGCACGGACGCGATATCCCCAGCGCCCCAGCACGACATATATTCGATAGAAGACCTCCGCCAGCTCATCTACGCGATAAAGGAGACGACCGGGTACAAGCCCGTCTCCGTCAAGATAGCCGCGGTGCATAACGTCGCGGCAATAGCCTCCGGCATAGTGCGCGCGGGCGCGGACATAGTATACCTCGACGGGTTCAGGGGAGGCACCGGGGCCGCGCCTTCGATAATAAGAGACCACCTCGGCATCCCGATAGAGCACGCTATCGCGGCGGTCGACGACAGGCTCCGTCAGGAAGGGATAAGGAACGAGGCGTCCATCGTGGCCGCAGGCGGCATAAGGTCGAGCGCGGACGCGGCAAAGGCCATAGCCCTGGGAGCGGACGCGGTGGCCATAGCCACGGCCGCGCTTATAACGATGGGCTGCACCACGTGCGGCAAGTGCTACACCGGCAACTGCTCGTGGGGCATCACCACCCAGAGGCCGGAGCTTACGGCAAGGCTCGACCCGGAGGTCTATGCCGAGAGGCTCATAAACCTCATCCACGCATGGGAACACGAGTTGAAGGAGATACTGGGCGCGCTCGGCATAAACGCCATAGAGAGTCTTCGCGGCAACCGCGAGAGGTTGAGGGGGGTCGGACTCGACGCCCAGACGCTCGACATACTCGGCGTAAAGCCCGCGGGAAGATAAGGCGGCATTCAAAGGAGACGGTAACACGATGCTTGAGATAAACGCAGCCGGCCTTCATTACCGGGCGCTCAACGAGCGCATACGCGAGGCCGCGGCAAAGGGCGAGAAGGAAATAAGGGTCAAGGGCGTAAACGGCCAGTATTACATAGGCGCGGGACTTCGCGGCGGCGCGGTCATAACGCTTGAGGGCACGCCGGGCAACGACCTGGCGGCGTTCATGGACGGTCCGACGATAATCATCAAGGCCAACGGCCAGGACAACATCTGCAATACGATGAACGCGGGCAAGGTCGTCATAGACGGCAACGCCGGAGACGTGCTCGGGTACGGGATGCGTGGCGGCAGGCTCCACGTCCGCGGCGACGTGGGCTACAGGGTCGGCATCCACATGAAGGGCGTCAAGAAGCAGTCGCCGACCATCGTCGTCGGAGGCACCGCCGGGGATTTCTTCGGAGAATATATGGCCGGAGGCGTCATGATACTGCTCGGCCTGAACTCGAAAGACGGCGCCCCGCTCGCCGGAGACTATCTCGGCACCGGGATGCACGGCGGCGCGATATATGTAAGGGGCGAGGTGGACAAAAAATACTGCGGGGCCGAGGTGGGCATAACCGGACTCGACGACGAGGACAACGCGGCGCTCAAGGAAGCCCTCACCGAATACTGCAAGGACATGAACCTCCCGCTCGATGAAATAATGAAGAAGCCCTTCAAAAAGCTCTATCCAGCGTCTCTAAGGCCGTACGGAAATCTCTACGCTTATTAAGACGTTGCAGCGATAATCTGAGCAAACGCATTGACAGGCTGCTGAAAAACGTCCGATGAAGCTACTTTGTAAATCCTGCTTCGTTGTCATAGAGCTACGATTTACAAATAGAGCTACTTTGTAAATCGTAGCCCTATCTGTAAATCCGCGCTCCTCACTGCGGCGCACAACAAATAGAGCTACGACTTACAAAGTAGCTCTATCTGTGAAATCGTGCGGCATTCGTCGCTCCCCTATTTATTGACTTCTGTATAAGTAATGCAAGTCCATCAAACCGTTATTCCCGCGTGCTTTTGTCCCCGGCTAAAACATTCGGGGAGGAATCCAGTGTCTTTATCTTATCGCCCGCGCTAAGGACGCTAGATGCCCGGCAGAAACATTCGGGCATGACGAATACTCGTTTTCGTTTAAGCATAAGCG
>JACRCM010000067.1 GCA_016219025.1 Deltaproteobacteria bacterium | reverse complement strand
CGATATATGCTGTCCGGAGAAACCCGAATCTTGATCGCACAAAGGCTTTTAGCTATTGTAAGAGCTCCCATTTTACATGTGCAAATATGCTATTATAGCCATTTTGAGGCCTATTGCAGGCTGTCCGGTTAAAAAGATGGACGCAAATAAGACATAAATCTTTAAAGAATTTTCAGTTTTTACCGGACACTACTGTACGCAGGAGTCAAAATGGCCGAGATAATGCCTTTGAAAGCCGTCGTCTACAACCCAGCCGCCGTGAGGGACATGAACAAGGTGATGGCCCCGCCCTATGACGTGATATCCCCGGCGTATCAGGACGAACTCTACGCCAGAGACCCGCACAACTTCGTCAAGATCGACCTCAATAAAACCGGCCCCTCGGACAATGAGGGCAACGACCGTTATTCAAGGGCGTCGGCGCTCTTGAAAGACTGGCTCGCATCCAACGTGCTAGCGCGGGACGAGCGTCCGGCCGTCTACTTCTACACGCAAACCTATAAGCTCAAGGACGGGGCAAGGCAGACGCGCAAGGGCTTCGTAGCGCTCGCCCGGCTTGAGGAGTTCGGCAAGGGCGGCATCCACCCGCACGAAAAGACGCTCTCCGGCCCGAAGGCCGACAGACTCCGGCTCATGCAGACGACCAACGCCAACCTCTCGTGCATATTCTCCCTCTACTCGGAACCCTCGCTCGGCATAAACCGCCTCCTCGAAGGCGCGATCAAGGACGCCGCCCCTATAATCGACGTGAAAGACGACGACGCCATCGAAAACAGGCTCTGGAGGATAGACGACCCGGCCGTCATAGCGAAGACGGTCGAGGCCATGAAGGACAAACCGCTCTTCATCGCGGACGGCCACCACAGATATGAGACCGCGCTCAACTACCGGCGCGAGGAGCTGGCTAAGACGAAGAACCCCACCGGACGCGAGGCATACAACTATATAATGATGTACTTCTCCAACATGGACGACGAGGGCATGACGATATGGCCGACCCACCGGGTGATACGCGGTCTGGCCGGGTTCGACGCCAAGGCGTTCATCGGCCAATGCAATCCATACTTCGACCTTGAGGAGATGCCTTGCGCGCCGGACAACGGAGAAACCGCCAGAAAAGAGTTCCTCAACAAGGTCGAAAAGAACGGCAAAAAAGCCATCGCCTTCGGCCTTTACATGCGCGGCGCGGACGCATACTACGTACTGACGCTCCGGTCAAAGGACGTGATGGACAAGGTCTTCGGGCCTGGCATACCGGACGTATTCAAGGCGCTCGACGTGACCGTATTGCACTCCCTTATACTCTCGAAGATGCTCGGCATCGGTCAGGAGGCTCAGGAAAAGCAGCTCAACCTCGTATACGTCAAGAACAGTGAAGAGGCCATAGACGGCGCGAAAAAAGACAACAACCAGATGGCGTTCATCCTAAACCCGACGCGCATCGAGCAGGTGAAGGCCGTGGCCCTGGCCGGACACGTCATGCCGCAAAAATCCACCTACTTCTATCCCAAACTCCTCTCCGGCCTGACGATAAACCTCCTCGACGGCGAAGTGGAAGGCACGGGCGAACGGGTTTAGACGATAATATCGCAGGATGATAGATACGGAGCAAGACAAGCCCGCCCCATTCGGAAGGCCGGAGCATATCGGGCCCTACGCCTTTATATAACCGCAAAAAGGTCAAAGACTCACGTCCGACACCCTCTCTCTGACGGAATTCATCCTCCCCATAAGCGCCGACGCCAGGGTAATAGACCTTGGCGCGGGCGCTGGCGTCATGCCAATCATCATTGCCGCAAAGACCCTGACAACGCATATCGTAGGCGTGGAGATAGACCCTGACATGGCCGGATTGGCGCGGGAGAACGTGGCGCGAAACGGACTTGAGAACCGGATTACCGTGATGAACGCCGACCTCCGCGCCCTTGCGGACGTTTATCCAGAAGGGGCGTTCAGCGTCGTAATAAGCAATCCGCCTTACAGGAAGGCGGGCGCGGGCAGACCGAGCCCGATTGAGGCGCGCGAGACCGCCAGGGCCGAGTCCGCCACCCTTACAGAACTCCTGCGCGTATCCCGGCGCCTCGCGGGCGCCTGCGGAAGGATATTCTACGTTTATCCGGTTGCAAGGCTTCAGGAGATGCTCGAAGAATGCGGAGCCGCCGCGCTCAGGCCAAAGAGACTGCGCTTCATGCGCGCGAAGGCGGACGCAACTGCGAAGTTTTTTATGATAGAGCTTGGGGCCGAAGGCGGGCTGTCAATAGAAGAGACTATCCTTACTCGAAGAGAAGATGGGAAGGCTTAGTCCTTTATTTCAGCGTGCCTTGCTGCCTTTGTTCCTTCGACCTCAGCATGACCCTTTTGATAAGCTCTCTCAACCCGTCGTCTTTTATCACTGAAACATCCCTATCGATGACGCCGCGCTCTTCCGGGCTGACCTCTCGCCTTATGACGGGCGCGGCCTGTTTTGGGGCGCTTGGTTCAGGCACGTTGCCGAGCTTGAATATGATGTCCTTGACGGCCGCCTCGCCGATCCCGCGGTTTATCTTGGCCGCTATCTCCTTTTTCTGATAGGCAAGCTCGGTCATCCATACCGGAGATGAGACCGTGCAATACAGCACGCCGCCCATGAGACGCATCGGCGCGGCCCGCCGCGCGATGCCCTCGCCCACGCACCCCGGCCAGACCTTCATCACCGCGTATTCCCTGAGCCGGGCCGGCAGACCCAGGTAGGCGAATCTGGCGGAGAGGACGTCTTTCAGGGCAAACGGCCCGGAGACGGCCTTGTCCCGCCTCCTGCCGCGCTTCTCAGGCATTCTGCGCATTCCTTGCCTTGTTTATCCTGCCGCCGATGAACTGACCGGCCACCGCGCCTGCGACGATGAACGGTATGACGCGATAACTCATGCCCGCCATCGTCCGCAATACGTATATGAACGGTATCGGCAGATGGATGTAGAGGAACCACATGACCGAGAACTTCTTAGTGTTTACCCTGAGATAGCCGAAAGGCAGATTCAAGACGAGCGCCGAGGCGGCGAGAAGGACGACTATGATGATTACGTTCTGTGTCGGCATATCATATTTTAAAGTAACAGATATGCCGTGGTTATGTCAAACGATATCGGCAAGATGCCGCTTACCCCCCTCTCGGTCCCGCGCCCAGAGGCCGTGTCGCAATCCCCCTCTTGGGTTCGCATAAAATGCGGTATAATGCGAGCGTCACGAGGATCGGACGTTGACCCTGTCCGCGTTTATGACGCCTTCGTAGAGGCCCTTAATCGGCGCGAACTCGGCATCATCCACGACGACCACAAGGTCGGCAACCCGGGGCATGACCCAAAGGCGATGCTCAAACTTCTCGCTTGCGGATATTCTCTTGAACGCGCCACGCGCCATAAGTGCCGGAGGCGATGAAAAAACT
>JACRCM010000066.1 GCA_016219025.1 Deltaproteobacteria bacterium | reverse complement strand
TAAATAGGGGAGCGACGGATTTACAAAGTGAGACCCCTGAAAAACCCTCAAAAGAGTGTCATTCAGAGCGCAGCGAAGAATCTCGCGCTTAGGCAATTCAATATGTTACGAGATTCTTCGTCGCAAAGGCGCTCCTCAGAAAGACAAAAAACAGGCTTTTTCAGGGGTCTCAAAGTAGCTCTATGAGGCGCACGATTTCACAGATAAAGCTATTTTGTAAGTCGTAGCTCCATCTGTAGTGCGCCGCAGTGAGGAGCGCGGATTTACAGATAGGGCTACTTTGTAAATCGTAGCTCTATGACAACGAAGCAGATGGATGTTTTTCAGCAGCCTGCAAAAGCAAAAAAGGAAGGAGTAACGTCATGCCGAGGGTAAAAAGAGGCGTAAACGCCAAGAAGAACAGGAAAAAGGTCTTAAAGGCCGCCAAGGGCTTCAGGGCGGGCAGGGGCAAGCTCTACCGCATCGCCACCGAGGCGGTTGACAGGGCGATGGTCTACGCCTACGCGCACAGGAAGGCCAAGAAGCGCGAGATAAGGAGTCTGTGGATAGCGAGGATCAACGCCGCGTCGCGCGGTCTTGGGCTTACCTATAGCCTCTTGATAAACGGGCTCCTCAAGGCCAAGGTCGAGATGGACAGGAAGGCGCTCGCGGACATGGCGGTCAAGGACCCGGCCGGGTTTTCCATGATCGTGGAGACCGCGAAGCACGCGCTGGCGGCCTGAGGCCGCGTATGAAAGAGCGGCTGGAACTCCTTGCGAAAGAGGCGGAACGCGCCATTGAAGCCGCGGCTTCCGATAAGGACGCCCTGCTTCAGCTCAAGGCGAGATACCTTGGGAGGAAGGGCGAATTTTCCGGCTTTCTAAAGGAACTCGCCGCGCTTCCAGCCGAAGACAGAAAGGCCGCGGGCGAGGCGATAAACCAGGCCAAGACGCGGCTCGAAGACGCGATAGCCATACTCATCGGCGGCATTGAGGGCCGCTGGAAGGAGGCCGCGCTTGCAAAAGAGCGGCTTGACGTTACCCTGCCCGGCAGGACGATGCCACTCGGCAAGAGACACCCTGTCATGCAGGTGATGGAAGAGATACAGGAGGTCTTCTTCGGCCTCGGCTTCGACATTGCCGAAGGGCCTGAGATAGAGCTCGACAGCTACAACTTCGAGAAGCTCAACATCCCCAAAGACCACCCCGCCAGGGAGATGCAGGACACGTTCTACGTGAGTTCTGACGTGCTTCTGCGGACCCATACCTCGCCGGTACAGATAAGGGTAATGGAGAATAAGAGGCCGCCCGTAAGGGTCATTGCCCCTGGCACCGTCTTTCGCCGGGACTCGGACGTGACGCATTCGCCCATGTTCCATCAGGTGGAGGGGTTCATGGTCGATAAGGGCGTCTCCTTCGCCAACCTCAAGGCCGTGCTCGCCGATTTTCTGCGGACTTTTTTCGGACGGGATACCGGGGTCAGGTTCAGGCCGTCGTTTTTTCCTTTTACGGAACCTTCCGCCGAGGCGGACATACGCTGCGTCCTGTGCAAGGGCGCCGGGTGCAGGGTATGCAAGGGGAGCGGCTGGCTTGAGATACTCGGCGCGGGCATGATACACCCAGAGGTCTTCAGGTCGGTTGGATACGACTACGAGGAGTATAGCGGCTTCGCCTTCGGCCTCGGCGTCGAGAGGATCGCCATGCTCAAATACGGCATAGATGATCTCAGGCTCTTATTTGAGAATGACCTGCGGTTTTTAAAACAGTTTTAGGGAACCTCTGATTTATCCCGTTGTCTGTCATTCTGAGGAGCGCGATTTACAAAGTAGCTCTATTCCTCGCTACGCTCGGAATGACAGGAAAAAAGAATAAATCAGAGCTTCCTTAGTCTTCCTTTGGAAGCCGTAGGATGGGCTGAGGGACGAAGCCCATCAACAACTTGCACGCAACAGCCGATGGGCTGCGCTCAGCCCATCCTAAGCAAAATCCCGCTTGACTGGCGGGACGGCATCTACTTTTAACCGGCAACCTAACCATGCCCTGCAGCTATAATTGGCTTAAAGAATATGCAGCCGGTCTTCCGTCCCCAAAGGCGGCGGCTGAGGCGCTTACCATGTCGGGCACCGAGGTCGAGTCCGTTACCGAGACCGGCGTCTCGGCAGCCAACGTCGTGACAGCCGAGGTCTTGACCGTCGTCAAGCACCCTAATGCCGACAAGCTCTCGCTCTGCGGCGTCCGCACGGACAAGGGGACGCACTCCATCGTCTGCGGGGCGAAGAACATGAAGCCGGGCGACAAGGTCGCGCTCGCCATGCCAGGGGCCGAGCTTCCCGGCGGCATAAAGATAAAAAAATCGAGGATACGCGGGGTCGAGTCCGAGGGCATGATGTGCTCGGAGCACGAGCTTGGCATTAAAGACGCCTCGGACGGCATATTGATATTGCCGCCTGATACGCCCCTTGGCGTGGAGATAGGCGCTATCCTCGGGGGCAGGGATGCGCTCCTTGAGGTCAGCATAACGCCTAACCGCGCCGACCTTCTCAGCATCAGGGGCGTTGCAAGGGAACTCTCGGCCATTACCGGCGCGGCGTTTAAAGACAAAGAAATCAGGGTTGAGGAAACCGGCGCAACGATAGACGGGCTTGTATCGGTCTCCATCGCCGAGGGCGCGCCGTGCGGGAGATACTGCGCGAGGGTCATAAAGGGCGCGGTTATCGGGCAGTCCCCGGCGGCGGTCAAGGCGCGGCTTGAGGCCGCGGGCATCCGCTCGATAAATAACGTCGTCGACGTCACCAATTACGTAATGCTTGAGACCGGACAGCCGCTCCACGCATTCGACCTTGCGAAGGTGGGCGGAGGCCGGATAAACGTAAGACTCGCCTCCGATGGAGAGCGGTTGGAGACGATAGACGGCAAGGCCAGAGTCCTTGACCCGTCCATGCTCGTGATAGCGGACGTAAACGGCCCGGTGGCGCTCGCGGGCGTAATGGGCGGCAAGGCCAGCGAGGTCTCGGACGCCACAAAAGACATTTTATTGGAGGCAGCGTGGTTCGTCCCGTCCTCCGTAAGAAAGACCGCGAAGAAGACCGGGTTGCCGTCGGAATCATCCTACAGGTTCGAGCGCGGGGTTGACATCGAAGGCGCAAGGGCCGCCATTGACATGGCCGCCGATATGATAATCAGGCTTGCCGGTGGCGCTGTTGCAAAGGGCGTGATAGACGTATGCAAGGAAAAACAGAGCAGGGAGCCGGTAAGGTTCAGGGTCAAGAGGGCCGAAAGCCTGCTTGGCACGGCGTTGACCGGGGCCGCGTGCTTGGATATATTCAAACGGCTCGGCATGGACGCTAAAGACGCGGGCGAGGGCGTATTGACGGCAACGCCGCCCTCTTTCAGGGTCGATCTCAATTGCGAGACCGATCTTATCGAGGAGATAGCGAGGATAAATGGCTACGATAATATCCCGCCTCACCCGCCGGTTGCAAGGCTTGTAACGCCTGAGATTCCGGGGTCGGCGCGGTTTAGGACCAGGGCCGCCGCCGTCCTTGCGGGCGCGGGTTTTTCAGAGGTCGTCAATTACAGCTTCGTGTCGCGCCGGATGCTTGAGCTCGCAGGCGGCGGGGAGCCAGTGGAGATACTGAACCCGCTCTCGGATGAACTTTCGGTCATGAGGCAGTCCCTTGCGCCGTCGCTCCTTGGGAACCTCTGTTACAACCTCCAGAGGAAGAACGCGGACGTGCGGATATTCGAGATAGCCCCGGTATTTCAGACCCGTCCCGGAGAGAAGCTGCCGGAGGAGCGCTGGAAGATAGCCGGACTCATGCACGGGAGCCGCTATGGCGAAGGATGGAACGCGCCGGGAGACCGGGTTGATTTCTACGACTGCAAGGGCGAGGTGGAGAGGCTCCTTGGTCAGCTCGGCGCCGCGAGCGCCGCATTCAATCCTAAGGGCGCCCCTGTGTTTTTGCATCCTGGAAAGTCCGCTTCAATCGAGCTTAACGGCGCGAACGCGGGATATATCGGCGAGGCGCATCCCGGCGTGAATGCGCGCCTTGATCTCAAGCGCCCGGTTTATATCTTCGAGTTGGACGCGGCCTCGATAGCCCGCGCGGCAAGCCCGGCTCATTACTCGGCGATACCGAGGTTCCCTGAATCCGCAAGGGACATAGCCTTTGTAATAGGCGAGTCCATGCCATACGAAGAAATAATCCGCGCCATCGAAAGATTGGATGCGAAACTTATTGAAAGGGTTTCGGTCTTTGATGTATACTATGGCGAAGGCATTGAACCTGGGTATCGCTCGATGGCCTTGCGGATTATCTACAGGTCCGCGGAGCGCACGCTCCGGTATGAAGAGGTCGAAGAACTGCACGGCCTGGTGGGCCGTGAATTGACCTCCAGGTTCGGCGCCGTGATAAGATAGCGGGCGGTCTTAATCGTAGTTGCCGGGATTTACAAATCAGCTCTATTTTATCGGCGTCTTTAAAATTGTGCCCTGCGACTACTGGATACATGGCTGGAGGAGAATATGACCAAGGCGGATATAGTCGACATCGTCTTTGAGAAGGTTGGCTACTCCAAGAAAGACGTCGCCGCCGTAATCGAAGAGGTTTTTGAGAGCATAAAGGCCGAGTTGGAGAAAGGGGAGAAGGTCAAGATATCCGGCTTCGGGAACTTCACCATACGCCAGAAGCGGGCCAGGAGGGGCAGGAACCCGCAGACCGGCACGGAGATAACGATAGACGAGCGGCGCGTGATGACGTTCAAGGCCTCTCAGCTCCTTAAAAAGGCCATAAACACCTCTGCGCCCGCTGACGCCTGAAGACGGCGTCCGTACCGGGGAGCGGAGATTAAAAATACCCTATGGCGCGGATACCCGAAAAGCTCTATTTCAAGATCGGCGAGGCGGCGAAGATTACGCGGGTAAAGCCGCACGTGCTCAGGTACTGGGAGGCGGAGTTCAAGATAATAAGCCCGAAAAAATCCCTGACCAAGCAGCGGGTCTACACGCGGCGCGACGTGGAGGCGATCCTTGAAATAAAGAGGCTTTTGTATAAGGAAAAATACACCCTCGAAGGCGCGAAGAAGAAACTCCGGGAAGTCAAGACCGGCGCCGGAGACCAGATGAAGTTCCCGTTCAACGAGGAGCTTTATCAGAACACGCTGAAGTCGATCAAGAAAGACCTCCAGTCGATAAAAGAGGCGTTGGGGTAACAAAATAGAACTATAGACATCCATCCATCCGCCGCGCGTTCGCGCGGCGTTCAGGTAATCGGGGCGTAGCGAAGCCTGGTAGCGCACTAGCATGGGGTGCTAGTGGTCGGAGGTTCGAATCCTCTCGCCCCGACCAGAATTGCCAAAAGGCTGTCTCTTGAAATCAGCTATTTTTCACGAGACCGGTTCATGGAAAGGACGAAAATAAAATGCGCAGCATATATGTTAATATGTGAGCATTTTTATTTTCGGCCTGACGCAGAGATCGGGGAAAAGAGCGATTTTTAGAGACGGCCAAAAGCTCAGGGGTTATAGCATAGTCTATAACCCCTGAGCTTTTTGCGGCCAGCGGGCATGGAAAAGACCCGTCTGTTCTGGTATGCTCAGTAAAGCGTCGGTCGGGTTGGTTCATGGAGATTGTCTAATGCCTGCTTCAAAGCGCGTCAGGGTCACAATCGCGGTCATAGCGGCCGTTGCGGCGATATCCGCGGCAATCGCGTATATGGAGTTTTTGCGGCCCCAGCAGGCCGTGGACTACATAGAGGCCACCGGCGAGGTCGAGGCCACCGAGGTTGAGGTATCCTCCCGGATATCCGGCAGAATTGTCTGGCTCTGCTGCGGCCAGGGCGATCACGTCAAGGCGGGGACCGTTGCCGTAAGGCTCGACGGCGCCGAGCTTGACGCGCGTCTTACCGAGGCGAAGGCCGGAGTTGCGAGCGCGGCCGAGGCGGCATCCGAGGTAAGGGTCTCCCTTGAGAACGCGAAGGCGTCCCTCGACGGCGCCCGGCAGGAGGCGGATGCCGCCGCTTCCGAGGTAAAGAGGGTCGATGCGCTCGCGGCGGAGGCAAAGTCCGATCTTGACCGCGCCAACGGGCTTTTCGCAGGGGGCTTCATATCGAGGAAGGACATGGACGGCGCGAAGACCAGATATGACGCGCTGGCGGCGGAGCGCGTCTCGGCCCTTGCGCGAAGGCGCGGGGCGGGCGCGAACGTAAAGAACATGGAACTTGGCATAAAAGGCGCGCAGTCCCGCATCCAGACCGCCGAGGCCCGCGTAACCGAGGCCGAGGCAAGGATAGGGGTGGCCGAGACCGGGGCCGCGGACGCGGTGATAAACGCGCCGATAGGCGGCGTGGTGGTCTATAAATCCTTTGAACTCGGCGAGACCGTAGCCCCCGGGCAGTCCATCTATACCGTTGACGACCTCGCGGACGTCTGGGTCAGGGTGGATATAGAGGAGACCGATATCCACAGGGTCAGGCTCGGGGCGTTGGCAAAGGTGTTTGTGAACTGGGCAGGGGGGAAGGTCTATGACGCCAAGGTCATCGAGATAGGCGAGCTCGCGGGTTTCGCCACCCAGCGCGACGTGACGCGCGGCAGACAGGATATAAAGACCTTCAGGGTCAAGGCGCGCCTTGCGAACCCGGACGGCGCGTTAAAGCCGGGCATGACGGCCACGGTGAGGATAGGTGAGGCGGGGGGGGAAAAGCAGGGGGCAGGGGACCGATGACGCTGGCCATCGAGACAACCGGCCTTGTAAAGAAATACGGCGGGATAACCGCTCTTGGCGGCGTGTCGCTTTCGATACCGTCCGGCGATTGCTTTGGGCTTCTGGGCCCGAACGGCGCGGGCAAGACCACGCTCATAAGGATACTTACCACGCTCCTGCCGCCCTCTGGCGGGAGCGCGGCGATAGGCGGCTTCGACGTCGTGCGTGAGAGCGGCTCGGTCAGGAACGTCATCGGGGTGGTGCCGCAGGCCATGACGAGCGACCTCGACCTTACCGGATATGAGACGCTTGACATATACGCCCGCTTCTATGGGATGCCCAGAAAAGAGCGGGCCGAAAGGATAGACGAGCTTCTCGGACTCGTGGGTCTCAAGGACAGGGCGCGCGACCTGATAGCGACGTATTCCGGCGGCATGAGGAGGCGTCTTGAGATAGCGCGCGGCCTTGTGCACAAGCCCCTCATACTCATACTGGACGAGCCTACCATCGGTCTTGACCCGCAGTCCCGGCACGTCGTATGGGAGCTTCTTGAAAAATTCAGGAGCCTTGACAGCCTTACGATACTCCTGACCACGCACTACATGGAAGAGGCCGAGTCCCTGTGCGACCACGTGGCCATAATAGACTATGGAAAGATAGTCGCGCTCGACACGGTCGAGGGTCTTAAAAAACAGATACCCGAAAAGGACGTGTTGGAGGTGACGGTGGCAGGCATCGCAGCCGAGCGCGCCGTGGAGTTCGCCGGGGCGCTGCCCACGGTCACGAGGTGCCTGGCGCGGGGCGACGTGCTCGTGGCATCGACCGGCAACGGCGCGGAGATAATACCGGTCATGGTGGACGGTCTCAAAAATCTCGGCGCGAAGGTGACGCGGGTAGTGCTCAAGGAGCAGACCCTCGAGGACGTATTCATACACTATACGGGCAGGCCGATAAGGGAGGAGGAGGCGAAGAAGGTGAGCTTCCTCCTCGGCGCGGGTATCCCGACGAGGTTCGGGCGGTAGGGGGCAGGTTGAACGGCGCTAAATCCTTCACGGCCACGGTCACGGCTCACGGTATTTAAATCGATAACCGCCATGCGCCTCCTTGCGTTCATAGAAAGAGACCTCCGCAAATTTGCGCGGAACCCCATCGTCGTGGGCGTGAGCATACTCATGCCCATCATATACCTCGTCATACTCGGAAATTCCTTCCAGGGCGAATTGAAGAACCTGCCGCTTGCGGTCGTAGACAAGGACGCAGGGCCTTATGCAAGGCGCGCGATGGAGCTCCTTCGCGCCATCGAGTCCGGCACGAGGACCGTAAGGCTTACGGTCTCCCCGGACGAGGAGGCCGCGATGCGCGGGCTGCGCGACGGCGCGTACAAGGCGGTGCTGGTGATACCCCCGCGCTGGAGCGCCGAAATCGAGCGTTCGACCGGGCCGGAGCTGGGACTCTTCCTCGACAACGCCGAGACGATATCGGCGCAGACGCTTGAGGCCGCTATAGCGCGGGCGCTGCCGGAGGTGAGGACGGGGTTCGTCAGGATAAGGGAGAACCGCGCGGTCCCGGCGCTGCGCCGGGTCGAGATATACCGCAAGATAGACTACGACCAGACGCTCATACCCGGGGTCGTCATCATGGCCATATTCCTCGGGGCGATGATGACCGGCGCGTTCAATCTGGTCATGGACAGGTTTCTCGGCGTTGACGAGAGTTATTTCCTCACGCCGCTTACCAAAAAAGACATGGTCGTCGGCCTTGTGGCGAGCGGGCTCATCATCACCACCACGCTGGCGCTCGTCGTGCTCTTCCTCGGTGCCCTCATATCCGGCATCCCGCTGTGGCGGATGCTCGACGCCCGCTCGGCCATGCTCGTGCTTGCCGTGATAATGCTCTCGACGCTTGGGATACAGGGGCTGATGTTCCTCATCATGGGCAGGATAGGCCATCCGAGGATAGTCGGCGTGCTAGGCGGGTTCCTCAACGTCATATTCTTCTTTCCGAGCGGGGCGATATATCCGGTGGAGTCCTTTCCTGCGTGGCTCAAGGCGTTTGCGGCCGTGAACCCTGAGAGCTATTCCGTCCACGCGCTGAGATCGCTCTTTTTCAAAGGGGCTGGCATCGCGGCCGTAAGGGGCGACATCTTCTTTCTCGCCGGCTTCGCCGCCCTGACCATCCTCGCCGGCATCTTTGCCTTCAAGCGGACTCTTTGATATATTTGACTATGCCGTGACCGTGGACCGTGGCCGCGAGGCAGGGCGCGTTCGGCGGCGGCGTTTTTATACGGTTTGTAAAACGGAGGCATTTATGGAACCGAGAAAGATTAGCGACGGGGTCTTCTGGGTGGGGGCCGCGGACTGGGACAGGAGGCTCTTCGACGGGCTCATACCGCTTCCCAACGGCACCAGCTACAACGCATATCTTGTGGAGGGCGGGACAAGGACGGCCCTCATTGACGGGGTCGACCCCACGAAGACCGGCGTCCTTCTTGCAAGGCTCTCTCGCGTGAAGAGGATAGACTACATCATCTCTCAGCACTCGGAGCAGGACCACTCAGGGGCCATACCAGCGGTAATGGAAAGGCACCCCGAGGCGAAGCTCCTCGCATCGCCAAAGGGCAAGGAACTCCTCTCTGTGCATATTGGGATACCAGCCGAGAGGATAGGCGCGCTCGCCGACAACGAGACGCTCGACCTGGGTGGCAAGACGCTCGAATTCATGCACACGCCGTGGGTGCATTGGCCTGAGACCGCCTCCACGTATCTGCGGGAGGACAGGATGCTCTTTACCTGCGACCTCTTCGGCTCCCACCTCGCCGCCGAGGGTCTTTATGAAAAGGACGATCACCTCGTATGCGTGGCGGCCAGGAGGTATTACGCCGAGGTGATGATGCCGTTCCGCGCCAACATCCGAAGGCACCTTGAGAGGTTCGCCAAGCTGAAGATAGACGTTATCGCGCCGTCTCACGGCCCGGTTCACACAAACCCGGACCGCGTCGTGCAATACCACGGCGAATGGACCTCGGAAAAACTATCCAATGACGCGGTCATCGCATACTCGACGATGCACGGGTCAACGGCCATTATGGCCGAATACCTTGCCGAGGCGCTTGCAAGGAACGGCGTAGAGGCGCGCCTCTTCAACCTTGCCGTGACCGACTTAGGCGAGTTCGCCATGTCTCTCGTGGACGCGGCTACGATAGTCTTCGGCACGCCGACGATCCTCGCGGGCGCCCATCCGCACGTCATATCCGCGGCGTTTCTTGCCAATGCCCTGCGCCCGAAGCTCAGGTTCTCATCGGTCATCGGCTCTTATGGCTGGGGCGGGAAGGCGGTGGAGCAGATAAATTCCATGCTGTCCGGCCTGAAACTCGACGCGCTCAACCCGGTTCAGGTAAAGGGCGCTCCCGGGCCGGAGGACTTCAAATCCCTCGACACGCTTGCCGACTGCATCGCGGCCAAGCACAGCGGGGCGCCACTTTGAAGGATAGTGGCACGGTGTATTCGCCCGCGTTAACGGGGCGCCACTTTGAAGGATAGTGGCACGGTGTATTCGCCCGCGTTAACGGGGTGCCGCTTTGAAGGATAACGGCATTCCGAGTTTTTCAGCAGCCTGTTCGGGATTATTGATACGCCACGCGGTTTTGTGTTATAATTGCATGAATTGAGGACGTTATGAAGAGATTGGTCATAGTCATCATATCCCTCGTCATCGTGCCCTGTGCGTTCCATGGGGCCGCGTTTGCCGCCAGGACCATCCAGGACGAGTATCTCGAATCGGCTGGCAGGTTGAGGGCGCAGGCCGCGCAAGAGACAGACCCGGCCAAACGGGACGAGTGTCTGCGGCAGGCCGATGAGAAGGAACGGCTCGCCGAGGCCAACGCGCCGGTTGAGCCCGACCCGATATTCAAGGATGATAACGAAGGAAACGCCCAGACGCGCCATAACCGGGCGATTAAGGCGCAAAGGGAACTGCGTTGCGAGCAGGAACGCGCGCGCGCGGGACGGAACTTTACGGATAGCCCCGATTGCTCCGGCTCTTCTGATTTCGACGAGCTCTGGAACGAGGACGACGGACAGCAAGACCCCAATTTCTAATCCAGACCAGCTTAAAAACATTGCCGCCTCGCTATCCTTATTCACCCTTCTCAGGTTTAAATCCAGGATGCAGCCTTTGTCTTCTACGTCACGTCTAAACGAGCCTGTTCCTGTCATAATAATGACGTTATCAGGTTCAATCCTTTGACGCTAGCCTGTCTCAAACCCAGCTCATTTTTTGACCTGATTGCCCGCACGTATAAACCATTGACTTTACGGCTAGTTACGGCTCTTCTCGCAGTCTATTTCTAACTGCGCGTCTGGCACGGGTATTGCTATGTCTATAGTTGTGTGGTTTATGTCCTTAGCATAAACGGGAACCGGATGGCGTTACTTTCAAAACAAGAGATAGATATGCTCCTCTGCGGCATTCGGGACGGCGTCTTGCCGCAGGGTGACGACCCGGACTCTGCTGATGCGGTCGAACGCGATTACAGTCTTTACGACCTTTCTTTCATGGAGAGGATCGACCAGCTAAGGCTTCCGGGG
Source organism: Deltaproteobacteria bacterium (assembly GCA_016219025.1). Lineage (GTDB taxonomy): Bacteria > Desulfobacterota > GWC2-55-46 > GWC2-55-46 > GWC2-55-46 > JACRNO01. The sequence continues at coordinate 28,723 of JACRCM010000066.1, read as the reverse complement.
ATCAATCGGATAAACGAAGGGATTGGCCGCGCCGCCGCGCCGCGTCTCGGCGTGTTTGCAGGCAGGGCCGTTGCCGTCGCGCCGGAGGGCGTATCGGTTGCCGGATATGCGGAATTGGCCGGGGAATCCCGAAACCCGGCGGTCGTCTGCGTCTTTGCCATGACCCCGCTTGAGGGTACAGGCGCGCTTATAATCGACGCCGCCCTTGCGGAGATTATCGTCGAGCTTTACTTCGGCGGCGAGACCGCAGGCGGCTTGCGCGGCAACTTCGTCTTGACCCCGGCCACGCGCCCGGTAATAGAGAGGGCGGCATCTACGCTCTTAGATGTAATAAGCGAGGCGTGGAAGGGCGCAACCGGCGCGGCCTTCTCTTGCGTCCGTTTCGAGCGGTGGGGTCTTAACCCCGGCGGCATCGGGCCGGAGTCCATGCACCTCTCTTCTTTCAGGGTCGAGGCGGCCGGCGGGACAGGGAGATTTCAGATCGCTATCCCGCTCCATGCCATTGCCGCCATGCGGCACAGGCTGGTGAACTTATGCGATGAGACGGAGAGGCGGCGCTGGACTGGGCGCTTGACCGGGCTCCTCATGGAAACCCCGCTCGTGCTGACCGCCGAGTTGGGAACCGCGCTTATAAGCGCTGGAGACCTTCTCGGACTCAGGCCGGGCGACATCATCGAAATAGACAAAAAAGCCGGGGAACCGCTTCCCGTGACGGCCGGCGGGCAGCCGGTCTTCTTGGCCGCCCCGGGCGCGGTAGGAGGCCGTTACGCCGTTAGGATAACCGGCATCGGCGCGCAAGGCATCTGAAAATGTCAGAAGACAATCTCAATAATCCGATTGCCTCCGTTGGTCTTACGGCGAGGCTGGACGCGGCGGATGCCGGGCGCGAGGATGCAACCCCCAACCTCGACATGGTGCTCGACATTCCTGTGGCGGTCTCGGTCGAGATAGGACGCGCGAAGATGACGGTGCGCGAATTTCTCAGGCTCGCTAGACATTCGGTAGTCGAGCTCGATAAACCCGTGGGCGAGCCTTTGGAGGTGTTTGTCAACGGCAAGCTCGTGGCAAAGGGAGAGGCGGTTGTCGTCAACGAGCGGTTCGGCGTCAGGCTCACCGAGGTCGTAAGCGCGTCAGAACGCGCCCAGAGGCTCAAATGATGACCGATTCTTACGTCTACCTGCTCCTCAAGGCGTTCTTCTCATTGGCGCTCGTGCTGGTCATGCTGGGCGCATTTCTCTACGGCCTGAAGCGTCTTATGAAAAGGGCCGGGCTGCGCCGCATGGACGCGGACGAACCCATCAAGGTCTTGCGGGTATTCCAGCTTGAGCATAAAAAGAGTCTCACCGTTGTCGACGTGGCCGGAGAGGTCATCGTGCTCGGCGTCACCCCGGCCTCGGTGAATATGGTGATGAAGGTGGAAAGGCCGGAGGCGGCGGATGAACTCAGAAGGCGCGGCAACGGCAGGTGCGCCGGGTTGTTCGGGCTGTTCAAACGGGTTTAACGGTCTTCCCAACATGAAAAGACGGCTTGCCATTATAATCCTTGCGGCCTTTGCGCTCCTGGCCTCAGGCGCCGCGGCGCAGGCCGCGTCCGCGTCCGGGGATTTGAATCTCTCGGTGACGCTCGGCACAGGCACGCGGCATGGAGAGGCGGCGTTGGTGGAGATAATCCTCCTCGTTACCCTCTTGTCCGTCACGCCCGGCCTCGTGCTCCTGATGACCTCGTTCACCAGGGTCGCCGTGGTCTTCGCCATCCTCAGGCAGGCCATCGGCATCCCGAACGCGCCCGCGAACCAGATAATCACCGGTTTTTCTCTCTTTCTGACCCTTTTTATCATGTCGCCGGTCATATCGAAGGTGAACGAAGACGCGCTTGGCCCTTACATGCGGGGCCGGATAGACGCCGGGACGGCGCTTACGAAGGGCATGGCGCCACTGCGCGCCTTCATGCTCAGGAACACGAGGGCCAAGGAATTGGAGATGTTCCAGAGGCTTGCCAAGGCCCCGGACAACGCGCGTCCCGAGGACGCGGGCACGCTCGCGCTCATCCCGGCCTTTGTCACGAGCGAGCTCAGGGCCGCGTTCCAGATAGGTTTCCTCATATACATACCGTTTCTGGTCATCGATATGGTGGCCGCGAGCGTGCTAATGTCCCTCGGCATGATGATGATGCCGCCGGCCGTCGTGTCGCTGCCATTCAAGCTCCTGCTCTTCGTTCTCGTTGACGGGTGGTATCTGATAGTGGGTTCTCTTGTGCGTAGTTTCAACGGGTGAGGCGGATATGACGCCGGAGGCGATAGCAAATATAGGCAAGGAGGCTGTGCAGACCGCCTTCATGTTGGCCATGCCGCTCATCGGCGCGGCGTTCGTTACGGCCGTCGCCGTCGGCGTCCTGCAGACCGTGACGCAGGTGCGCGAGGCCACGCTCTCGTTCGTGCCCAAGCTCGTGGCGGTCTTCGCCGTCTTCCTGCTCGCGCTGCCGTGGATGCTGGACGTGATGACGAGGTTCGCAAGCCGGATATTCATGGACATGCCGAATTATATAAAGTGAGCTGTCAAATGGGATTCATCCGATTCATGGATTACAATCCGGCGGTCTTTCTCCTCGTCCTCGCCAGGGCGGGCGCGCTCGTCCTGACCGCGCCGGTCTTCGGGGCAGGGGAGACGCCTTTGCGGATAAGGCTGGGGTTTGCGTTCGCGTTGGCCGTAGTCATCGCGCCGCTGGTTAAAGAGGGCGCTTCCACAGATGCGGCGTTATTCGTCGCGGCCATCGCGTGCGAGGCGGTCGCGGGCGCGGCCATCGGCTTCGCCATGAGGCTTGTATTCGCCGGGGTCGAATACGCCGGAGAGGTTGCATCGGCGCAGATGAGCCTTGGGCTCGGGGCCGTATACGACCCGGCGTCCGCTCCGATGCGCAGCCCGGTAGGGAGGTTCTTTACCGTCTTCGCAGTGCTCGTTTTCCTTAGCATGAACGGACACCTCATGGTCATCGGCGCGTTTGCGAGGAGTTTCGAGGCGGCCCCGGCGGGCGCCTTCGTCCTTGCGCCCGCGTTCATGGAGCGCATGATAGTCTTTTCAAAAGAGGTCTTCATCATAGCCGTCAAGCTATCGGCCCCGATAATCGCCGTAAGCCTCTTCGTGAACGCCGCGTGCGTGATAGTCGCGCGCTCCGTTCCGGGATTGGACATCCTTACCGTCATGTTCACGGCCGCCATCGCCGCCGGGTTGTTGATGATAATGTTATCCATTTCGTCTTTCGAGGCGGCGCTGGCGATGATATTCGACAGGATGTTCGATGGCATCACTGTCTTGGCAACGGGGGGCGGTCATGCCGTCTGAAGACGCGCGGTCATACGCTGGAGAAAGAACCGAGGCGCCGAGCGAACAGGGCAGAGAGAGGGCGCGCCGCGTGGGCAGGGCTCCGGTCTCAAGGGAGGTTGCCGCCTTTGTCGTAGCCCTTGCAGGCGTGCTCCTCTTTTATTATGCCGGCGCATGGATGCTCATGGGCGCGGCCGGTCTGATGCAGAGGTCTTTCAAGGCAATCGCATTGTTAAACCCCGGCGGCATGACCGTAGACCACGGCGCGGCGCTTCTGCGGGGCGCGGCTTACGCCTTTGCCTATCTTGCCGCGCCCGTCGTCATGCTGCCGGTCGCGGCGGCGCTCTCGTACATGGCGCAAAACGGGTTTCTCGCCGCGCCCGGCGCGCTCGCGCCCGATGCGGGAAGGTTGAACCCATTCAACGGCGTCAAGAGGCTCTTATCAGGCGCGGCGGCCGCAAAGACGTTATTAAAGGCCGCGGTCATCGGCTATGCCGTCTACGCAAGCGCGGCCCAGGAGTGGGGCGCGCTCCCGGCGCTCGTGGACATGGAGCCTGCCGGGGTCATGGGATACATGGGCGCGATGGTCTTCGCCATGATGCGGAAGAGCCTCTGGGCGCTCTTTGCGATAGCCGCGCTCGATTATGCGTATGAGAGATGGGCGTTCGAGCGGAGCCTGCGCGTGACGAGGGAGGAGTTGATGGCCGAACTCAGAGAGTCAGAGGGCGACCCGGCCCTGCGCGAGCGCATAAGAAGGGCGCAGCAAGAGGCGGTCAGCGGAAGGAAAAATGGCTGATGCCGCGAATCAACCGGTAACTGAAACAGGGAAACGATTATGGCGGACATGACGGAAAACATACTGAGCATGAGAAGGGGCTACGAACTCGCGCTGCCCGCGGGCGTCATCGCCATAGTCGCGTTGATGATACTGCCGGTGCCGCCGTTTCTCCTCGACCTCGGCCTTGCCTTCAGCATAACGGCCTCTCTCGTCATCCTATTCCTTGCGATATACGTGAGGAGGCCGCTGGAGTTCGCCACGTTCCCGGCGGTGCTTCTTCTTACGACGCTTCTTCGGCTAGGCCTCAACGTCGCGTCCACGAGGCTCATACTCATGCGCGGCTCCGAAGGTCCGGGCGCGGCCGGAGAGGTGATAAGGTCTTTCGGGACGTTCGCCGTAGGCGGCAACTACGCCGTCGGTTTCGTGGTCTTCCTGATACTCGTGATAATAAACTTCGTTGTGATAACCAAGGGCGCGGGCAGGATCGCCGAGGTGGCGGCGCGCTTCACGCTCGACGCCATGCCCGGCAAGCAGCTTGCGATAGACGCGGACTTGAACGCCGGGCTTATCGACGGGACCGAGGCGATGGAGAGGAGGCGTCTTGTCAGCCGCGAGGCGGATTTCCACGGCGCGATGGACGGGGCGAGCAAGTTCGTAAGGGGTGACGCGATAGCCTGCATCCTCATAGCCGTGATAAACATCGTAGGCGGCCTTATCATAGGCGTCTTCCAGCACGGGATGCCGATAGCGGAGGCAGCGAGGACGTATACGCTCCTTACCATCGGCGACGGCCTGGTGGCGCAGATACCCGCGCTCATCGTCTCCACCGCCGCGGGTCTTGCCGTCTCCCACGTGAACGCCGACTACGGCCTCGGCGAGTCCATCGGCAGACAGTTCACAATCCAGCACAAGCCGATATTCATAGCCTCCGCGGTAATGTTCGCCCTCGGCCTCATCCCCGGGTTCGCCCACTTCGCGTTCTTCGCGCTCGGCGCGGCCACCGCCGGGATGGGCTATCTCGTCTACCTTGGCGCGAAGACGCGCGCGCTGGACGCCGCTCCGTTGGTCTCCGCCGTGGCCGCTCCCCAGCCCGACGCCGGGATAGCGCCGGTGGACGCGCTCGGCCTTGACGTAGGCTACGGCCTCATACCGCTCATAGACGCTGACGCGGGCGAGGGCGCGGGGGAACTCCTTGAGAGGCTCAGGGCCATAAGGGGGCAGTTCGCCGAGGAGACAGGGATATCCGTGCCCTCCATACGCATAAGGGACAACCTCAGGCTTGGGCCGACCGAATACGTATTCCATCTGCGCGGCGTGGAGGCCGCGCGTGGACGCCTCCTCGCCGGCCATTCGCTTGTCGTCGACCCGGGCAACGCGAGGAGGGGAGGCACGCTGAACATAGAGGGCATACCGGCCGTTGACCCGGCCTTCGGACTGCCGTCCGTATGGGTGAAGGACGCGGACGGGGAGCGCGCCCGCGCGCACGGGTATACCGTCGTAAGCCACGCCGCGGCCATTACCACGCACGTAACGGAGATGATAAAGGGTCACGCGCATGAACTCCTTGGGCGTCAGGAGACCCAGGACCTGATGAACGCCGCCGCGAGGACGCACCCGGCGCTTGCGGCGGAGGCGGTCTTGCGCGCCGGACTCGGCGGGATACAGAAGGTGTTGAGGAATCTCCTGCGCGAGCGCGAGTCGATACGCGACCTTCAGACCATACTGGAGACCCTTGCCGAGCCGCCGGAGGGCAAGGATGAGCCTTTCGACGCCTGGGTTTTGACGGAATGCGTCAGGGCGTCGCTTGCGCGGAGGATTTCGAGGGACCATCAGGACAAGGCCGGGGTCATCCACGCCATAGCGCTTACGCGGGAGATAGAGGACGCCATAACGTCCTCGGCGCGCCCCACGCCCGGCGGCATCCTCATAGCCATGGAGCCCGCGCTCTCCCAGCGCATCGTCGGCGGGATAAAGGACGCGCTCGACGCCGCGGCGTCCAGGGACGTAAAGCCGGTCGTGCTCGTCTCAGCTGAGGCCAGAAGGTTTGTCCGCAGGCTCGTTGAAAATGCGTTGCCCGCGCTAGCCGTCTTGTCGTATAATGAAATCGTCCCCAACGCCGGAGTAAAGACGCTCAAGGTAGTAAGCCTTTAAACGGTTATCCGTGGACGGTTATCGGTTATCAGTAAGGACAAGACCGGTAACAGGCAGCCTGAGCATCTTAGCATTACCGACAACCGATAACTGATAACTGAATCATGAACGACGCATCCAACGAAAATTCTCCTCCGGCCCGCGGCGGCGATCAGGCGCAGGTGAGGGTCATCTCGGTTACCAGCGGCAAGGGCGGCGTCGGCAAGACTAACGCCGTCGTCAACATGGCCATAGCCTTCGCCAGGGCGGGCAAGAGGTGTCTGGTGCTCGACGCCGACCTCGGCCTCGGGAACATCGACGTGCTCCTCGGACTGGCCCCGCAATACAACGTAGGGCACGTGCTCCGGGGCGAGAAGGCCATGTCGGACGTAGTGGTCGACGGGCCGGCGGGCATAAAGATACTCCCCGCAAGCTCCGGGGTCTGCGAGCTTACCGACCTCGGGGCCGGGGAGCGGCTCGCCGTCATCTCCCACCTTGAGTCCTACGCCGCCTCGGAAGGCGCGTTCGACCTCATGCTCATAGACACGGCCGCCGGGATATCCGGCAACGTGCTCTTCTTCAACGCCGCCTCCCGCGAGATAATCATCGTTGTAACGCCGGAACCGACGGCCATTACCGACGCCTACGCCTTGATGAAGGTGCTCCTCGGACGCCACGGGGAACGGTCGTTCAAGCTCATCGTAAACTGCGCGAAGACGAAAAAACACGGCCTCGCCGTCTATCGCAATATATGCGGGGCCGCGGACAGGTTCCTCAACGTCTCGATAGATTATCTCGGATGCGTCCTCCAGGACGAATGCGTGCCTAAGGCCGTGGCCAGGCAGAAGGCGGTCATGGAACTCTTCCCCGACTCCAGGGCAAGCGCGTGCTTCCGCGAGGTCGCTGCAGCAGCGCTCGAACACGCGCCGCCGACCGGCATCAAGGGCGGGATGCAGCTCTTCTGGCGAAACGTCGTGAACAAGGGATATTAGCAGCCCGTAACCCGGAAGGCATGAAAACAAGCGAGACGGCGCGGATAGACAGAGAGAAGCTCTTGAACGACCACATGCACCTGGTGAAGATCATCGCTTACCAGGTGGCCGTGAACCTGCCTCCGCACGTGGACGTGAACGACCTCATCGGCGCGGGCATGATCGGCCTCATGGAGGCGCTGGAGCGGTTCGATGCTGGAAGGGGCGTCCAGTTCAACACATACGCCTCCATCAGGGTGCGCGGCGCTATAATGGACGAGCTCAGGAGCATGGACTGGATGACGAGGTCCATGCGGGACAAGTCCAACAACCTCGAACGCGCATACGGCGAGGTGGAACGGCGCACCGGCAGGCCGGCCGAGGCCGAGGAGGTGGCCAAGGCGCTCCATATAAGCACGGAAGAGCTGCACTCCATGCTGAGCGAGGTCGCGTCCCTGGGCGTGTTGAACCTCGAGGACATGGGCGTCGCAGGCAGCGATGAAGGCATGGACATACTCGACTGCATCAAAGACCCCAACGGCGCGGACCCGGTCGCGGCGGCCAAACTCATGGAACTTAAAAAGACCGTCTCCGAGGCGGTGGCCGGCCTGCCTGAGAAGGAAAAGCTCATAATCGCGCTTTATTACTACGACGAGCTTACGCTCAAGGAGATAGGCAAGGTCATGGAGATTACGGAGTCGCGGGTCTGTCAACTGCACAGCCAGACCATGCACAGGCTCAAGGCCCGGCTCAAGGGATTTATGGCGGAGTGACGGGACACGGCCTTCAAGAATTTTCGCATTCATCCGATAAACAATAAGCGGTTTAAATAAGCGGCAACGGGCGTGACAACAAGATGAAAGATGCGAGAGGCGGCGATATGAACGGCAAAGACGCGGTCATGGCGAATCTCCATTCGGCGGAACCAGAGCTGCGAAGGTCGGCGTGCGAGGCCATCGGGGAACGGAAGGACAGGGAGTCCATACCCGGCCTCGTGGAGGTGCTGCGCGACCCGGACGCCGGGGTGAAGGAGGCCGCGCTCAACGCTCTCGTGGCCATCGGCGGGGAGGCCGTCGCCGTGTGCGTCGCGCCGCTCCTGCGCTCTTCCGAGCCTGCGCTCCGCAATATCGCCATAGAGGTGCTCCAGCAGCTCGGCTCAGTGATACTCCCGGCGATATCCGTGCTCCTCCACGACCCTGACGACGACGTGGTGAAGTTCGCCGTCGACATCCTCGCGGGTATGAAGGAGGCGCGGGCCGTGTCGATGCTCATGGGGCTCCTCCATCACGCTAACCCCAACGTCCGCGCCTCGGTCGCGGTCTGCCTCGGCAGGATAAAGGCGCCGGACTCGGCGGCGGTCCTTCTTGAGGCGCTCGGCGACAGGGAGGAGTGGGTGAGATTCTCGGCTATAGAAGGGCTGGGGCATCTGCAGGACAGGGCATCGCTGCCCAGGCTCCTTGAAATCATAGAGCGGGACTCCGGGCTTGCGCGCGAGGCGGCGGTCGACGCCGTGAGCAAGTTCGCGGGGCCGGCTGATTCCGCCAGGATCCTCCTCAAACTCAAACCGCTGGTAAGAAGCGGCGTCCTGAGCGGCGTGGGCGCGGTCGTCGAGCTCCTTGAAAAGGCGTTCTCCCCGGCGTCCGACTTCAAGCCCTCGGACGAGTTCAGGCGGGTCTATTTCGATTTTTTCGGCAAGGCGATGGGCGAGTGCGAGAGGCCGGTGAAGATAGAGGCCATGCGCGGCCTCGGGCTCCTCAAGACGCCGGAGGGACTCCCGAAGGTCTTCGGTTTCCTCAACTCCGTCAAGGAAATCAACGAAGATGAAGAGACGGTCATCGTCGACGCCATTGTCTCTATATCAATGGCGATGCGAACGCTGCACCCCGCGCGTCCCGTCATGCCGGTACTCGCCGGGGAGCTCAAGCGCGGCGGTAAGAATTTCAGGATCGCCGTAAGGGCCATGGGCGCCATGAAATCCGCCGAGGCCGTGCCGGTCCTCGAAGACCTCATGGAGACGGCCGGAAAACAGGACCTCCGCGATGTGGTCTCAGCCCTTGAGTCGATAGGCTCCATAGGGTCGATCGAGGTGCTGGCCAAATCCCTGCACAGCCGGGACGGCCACGCCAGGAAGATAGCCGCGAGGGCGCTGGCGTCCCTTGCGGGCGAAGGGGCGGTCACGCCGCTCTTTGAGTCGCTCCGCGCCGAGGTCTACAGGGACGTCATGGAGGAGATAACGGACGTGCTCGCGTCCATACCCTCCGACGCCGTAAAGCGCGGGTTCTATGCGCTCCTCTGCGGCCCGAACGAACAGTTGCGGGAGATGTCGGCGCGCGGGCTCGGCCTCATAGGGGACGAGGAGGCGGTCGCGTGTCTACGGGCCGCGGCCGCCGACAAGAGCGGCGGCGTGCGAAAGGCCGTATACAACGCCCTTGCGAGGATAGGCATCCCGGACGCCGCGGACGCGGTCATAGCCGGCCTCAAGGACGGCGACGACGAGGTCAAGCTCTCGGTAATGAAGGCGCTCGGCGGGTGGTCGGGCGATAAGATAAGGCTGGCGCTCATGGGCGCGCTAAAGGACGGGAATCTCTGGGTGAGGTATAACGCCGCGCTCCTCCTGGGCGAGATGCGCGCCTCCGAGGCGGAGGCCGCTATAACGGAACTCCTCATCGGCGACGAGCCCCCGGTAAAGGCCGCGGCGGCCCGCGCCCTCGCGTCCATCGGCTCGATGAAGGCCGTGCCGGTGCTGGAGCGGTATCTCGATCACCCCGATCAAAACGTCAGGGCCGCCGCCGAGGCGGCAATAGGGATATTGAGATGCTGACGCTCGGCCTCAACAGCAAGCCCAAACTCTCCAACGACACCTTCCGCTTTCTGCGCGACGTCATATACGCGAGGAGCGGGATCGCGTTCGCGGAGACGAAGAAGTATCTCCTGGAGACCAGGCTGATGAGAAGGCTCGAGGAGCGCAACCTCAAGACCTTCGAGGACTACTATTATTTTCTGACCTACGACCCGGCGCGCGAGGCCGAATTCAGGCACCTCCTCAATTCCGTCGTCACGAACGAGACGTCCTTTTTCCGCGACCCCGTGCAGCTCGACGTGTTCAAGGGCGGGGTAATACCGCGCCTTATCGAGGCCAAGCTCGCCTCCGGCGGCAAGCACATCCGCATCTGGAGCGCCGCGTGTTCGACCGGCGAGGAACCGTATACCCTCGCCATGATGCTCATGGAGGAGCCGCTCATCTGTAAGATGGGCATCACCATAGAGATCATCGGCAGCGACTTGAGCGACGTGGTGCTCAAGACCGCGCAATCCGCCCGGTATGACAGGTATTCGCTCCGCAATACCCCCGAGGTCTATCTCCGCAAATATTTCGTCCCTGACGGTGACAATTTCATGGTGAACGGCCGGGTGCAGGAGGTCGTCAAGTACAGGAGCATCAACCTCTTTGAGACGGCGGAGACAAGGGCGGTGAGGGGCATGGACGTGGTCTTCTGCCGCAACGTGCTCATCTACTTCGACGAGGCCTCGAAGAAGAAGGTATGCAGCCACCTCTATGACAGCCTCGTCAAGGGCGGATACCTGCTCGTGGGGTTCTCCGAGTCGCTGCACAACATCACAAGGCTCTTCAGGCCGGTGTCCATCGAGCGTTCGGTGGTGTATCAGAAATCATAGCGGTTACGAAGACGGTCGCGGACATGCGCAGGCGCAGGCTGATTTGCCGAAGGCAAACCGCCTGACGAGGAGCAGGAGGGGATGGATGGAGAAAAGAATATTGATAGTTGACGACTGCGACACCACGCGCAAACTCCTGTCGTATATCGTCAGGGAGCGGGGCTATAAGATATTGGCGGCCTCCAACGGGCTAGAGGCGCTTGAGGTCATGGCCGAGAATCCGGTGGACCTCGTGGTGACCGACCTCAATATGCCGCAGATGGACGGCCTTGAATTCTCAAGGAGCCTGCGCGGGCAGGAGGTCTACAGGGAGCTTCCGATAATCATGGTCACGACCGAGTCCGGGGACGCCGACAGGAAGATGGGGTTCGACGCCGGGGTCACGGCGTATCTCACAAAACCGTTTTCGCCGCAGCGGCTCCTTTATGAGATTGAAAAGTTATTGTAAACGCTGTAGAATGCGTTATATGAAAGGCATGCGGGCATAATCCGGTTGCCTGTTACGGGTTAAAGGAGGCCATTATAATGTTCGATCAAAACATGAGGATATTGGTCGTCGATGACTTCTCGACCATGAGGAGGATCATAAAGAACATCCTCCTGGAGATAGGCTATCATAACGTCGAGGAGGCCGAGGATGGCAACGTCGCGCTTCAAAAACTCAAAGGCGGCAGGTTCGACTTCGTAATAACCGACTGGAACATGCCCAACATGTCCGGGATCGAACTCCTCACGGCCATCAGGCAGGACGCCGAGGCGTCCATCAGGACGATGCCCGTCCTCATGGTAACGGCCGAGGCCGCGAAGGAGAACGTCATAAACGCGGTGCAGGCCGGGGTCAATAATTACATCGTAAAGCCGTTCACGGCCGCGGTGCTCAAGGAGAGGATAGATCTCATCCTCGCCAAGGTCAAGGCCGCGTCCAAATAGGGCGGCTGAAAATATCGCGGCGCGCGCGTTATATAAAAAGGAGACACGGACATGGCCGACAACAACTGGAATGACGCATTGCAGAGGATAAAGGGCGAGCTCTCCTTGCTGGTGAGGTTCGTCGACAAGACCCGCAACGGGCTCGACAGCCTGCAATCCACCGTAAAGATAGGCTCCGAGAAGTTTCCGGAGGCGTCGAGACAGATAACCGCCGTGGCCGGCGAGATCGAACACGCGGCCAACAACATCATCACGCTCCTCGAATCCATGATGCTCGAGCAGGAAAAGGCGCAGTATCTCATCAAGGCCCTCGCAGGCTGGGTGGCCGGGATACCGGACCCCGAGAGGTCGAAGGCGTCCGAGGCGCTCGTCCAGCTCGACTGGATAAACACCCGGCAGAAGAGGGACCTGATGGAGATATTCACCAATCTGTCCTTCCAGGACCTTACCGGGCAGAAGCTCAAAAAGGTCATAGCCAGCCTCTCGATAATCGAGTCCAAACTCCTCGAACTCGCGCTAACCTTCGATTTTACGGACAGCATCAAAAAAGAAGAAAAAAAAGAGATGCTCAACGAACTCAAAGAGACGCACGCCGCCGAGCCCATGAGGCTGAATCAGGACGTGGTCGACAAGATATTGAAGGAACTTGGGGCGTAGGCAGTTATCGGTCATCAGTTATAGGTTATCGTGAAGCGCATCCTGCCGGTAACTGATAACGGATAACCGATAACCCTTTGGGAGCTTGCATGTCATTTTCATCCAACGAGATGGACGACATAATAAATGATTTTGTCGCCGAGGCGTCCGAGTCCCTGGAGGCGCTCGACCAGAAATTCGTCGGCCTCGAAAAGAACCCCGGCGACACGAAGCTCTTGAACGACATCTTCAGGTCGGTGCATACCATCAAGGGCGCCGCCGGGTTCCTCGGCTTTACGCAGATGGTCGAGGCGACGCACGCCGCGGAGGACGTGCTCAACAAGCTCAGAAAGGGGGAGATGACCGTCACCCCCGTGATAATGGACGCCCTCCTTCACGCCATAGACCTTATCAAGAAGATCCTCAGGAACATAAAGGACAAGAGCGGAAGGCAGGAAAACGTCGAGCACGTCATAAGCTCGCTCCATGACATACTGGGCGGCGCCGCGCCCAAGTCCGCCGCGCCCTCCGTACCGTCGCCTGACGAGATACCGGCGCCGGTAATACCGGCGGCTCCCGCTCCAATTCCAAAAGAAGAGCCGCGCCCTGTTGAGCCGGCGGAGTCCGCTGCCCCGCGGGAGGCCAGGCCCGAGGACGCGCCGCAGGCAAAGGACAAGGAACAGAGCATCCGGGTCGACATCGACAGGCTCGACGCGGTCTTGAACCTTGCGGGAGAACTGGTCCTTTCCAGAAATAGGCTCATGCGCCTCGGGACCAAGATGAACGAGAACTACTCGGAGTCCGAGCTTACCGGCCAGATGGAAGAGGCTATAGGACAGCTCGACCTCGTCACGACCGACCTTCAGCTCGCTATAATGAAGATGCGGATGCAGCCCATCGCCAAGGTCTTCAATAAATTTCCGCGCATGGTGCGCGACCTTGCGAGGCACAACAATAAGGAAATAGACCTGACCGTAAGCGGTGAAGAGACCGAGGTGGATAAGACAGTCATCGAGGAGATCGGCGACCCGCTCGTCCATCTCATAAGGAACGCCGTTGACCACGGCCTCGAACCCCCGGATGCGAGGGAGGCGGCGGGCAAGCCGAGGGCCGGGGCCGTAAAGCTCGGCGCATATCAGGAAGGCAGACACATAATCGTGTCGGTATCGGACGACGGCAGGGGCATGGACCCCAACGTCATCAGGCAGGCCGCGGTTGACAAGGGGCTTGCCGCCAGGGAGGACGCGGATGCGCTGTCGCACAAGGAATGTCTGAACCTCATATTCATGCCGGGCTTTTCAACGGCCAAGGAGGTCTCCAATATCTCCGGGCGCGGCGTCGGCATGGACGTGGTAAAGACGAACATCACGAGGATCAACGGCGTTATAAACATCGACTCCGAGATCGGCAAGGGCACGAGGATAACCTTCCGCCTGCCGCTTACGCTCGCCATCATTCAGGCGCTTACGGTGGAGGCCGCCGGAGAGGTCTACGGCATCCCGCTTTCGACGGTCATAGAGAACATCAGGGTGACCGGTTCCGAGATAAAGACCGTGCGCGGCAAGGAGGTCATACACATAAGGGAGAAGGTCTATCCCATCATAAGGCTTGAGTCGCTCGTGGACCGCCCGTCCGGGGCCGCCTCGTCCGATTGGAAATACATCGTAATCACCGGGGTCGGCGAGCGGTCGTTCGGCCTGCTCGTGGATAAGCTGCACGGCCAGGAGGAGATCGTCATGAAGTCGATGGGCGAGTATCTCAAGGGCACCGAGGGGATCGCCGGGGCGTGCATAACAGGCGACGGCAACGTCATCTTGATACTCGACGTGGCCGGGCTGCTTGAAACCCTGAACAGGGAGCCGGCATGACGGCCCCCTCCGGCATCGCGGCGGGGACATGTTATAATTGAGGCTGGTCATCGGTTATCGGTAAAGACAAAAACGGATAACCTCTCACCGATAACCGTCCATCGATAACGGATAACCGCAAGGGAGGCGAGGCGTAGAGTGTCAAAGCTAAGGGTATTGGTCGTGGATGATTCCGCCTTCATGAGGCGGATCATACGGCAGATGCTGGAGACCGACCCGGAGATCGAGGTGATAGGCTCCGGCCGCGACGGGGCTGAGGGCGTGGAGCTTGCGGCGTCTCTTCAGCCGGACGTGATTACGATGGACGTGGAGATGCCCCGGATGAACGGCCTTGAGGCGACCGGGGTCATCATGGAGAAGTTCCCCACGCCCATACTCATGGTAAGCTCGCTCACCACCGAGGGCGCGCACGCGACGTTCGAGGCCCTGGACAAGGGCGCCGCGGACTATATCTCTAAGAACCTCGTGACCTCGGCGCTCGATATGCTCAAGATTCAGGACGAGCTTATCGCCAAGATAAAGGCGCTCGGCAGGAAGGCCAACAGGCTCCACGGACTGCGCGCCTACAGGAGGCCGGAGCCGCCGCTTTCAACGCCGTCCGGGCACGTCACTCAGAAGATAGGCTTTGTAGCCATAGGCGCCTCCACGGGCGGGCCGCGCGCGATTCAGGAGGTGCTCTCGCACCTGCCCGGAGACATCGGCACGCCGTTCCTCGTGGCCGTTCACATGCCCAAGGCGTTTACCGGCGCCTTCGCCGAGAGGCTCAACAGTCTGTGCAAGATACCCGTGAAGGAGGCCGAGGACGGCGAAAAGGTGACTCCGGGGCGGGTATTCCTAACGCCTGGCGGCACGCAGACCCGGATAAGGCGGCGCGGGGTAACGGACTTTCAGGTGGAGATAAGCAACGACCCGTTCAATTCGCTCTACAAGCCGTCGGTTGATATAGCCATGACGTCGGTCGCAGAGAGCTTTTCGGGCAGGGCCATGGGCGTCATATTGACGGGCATGGGGCACGACGGCCTTGAGGGGATGAGGGCGATAAAGGAGACCGGGGGCAAGACCATAGCCCAGAACGAGGAGTCCTGCACGGTATACGGGATGCCCAAGGCGGTAGTCGAGGCCGGGCTGGCCGACAAGGTCGCGCCGCTCGACAAGATAGCCGCCGAGATAGTGAATATGATATGAGGCGGCCATGAGGCGCAGTCGATTATTTCATTGATATGCTGTGGATATTGTGTTAATAATCCTATATGCACGATAATTGACGGTCAGGCCCGGTAGCGCAGGGATTGCGTCTGCTGGAGCGCCATTGCAGGTATAAACCGGCTCAGGTATACTTGGCAAGCAGTTGAAATGTCTTACGTATCATGCAGTAGATGTGCTTTGCGTATTGTGTTCATCACTTGGCCGGACAACAGGAGGCGCCAATGTCTAACTTGACGGAAGATAAGAAAGAGAAGGAGATTTTGCAGCTCGTTACGTTCAGGCTCGGCAACGAGGAATTTTCTCTCGATATCTTGAAGGTGCAGGAGATAATAAGGCACATGGAACTCACAAGGGTGCCGCGCACGCCTGATTTCGTCGAAGGGGTCATCAACCTCCGCGGCCGCGTCATACCGGTGCTTGACCTGCGCAAGCGTTTCGGGTTGAGCGCTGGCGCAAAGACGCACGAGACCCGCATCATAGTCGTGGACGTGGACGACAGGACGGTAGGGCTTAAAGTAGACGCGGTATCCGAGGTGCTGCGCATATCCGCCGACACGGTGGAGCCCCCTCCGGCGCTCGTGACCAACATCGAATCTGATTACATAAAAGGGGTAGGCAAGCTCGACGGCAGACTGCTCATACTCCTCGACGTGGCCAGGATACTCACGCGCTCTGAGAAGGACGCGCTTGGCAACGTGGTGACCGCCGCTTGACGTTTGCGCCCGGATGCCCCGCGGCAATAAAGCGGCGCGCCTCCGGGAGATTGTCATATAAAAACGCCGTTGATCGTAGAGATGGAAAGGGATAAGCGCGCCTTAGCCTGATATCAAACGCGCCATGTCGTGCCGGTCAAGGAGGCAGGATGAACATCTATTCGGTAAAGACGCGTCTCGTGGGTAGTTACGTTTTTCTGATAGTGCTCTTCTTCATCCAGATACCCATCATATACTTTCTGGTGGGCGGGATGAGCAGGAAGTACACGCAGATAGTCGAGGTCGCGTCGCTCAGAAAGAGGGCCGTTGAGATAAATTATATCCTGAACCGCCACATCATGAACGGTGAGGAGCCGCTTGAGGCGGTATTCCAGGCGCAGAAAAAGGAGTTCGGAACCGTCCTTGAACGGCTCAAGACAGGCTCCGGCGATTATCCGGCCATAACCGAGCCCGACGTGCTCGCCAAGCTCGATGTCGTGAACCAGAAATGGAAGGAGATGCGCGAGTCGCTCGACGAGGCGATGGACGCAGGCGACCACCTCTCGGACATAATGATCGAGGTCGAGACCACGACGTACCCGATGGTGGACAAGCTCAACGCCATCGTCAAGGGCTTTGTGGCGCTCAAAGACCAGTCCTACGGCAAATCCATCGACCTCGCCGGTCTCCAGAGGATGAGGACCGCCAAGATGGCCTACCTCATGGAGCGTTACGCGCGTTCCAACTACGAACTCGACGCGGTCTCGGAAGACTTGAAGACCACCATGAACGACTTCGAGAAGACCTTCGCTGGGCTCAGGGACGGAAGCGCGGAACTCGGACTCAAGCCGGTCAAACACGCTGACATGCTGGCCAAATTCAGGGACGCAGAGGTCTTATGGGCCAAGAGAAAGACCCTTATAGCGCAGGGCATGAAGAACAAGGACGTCTTTGCCAGGAAGGTCAATGAACTCTCCAACGCGCATACGCCGCAGATGGTCACCGCGGCGGAGGGTCTCACCTCCGAGATATCCATCGCGGCCGGCAAATCCGCCATGAAGGGCATACTCATCATGGCCTTGGGCATACTCGTCTCCGCCGCCCTGGCGGTCTTTTTCTTGTATCTTACGAACGCGCATCTCCTCGCGCCGCTTATCATGGTCAAGGAGACGGTGGAGGGGTTTGCCAGGGGAGACCTCACGAAGAGGGCGAACATCAAGCTCACCTTCATGGGCTTCGAGATGAGGGACGAGATCTCCGAGCTCGGCAGGAGCGTTGACGAGATGGCCGGGCAGATGTCCGGCGTCATCGGCAGGATAGCCGATTCGTCGGGTCAGCTCGCCTCGGCATCCGAGCAGCTCTCGGCCTCGGCCACGCAGATAGCCACGGGCGCGGACAAGCAGTCAGGCCAGACCGTGCAGGTCGCTGCGGCGATGGAGGAGATGAACGCCACGGTCATAGAGGTCGCCAAGAACTCCCAGCAGGTCTCCGAGTCCGCGAGGAGCGCCCAGAACATCGCCATCAAGGGCGGAGACGTGGTGACGCAGGCCATAACCGCCATGAAGGAGGTCGCGCAGTCAACGTCCGTCACCGCGGATACCATCAAGAAGCTCGGAAAGTCCTCGGAGGAGATAGGCACCATCGTCTCCGTCATCAACGACATCGCCGACCAGACCAACCTTCTTGCACTTAATGCCGCGATAGAGGCGGCCAGGGCAGGGGAGCAGGGCAGGGGGTTCGCGGTTGTGGCCGACGAGGTGAGGAAACTCGCCGAGCGCACCACGAAGGCCACGAAAGAGATAAGCGGGATGATATGCACCATACAGACCGAGACCGGTAAGGCCGTAACCGCGATGGCCGAGGGCACGGCCAAGGTCGAAAACGGCGTCAAGCTCGCCAACGAGGCGGGAGACGCCTTGAAGCGCATAGTCTCAGGCGTGGAAAACGTCACCGACATGATAAGCCACATAGCCACGTCGGCGGAGGAACAGTCGTCCACGACCGACGAGATAACCCAGAACATGGACTCGATAGCCGAGGTGGCCAAGGCGAACGTCTCGGCCATAGGAGAGGTCTCCAGGGCGACCGGAGAGATGGCGCGTCTTGCCGCCGAACTCAAGGACCTCGTGACGAGGTTCTCCGTCTCCGCTCATGGAGAACTCCGGTTTGAGCCGAGGGCGGAATTTCCGGTCGAGGTCAAAAAGACCGCGTCCAAGCGCCCCGCGCCCCTGCTCAAGATGAACAGGGACACCGCCAAGGCGTAAAACGGAATAAAAAAAGCGTGATGCGTGTGCGTTATACGTGATACGTAAAGGTGAAAAGGCTTTGTTTCAAACATGAGCCTTCGGGGCGGAGCGTGGCTATGAACGATTGCGATGCGTTGCCGTTGAAACGCGCAAACGGCACAACGTATGCCGCATCACGCATGGCGCGCGCGCATTACGGTATTTGCGCGCCTCAGGGCATTCGTTGAAACATTGGGAGCGTGCAAGGTGAGCAACGACGCCTTGGATGGGATGGAACTACCGGCCCTGCCGGACAATGCCCGGAAGGTTTTGAGCCTCCTGTTCGGCCCGGACGTATCCGTGGAAAAGGTCAAACGGCTCATATCCTGCGACGGTCCGCTGGCCGCCAAGATACTCAACATCGCCAATTATGACTTCTACGGAGGCGGTCTTACGCCTCCGACGCTCTCCGACGCCATCATGCGCCTCGGCTTCAACGCGGTCAGGAATATCGTCGTGGCGGCGTCCATCAAGGGACTCTTCAAGAGGCTTGGGGACGACGAACAGGCTATCTGGCGCGGCATGATGGGTTCCGCCATCGCCTCAAGCATAATCGCGCGGCACACGAAACTCTCCGACGTAGAAGACGCCTTTATCGGCGGACTCCTGCATGACGCCGGCTCCGCCGCCATCGTAAACGGCTTTCCCGACGCCTACCGGAGGACGCTGGATAGGGCGCGCAAGGAGGGCATCTCCTTCTCCGACGCCTGCAAGGAGGAGTTCGGATTTACCCACAGGGAGGTCGGAGCCGCCATGGTCAGGAGGTGGGGGTTCCCGGACGTCTTTGAATCCCTCATACTTTATTTCGACGACCCGGAGATCATACTCAAGGAGCGCTATATCTATAACCTCGTGTCGATAGTCGCCCTTGCCGACAGGATGTGTCTGAGGCTCGGCATTAGCGCGCCCATGCGCGCGGGCGCGGACGTGACCTTCGGCACCCTCGGCGAGACGCTCGGCATAGATGATAACGGCATCGCCAGGATACTTGAAAATGTAAAGGTCGCCTTCGACCGGGGACTTCCGCTGTATTAGAAAACCACGTCTTTCCCTGCAAAATGCCGTTTACGTCCGCTTCGTTGCCTCTTCAAGTCCGTCAAATTTTTGTCGTTACTCCCGGAAATTGTGGCTTCCTCGGCCTAAAGTTTTTCCGGAGGCGGCCGATATATTAAGTATTATGCGCACTGAAAGCTGGTCGTTCATAGCTTATGAACGATCAATATCCAGAGGCATCCATATATGAAGATAAGGGATAAAAAGACAACCCCGGTTGCAGTCGCGCAGTCCGGCAAGGTAGACGCCGGCGCAAGGATGGATCAGGGTGCCGCCGCAAGGCCCGGCAACGCCGACAGGGTAGACATATCCGCCGGCGCAAGGGAACTGTCGAAGGCGAGAAAACTTATCGACGCGCTCCCGGAGGTTCGCGCCGAGAAGGTGGACGGCGTCAAGGGCGTCCTGCAAAACGGCACCTACGCGATTGACCCCGACGCGGTGGCGGTCAGGATAATCGAGCGCGCGATAACCGACGCGGTATACGCAAGGAATAAAGGCTGAGGACGACCCGCTATCCCTAAATTTATAACCTGATAACCTATAACCGATAACCAAAATGACGGACGTTAATTTCAAGATATTGATCACGGATGACGACCCTGACGTGAGGGAACTCCTGATTGAAGCCGTAAGGGACTGGGGGTATACGGCCGTGGTCGCCAAGGACGGCGAGGACGCGCTGGTAAAACTCCGCATGGAGCGGTATAATATCGTCGTTACGGACCTTATGATGCCGAAGATGGACGGTCTCGTCCTTCTTCAGAGGATCAAGGAACTGGACAGGGACATACAGGTGATAATGATCACCGGGTACGCCACCATAGAGACGGCGGTCAACGCCATTCAGGCGGGCGCGTATGATTATATCGCCAAGCCGTTCAGGCTCGACGAGTTGATGATCGTCATAAAGAAGGCGTGCGAATGGATCAGGTTGATGGCGCAGAATAAGGAACTCCTCGATGAACTGCACTCGGCGCACGCCGAGATCGCTCAACTGAAGGCCGCGCTCGCCGAATCCGCGAATAATTCCGCGGCGGCCGGCATCGGCGCCCAGACCGGACGCGCCACGGCTGCGCCCGGCAAGGACAGCCCCGATCTCTTCAAACAGCAGGAATATGTAAAAGAGGCGGACAGGCTTTTGAAGAATAAATTCGCGTTGAAGGTCTGACGAGTCCGGCACGGACGCCCACCCCGTTTTTTTTCTTACGATATCGGCATCGGAGTCTCTTGGTGCACACAGGCGCAGCGGTGATAGACCAGATCAGGATCATGCTTGTCGATGACGACGACGGGGTGCGCGAGGCGCTCGGCGAGATACTGACCCGCAAGGGCTGGAAGGTCGCCGAGTTCGGCAACGCCGAGGACGCCATCGCCGCGCTCAGACGGAGCCAGGATTATGACGTCGTGCTCGCCGACATCAACATGCC
Organism: Deltaproteobacteria bacterium; assembly: GCA_016219025.1. GTDB lineage: Bacteria > Desulfobacterota > GWC2-55-46 > GWC2-55-46 > GWC2-55-46 > JACRNO01. Next base: position 7,755 of record JACRCM010000066.1, on the reverse strand, counting down.
GGGCATGACCGGCATGGACCTCCTCGCCAAGGCCAAGGAGTCCGCGCCGTTCATACCGGTGGTCATGATCACCGGATACCCTTCGATCGACCTCGCGGTCGAGGCCATGAAGGACGGGGCCGTGGATTTCCTGCCCAAGCCGTTCAAGGCCGAAGAGCTTGAGGTCATCGTCAGAAAGGCCTCCGAGGAGGCCAAGATGCTCCGCGCCAACGCGGAGGCGGCCACGGCTGGACAGGCAACGCCTCATGTAAGCAGCAATACGCCGGAGGTGGCCAAGAGGCGGCTCGAGGACAAGATAAAGGAACTCTCCATACTCCATACGATAAGCGAAACCCTCGACGAGGTGAACGAGAAAGAGGACATCTACAGAAAGACCATGGACATCGCGCAGATCGTCGTAGACTCGACGAGCGCGTTCATTATGACCTCGGAGCCGGAGTCAGGCGAATTCGTCGTGCATGCGGCCAGCGGCTTCAAGGACGGCGCCGCGCTCATAGGCACGAGGTTCCCCGCCGCGGGAGAGCCGTTCAGGAGCATAGTCAGGAACAAGTGCTATTCATACCTCATGCCGGAGGGCAGCGAACTCTCCCCGCTTGTCTCCGACGGCGTAAGGGCCTCCGGGAGGCGCCCGCTCCTCATAGCGCCGCTGACTATCAACCGCGAGGTGGTCGTGCTCCTGGGCATCAACGGCAAGGAGGCGGGCAGGGAGGTAACGTCCGACGCGATAACCCTCCTGCAGAACCTGACCGCGAAGGCCTCTCTCAAGCTCGAAAACATCGCCCTGTCCGAGAACATCTTCTCAAGCATAGTCGGCGCGATAAATTCGCTCATAAACGCCCTTGACGCGAGGGACACGTATACGAAAGACCATTCGCACAGGGTCACGCAGTACGCGCTCAAGATCGCCCGTGCCTACAACTGCCAGCAGGAGATACTCGATTCCATCAGCTTCGCAGGCCCGCTCCACGACATCGGCAAGATCGGCGTGCGCGACGAGATACTTCTCAAGAGGAGCGGGTTCACCATCAACGAGCGCGAGATAATGAGGTCGCACGTGCTTCGCGGCGAGGAGATACTGCGTCCGCTGAACCTGATGTCAACGGAGAAGGCCGTCGTGCTTTATCACCATGAGAGATGGGACGGAGCCGGGTACCCGGCCGGACTGCACGGCGAGAACATACCGCTCGTGGCTAGGATATTCAGCATAGCCGACACGTACGACGCCATGACCTCGACGAGGCCCTACCGCACCGCCCTGACGCCCCAGACCGCGCAGGAAGAGATCGTCCGGTGCAAGGGCACCCAGTTCGACCCTGAATTAGTGGACGCCTTTGTAATGAGCGACATAGCGCACGGGGGCAGGCACTGAACGCTGTCCCATGTTTGTGCCGGTAAAAGGAACGGCCCTCCACGATAATCCGTGGAGGGCCGTTCCTTTTGCGTTCGTCTCTACTCGAAAATATCCGGTCTGCGCCCCTACGGCCCCACCGACACCGCGGCGCTTGCCCCGGCGTTGTTCGTCTCATTCGACTCCGCGTTGGTGTTCGTTGCGTCGGCATGGGCGATGAGGTTGTAGTAGCCGGGCACGGTCGTTGCCGGTATCGTCAGTGACTTGGTCATCGACGATGGCGTGGCCGAGGTTATCGCGCCCACGGAACGCTGTCCGAGGAGCACGTCTCCGCCGTAGAAAAGCGCGTCGGCGGAGAGATAGAACTTGACAGGACGCCGTGGTCGCGCCGAGCCGGCCGTCGCAACCGTGTTGGACACGTTTATGGCGGTGCCCCTTACGGCTTGGGGGGGAGGGGTAAGGACTCCCCTCAGGCCCGCGCGTCTCTTGCGGGATAAGAGGGGGCTGGGGGGGCGGCCAAGCCTCCGAAAGAATAACCCCAGCCTCTTTCAAAAAGCAAGGGGAGGAGAAAAACTACTTAGGGAACCTCTGATTTATTACATAGCCGTCATTGCGCAGCGAAGCAATCTCGTCCTATAGGTAAATCAATGGGTTACGTGATTTACAAGGTAGCTCTATTTGCCGCGCCGTAAATAGAGCTACTTTGTAAATCGCGCTCCTCGCAATGACAAAAACAAAATAAATCAGAGCTTCCTTAGGCTGGTTCAGGTTTGCAACAGGTTGTAAACCACTGCTGCTGCGTCTTTTCAGGCATGTGGTTATGACGCGGGTAATTGCGTCAGAGTCTTCTTTTTGATACATAATCGGGCCTCTTTCAAAATGAACGGCTTAGTCTTATGAGCGGCCTGTCCCCCGCGTTTATTGCGGGGGCAAGCCGCGCACAGCTATTTCAGCACGTTGTTCACAAAGACCTTGTTCCACTTCTCGGTGCCGTTCCTTACGAGTTCCTTTGCGCTTCCGCCCCATGCCTGACCGCTCATGCCGGTCATAACGTCGGACACGTCCATCCTGGCGATTAGCTTGTTGGTGTCCTTGTCATAGACGTTGTAGGTGATGGCTATCGTCGCCCTTCCTGCGCCCATGCCGACTATGGCGCGAGCGGCGCGGCTGCCCCAGTTGACCGAGACCTTGCCCTTGACGATCAACGTCAAGGCCGCTCGCGTCCACCGCGTCGTTCTTGACGCCCTTGAATATGCCGGACTGCCTGAGCCACGTCTCAAGGCTCTGGTTGGCGGCCGCCTTTACCTCGTCGACCCCCTTGTTGTTGTTCGTGCTGACGTCGTTCATCTGGATTACGGCGGTCTCGTAAGAGCCGAAGTCCACGCCCTGCGCCCGGTAGAGTGGGGCTGAGGGGTCGTTAGAGACCGTCGTCTTCTGGCCGCCGCAACTGACGGCGATTATGGCCACGAGCGCGAAACACAAGCCGATACAGGTCTTCTGAAACGTCCTGACGCTTAACGCTGTCTTCGTCATAACTATATGCCTCCTGTTTTTGTGCGGCGGTTGTCACAGGGTGAACCTCTCCACGGCCGCTTCCTTCTTCTCCATCTTCCATATCTTCATCCATTGGCCCGCCTTAATCAAGATAAAAGTAAGGAAGAGCGTAGGGTAGTACGCAAGAATCGAGAGCGATTTGGCGGTCACGAACGCCAATGCGCCGATTACGATGGGCAGGGATTCCTTGTATGGCGCGAGCGCGGCCTCGGCGCGCGCGGCGAATATGCCGTAGATGACGTCGCCCAGCCGTTCCCTGCCGGTTAGCGGCATCCCGGCCCTGCGCGACAATTCATCACGCAGGCCCGCGGCCACCGCGTCGAGGTTGGCCTCGGCCATGGCGCGTTCCTCAGGCTGGAGCGTGGACATCTGCTCAATGGCGACGGTCTTCAGATATTCGTCGACGGTCTCGTTGCCCCTCGGCACCACAACGGTTACGTCCGTCGTTTTATCGTCCGACGGCCTAAGCCGCATCGGCAGCGCGAACCGCGGCGAGACGGTCCCGGTAATCTCCTTGAGCATGACATCGAAGACCGGTTTGGGTATGAACGTCCCGGCTATGTCAGCGCCCGGCCTGTAACTCGCCGCTGAGTAGAACGCGATGACGATTGACGCGGCCGTAAAAAAGCCCGGGGCGCCGGCCTTGAAGAGCCTCCACAGCGACGGCCTTATGATAAGCCCCATCTCGCCCCGGACGCGGAACGCGGCGTATACCGTGAAAAAGACGGTTGCAACCACGGCCATGCGCGCATAGCCCGCCGCCGGTGAAAAAACGAACGGTATTATGCCCCAGATTACGGAGGCGATGAGGACGATCCAGCCTTCTTTGACGAGCAAGGCGGTAATTACGAAGATGGCTATGGCGGCCTCAAGGCAGGCGACCGGGTATATGATGACATAGGCGTCATTGGGGAGCCTGTCCGCGAAAAACAGGGATATGAGCCTCCATATCCACCACCACGCGGCAACGGAGGCGGCTATGGACGCGGCGGCGAGGATCAAGCCTTTTTTATCGGGCGCAGCTGATGCGTTGCCCCGCCCCTGAGCGGGTGGGACGGCGTTTGCGCCGGAGAGGTTTTGAGGGTCGGGCTGGAATGGCACGGCCGAGCCTCCGTTAAAAAAAGACGCCGATGAAGTAGAGCTACTTTGTAAATCCCGGCAACTACAACCGATAACCGTTCACCGGTAAGCGTCCTACGCCTTTACTATCTTCGCGCTCCTGATGCCTTTTGTGGCGTTGCGCGTGTCGACGACGAGGCGGCTCTTCGCCACTATCCATTTGTAATCGTATGACGAGTGGTCGGTCGCTATGAGGACGCAGTCCGAGCCTTTGACGGCGGCCTCGGTCAGGCGGGTCGAGCGCATGGTGAAGGGCCTTTTGTGTCCCGTGGCCACGGGCACGAACGGGTCGTTGTAGGAGACGCGCGCGCCCTTGTCCATCAATATACGCATGAGTTCGAGGGAAGGGGACTCGCGCATGTCGTCGACGTCCTTCTTATACGCCGCGCCGAGCACCATGATGCGCGAACCCTTTATGGATTTACCCCGGTCGTTGAGCGCCTCCACGACCTTCTGGACGACGTAGTAGGGCATGTTGGTGTTTATCTCTCCGGCAAGCTCGATGAATCGCGTTGAGAAGTCGAATTCCCGCGCCTTCCACGTGAGGTAGAAGGGGTCTATGGGGATGCAGTGGCCGCCGAGCCCGGGGCCCGGGTAGAACGCCTGAAAGCCGAAGGGCTTTGTCCTGGCCGCGTCTATGACCTCCCACACGTCCATGCCCATGCGGTCGCAGAGCATCTTCAGTTCGTTGACGAGCGCGATGTTCACGCTCCTGTAGATGTTCTCGAGGAGCTTCGACATCTCGGCGGCGCGCGCGGACGAGACCGTCACGACCCGCTCGATTACCGGCGCGTATAGCGCCGCCCCGGCCCTGGCGCACGCGGGCGTTACGCCGCCGACTATCTTCGGCGTGGTCTTGGTGGTGTAATCGCGCCTGCCCGGGTCTTCGCGCTCAGGGGAGAAGACGAGGAAAAAGTCCTTGCCCGGCTTGAGCCCGCGCCCAGCGAACATGGGGGCAAGCACCTCGTCCGTGGTGCCGGGCCACGTGGTCGATTCGAGCGAGACTATGGCCCCTGGCTTCAAGTGCCGGGCGGTCTCTTTGCCCGCGGCCTCGACGTAGGCAAGGTCAGGCTCGCGCTTGTCCGAGAGCGGGGTCGGGACGCATATAATCACCGCGTCGGCCTTGGAGATGATGGAGAAGTCGGCCGTGGCCTTGAACAACGGCTGGCGTCCCTTTACGAGCCTGGCGATCCCCTCCGAGGGGATGTGTTTTATGTATGACTCGCCTTTGTTGAGGGAGCCGACCTTGCGGCCGTCCACGTCGAAGCCCGTGACCCGGAACCCCTCCTCGCAAAAACGCATCACGAGAGGCAGGCCCACGTAGCCGAGGCCGATTACGCCTATGTGCGCCTTCTTTTCCTTTATGAGTCCGATGAGGTTGTCGAGATGGTTCATTGCGCGCTCCTTTGCAGCCTGTTCAAATTGAAAGCTTTGTGAGCCTAAGCCCTTCTTGTCTGTCTTATGACGAGCGTCGAGATGAAGATTATCGAGCTGATGAGGATGAATACCGGCCCCGGGGTGAGCTCGTATCTGTATGATATGACGATGCCCGCCCCGGCTGCGATCATGCCGAACGTCATGGATTCCACCATGAAGGACGTAAGCGACCTTGCGATATTCTTCGCGGACGCCGCCGGTATTATGACGAGCGACCCCATGAGGAGCGCGCCGACGAAGCGGATGCCGAGCGCCACCGCGAGGGCGAACGACAGGAGGAATATGAATTCCAGCCGTCTGTTCTTTATGCCGATGGATTGCGCGATCTCCTGCGAGACCATGTTGAGGGTAAGCTGTTTGTATATCGAGAGTATGGCGGCGATGAGGACGAGCGAGAGGATGATGGAGGCGATGGACTCCGGCGCAGACAGCCCGGTGATGTTGCCGAAGAGCGCCTCGATGAGGTCGTGCTCAGGCATGATGAGCGCGCCGATGGCGAGCGAGGCGGTAAAAAAGACGCCGACGATCGTCTCGACGGAGAGCGAACTCCTGTATTCGACGAGCCAGATGCCGATGACCGCGACAAAGAGGAACGCGACGCCGCCGATGAACGGGTTGAACCTGAAGAGGAGCGCGAGCGCTATCCCCGGCATGGCCACGTGCGAGAGCGCGTCGCCCACGAGGGACATCCTCTTCAAGATGGCGAAGGAGCCGAGCAGCGATGCGCTCGCCGCCACGAAGACCGCCACGAGGAGCGGGAGTATGATGGGTTGGTTGAACATGCGTTTAAAGACCGTGACCGGGATAAATACCGTGACCGTATGCCGTGGCCGCGAATTTCTTCTGCACGGTTCATGGCCCACGGCCCACGGTCTTACCCGTGCTTATGCTGAAAGAACGCCTTTTCGCCGCCGTAGAGGTTGAATAGCTGCTCGGACGACAAGACCTCCCTCGGCGCGCCGTAGCAGAGCTTGCTCCTGTTGAGGCACATGACGATCGAGGCGTGGCGGTATACGACGTTCAGGTCGTGCGAGACCATGATGACGGTCAGGCCGAGGTTCTTCTGAAGGTGATAGAGCATCTTGTAGATCGATTCCTGGCCGGTTATGTCGATGTCCGCGGTCGGCTCGTCGAAGAGGAGCACATCCGGCCCGCCTATAACTGCCCATGCCACGAGCACGCGCTGGCGTTGTCCTATGGATATTTCGCCGAGCCCGGCGTCTAAGAGGCGCTCGTCAAGCTGCACGAAGCCGAGGGCCTCTTTAATCTTAGCCATAGAGACGCCGGCCCCGCGCAGGGCAACAAACTCCCGCACCGTGAGCGGCACGTCGGTCTCGATGTCCATCCTCTGCGGGACGTAGCCGATCCTGACGCCGTCGGCCCATCTCACCGCGCCGCCGTGCGGTATGAGGCCGATGAGGGATTTAAGGAGCACGGTCTTGCCAGCGCCGTTCGGGCCGATTATGGCGAGGACGGAGCCGCGTTCGACCTCGAAGTTGATATCCTCAAGCACCCTTGCCCCGCCGAACTCTATGCTGAGGCCCTTGACCTCGACTACGTTCATCTATTTACCGTTGCATGAGTTGCACAGGCCGAAGAACTCAAGCGTGTGGCTGAGCACCTTGAAGCCCCTGCGCCGCGCTATCGCGCGTTCGTGCTTCTTCATGTCGTTCTCCATCGTTATTTCCTCGACCCTGCTGCAACGGACGCATATCGCGTGGTGGTGATGCGCCTCCGGGCAGACCCTGTAGCGCATCTTGCCGTCGCCGAACTGTATCTCGTGGATGACGCCCCGGTCCATCAGAAAGGCTATTTCCCTGTATACGGTCGTCTTGTTGACCCGCATGGCCGCCTCAGAGAGCAGGGTCTTGAGGTCGAGGGCAGATAGCGGAACCGCGCTCCCGGAGAGCGCCGCCACGACTGCGCGCCTCACGCGCGTCATGCGGTAGCCGCCTTCCTTCAGGTTCGAGAGTATCGCGTCTGTCTTCATAATGCAATCCGGTTGCGTTTGGTGGGAAGAGTATAACGCAACTGTGTTGCGGGTGTCAAGGAAGAAATGGTGATTAAGCTATCACTGGGAATGCTTGACTTATTAATTTTTTACATATATAATAGTATCGTATATGGTATCAATACTCAGCAGTGTCCGGTAAAAACTGAAAATTCTTTAAAGATTTATGTCTTATTTGCGCCCATCTTTTTAACCGGACAACCTGCAATAGGCCTCAAACTAGCTATAATAGCATATTTGCACATGTAAAATGGGAGCTCTTACAATAGCTAAAAGCCTTTGTGCG
>JACRCM010000063.1 GCA_016219025.1 Deltaproteobacteria bacterium | reverse complement strand
CGACCGCGCCCTTGTGCGGGAATTCAGGGAATTTTTCATGCGCGAATTCCGCGCCATGCTCCACGAATACGCGAAGGTCCCTGAATTTACAATATCCAAAAAGGCCTTCGTTGAGGCTGGAGAGTTTAAACTTGCCTCAGATTGAGGAAATAAAACAGGACTCGCTTTTCGTAACGTGTGAATGGTTCCCCTCGGAGCGCCGCCTCCTTATCCCGCCTGAGGAAATCTCCACTTCCGAGTGGGCCGAGAGGCACCGCTACGTCGTCAAATCCACCAAGCCCGGGCCGTGGCGCAATATCAACAACCCGGCGCTCGTCGGCATAATGAACGCGGCGGACAGGCGCGGCCCATTCCGCAGGATGCGCGCGCTCGTCGTGCAAAAAGGCGTGCAGACCGGCGTCACTGACTGCGCCCATAATATCCTCTTCAGGCGCATGGATGGCCGCTCACATAATGCCATGGTGGTTATGGAGTCCGAAAGGAAAATCCGGCGCGTCTTCAAGCAGCGCATCATCACGGGCATCCAGCGCTCAGGGCGGCTCTCGGCGCAGCTCAGCGCCAACCCGGACGACACGACGAACTATTCAATTATCATGGCCTCCGGTTTCTGTTTGAATGCCGGATGGGGCGGCTCTCAATCCGCGGTAGCGTCGGACCCGTGCGAGACGGTAATACTCGACGAGGTGGATAAATACGACACGCCCATGAATATCGAGGAGGCCAAAGACCGCATCACCACATACAGCGAGACCGGCCTTGCCATGATATTCTCCACGCCGGGTCTCGACGGAGGGCCGATAACCGCGGAGATGGCGTCCTGCGACGCGGTCTTCGATTATCATGCGGCCTGCCCGGACTGCGGACATCTCCAGCCCATGATATTCGATAATTTCTGGTGGCCCGATAAGGGCGCTCCTCTGAAGCCCGGCGCATGGAAAAAATTCGCCAACAGGATTCAGAGAGAGAAATCCGCGCGCTATGCCTGCGGCGCCTGCGGGTCCCTCTGGGACGATTACGCCCGCGACCGCGCGGTTCTCGCGGGCCTCGCCCATAATTTCCACGGCTGGCGGATGCGCGAGGACGTTGACGGCCCTGTATCCGCCGGGTTTTATTTTCCGTCATGGCTCTCACCGTTCAAATCCCTGTCCGACATTTCCGGACGCTGGCTCCGCGCCCAGGAGCCGGGCCACCCGGACAAACTCCGCGCATGGTACAACAACGAGGCCGCGGAGCCGTTCACCGAGGGGGAGGCCGGCATAAACGCCGCGGAAATCTATGACCGCAGGGAGGCCTACGCCGCGGAGGCGCCCCAGGGCGTCCTGCTGCTCACAATCGGCGGAGACGTCCAGAGGAACCGCGTGGAACTGGAGGTCAAGGGCTGGGGCCCGGCGGAAGAATCATGGGGCATCGAGCACAAAATCATTCAGGGCGCTTTCGTCGAGGAAAAAGTCCAGGACGCGCTCGATGATTTTATATTCAAACCCCGCCGCCATGAATCCGGGGCGCTGATGCAGATTGCCCGCGCCGCCCTCGATTCCGGATATTACACGTCACAGGTTTATGCGTATTGCAAAGCGCGTGAAGGGCGCGGCGTTTACGCGGTCAAGGGGTCCAGCGATACGCGCGCGGATATCCTCGACGGCAGGCTGGCCCGCCGCAAGGACGCGGTCTTCCAGAAAATCGGCGTCACGGCCTGTAAAGACATTCTTTTCGGCCGTCTCGCGCTGACTGCCCCGGGACCCGGGTTCATGCATTTCCCTCTGTCATATGACATGGAATATTTCCATCAGCTCACGGCCGAGCGCATCAGTAAATCAAAGTCCGGCCGAAGGCTCTACGAAAGAATATCCGGCCGGCCGAACGAGGCCATAGACCTCAACAACTACAACCTCGCGGCTCTCCGCATGTATAACCCGGATTGGGAGGCCCTCCGGCGCGGCATGGGCGGCGCGGATAAAACGAGGCTCATATATAAGAACCACGGCCGCCACAAGCATCTCGACGAGGCCATAACGCTCAAGCCCGAATACCCCATTGTCCTGTGCTGCGATTTTAACAGGAACCCGCTCGTCTGGCCGCTCTGCCAGACCGACGGGCAGAAGGTCTGGTGTTTTGACGAAATCAACATCCGTAACGCCACCACTATGGATATGGGGATGGAGGCGCTCCGGCGCCACGGCGGCCACAAAAAGGGATTCATCGTCTACGGCTCGGCTTCGGGCACGCTTCGCTCGCCGGCCGGCAAGAGCGAATACGCGATACTGAAGGACTTAGGTTTTTTCCGGCAGGCCGTGAAGCTCACTAACCCGTTGCCCTCGGACCGCATCAACGCCGTGAACAACATGCTTGAAAATATGGCCGGTCTGTCGCGCCTCTCGTATAATTCAAACTGCGCGATGCTCAAAAAGGATTTCGAGCAGGCAATATGGCTTGAGGACATGAGCGAAATGGATCGCACGGATTACGGGCGCGGCAACGCCGCGGACGCGCTCGGATTCTTCATCGCCTACGAATGGCCGCTCAGGGCCGCGAATCCGGACCCGGCAAAAAGATTTTATAAATGAGTGAAAAGTCCTTGACAAAAAAAAACGTCCGTTATAGAATACAAAATAATAAAAACATCCGCCCGCCAGGCAAAAAAACCCGGCGGGTATTTTTTTGACGAGAGAAGATTTAGCGAAAGTCCACGACGACTACACGTCCTTTCTCCCGGAGTGGCTTTTCTACGTCCGCTCATACATGGGCGGCAAATTCTACCGCGACGGCGATTATCTCCTTCAACATCCCTTTGAATCGAAAGAAAATTACGAGCGCCGCAAAAAGACCGCCTACTACTATAATTACTGCGCCCCCATCGTCGACATAATGGGCGGGTATCTCTATAAAAAATCCCCTAAAAGAAGCTACGGCGATTTAAGCCCCGTTCCCGTTCCACCGCGCCAGCCTAAAACCCTGTTCGACAGATTCTGGTGGGACGTGGATTTTTGCGGATCGTCCTTCGACCAGTTCATGCGCGAGGCCCAGAGATATGCCTCCATCTATGGCCGCGTCTCGATTATCGTTGACAAGCCTCAGGCAAGCCCCCTCACTAAAGCCGCGGCCTTCGCGCAAGACATCCGCCCGTATCTCTCCATGGTTACTCCTGAGAACCTGCTCGACTGGCAGTTTACCCGCCTGGCTAACGGCAGGCCCGTCCTGTCTTTCGCAAAAATACTCGAATCCGTGGATGGCCGGAAAAAACGCTACCGCATCTGGAAGCGGGACTCCTGGGAACTCTGGGAGGCGGGTGAAAAGGAAATTCAATTGCTCGAAATACAGGACAACCCGCTCGGCGAGGTGCCGATAATAAATCTCTACAACAAGCGGAGCGGCATCCGCATGGTCGGGCTTTCGGACATCAAGGATATTGCCGGCATCAACAGGAACATCTATTACCTCTGCTCCGACGCGAAGGAGATAATCGAAAATACGGCCTTCCCGATGCTGGCGTTGCCTTACGAAAAAGTCGCCGCCGAGGATAACAAGGTCGGCCCGAAAAACATCCTCCAGTTCGACCCGGACCAGCCGAACTCGCGCCCCTCGTGGCTCGAAGCGCCGCATTCATCCCTCGCGGAAATCCGCGAGTGGGTCATGCAGGACGCCTCCGAGATAGCCCGCGTCGCCCTGATGGGCGGCATCAGGAACATAGAGCAGTCCACCCAGCCGTGGACCGGCGTGGCCATCGAAGCGCAGGCCCAGCAGTTATACGCGGTCCTCGCGGAAAAGGCCGACAACGCCGAGCAGTCCGAGCTGGATATCCTTCGCCTCTGGGCAAAATGGGAGGGCGCTGAATTTAAGGGCAACGTCGAGTATCGCAGGGACTTCGCCGTCAAGGACGCCACGACGTCCCTGCAGAACGCCATCAGCGCGGGCACGGCGAACATCAATTCGTTGACTTTTGAAAAAGCGCGTCAGAAGAAAATAGTCAGCTCCACGTTGACCGAAATCGAGGAGGCGGAAATTAAAATAATAGAAGAGGAAATAGACGGGCTGAAAGAATTGCCGCAGGCGAACCCCGCGCCCGCGGCTCAAACTATGGGGGCATAGGAGACAGCCATGGATATACCGGCGGAGATACAGGCGCATTTTGACGGAGTCTTTAACAAGCGGTTCGCCGAGGTGTCCGCGAAATCAGAGGCGAAGCTGAAAGAGGAAATCGCCGCTGTCGAGGGCAAATTCCTCGCGCAGATCGCGGCGAAGGAAAAAGAGCTGGCGGAGGTCAAGGCCGCCGGTGAAAAGAAAGGCAAAGGAGTGGACGACAGCGCCGTCAACGAAAGGATAGCCGCAATCGAGGCCAAGCTGAAAAAGGCCAACGAGACGGCCATCAAGGGATTGCTGGAGTCCGCGGCGGCAAGGCTGAACGCGGTAGACCCGGAACAGGTGGCGATATTAGCCCGCATGAAGACGAGGACGGACGGAGACGGCAATCTGACCGTCGTCAATGCGGAAGGCCTTCCCCGTCTCAACGCGGCGAACAAGCCGATGACGGCCGACGAACTGCTTAAGGAATTTCTCGACGCCAATCCTCATCTGGTCAAGGCGTCAGGCCCTACCGGGGCCGGTTCCACCGGGGCGGCACACCAGACCACTGGGGCGGCTAAAACCATGAAGCGCGCGGAGTTTGACAAACTCCCCCCGGAACATCAAAGGGCATTTGCCATATCTCCGGGCGCAAAAATCTTAGACTAAAAAGGAGCGGAACCGATGGCGAACACATTGACAAACCTTTTACCCGATTTATACGCGAGCCTCGATGTAGTATCGAGGGAACTCGTGGGATTCATACCGGCGGTATTGCGGGATAGCAGCGTAGACAGGGCTGCGGTCGGACAGAATGTCAGGTCATTTGTAACCCCGGCCGCGGTGGCAAGCGATATAGTTCCAGGCGTCACTCCGCCGAATGACGGCGATCAGACGATAGGCAACGTGGCAATCGCCATCACCAAATCGCGGCGCGTGCCATTCCGGTGGGCGGGGGAGGCAACCCTCGGCGTCAACAACAATGGCCCCGGCGCCGCGGTCATCAGAGCCCAGCAGTTGCAACAGGCGCTGCGGACTCTTTGTAACGAGATAGAGGCCGACATCGCGGCTACCTACACGACCTGCTCACGCGCCTATGGCACGGCCGGCACAACGCCATTTGCTTCATCCCTCGCGGACCCCGCCAATGTGAGGAAGATCCTCGCCGATAACGGTTGTCCGATGAGCGACATGCAGATGGTAATCAATACCACTGCCGGGGCCGCCATGAGGACATTGGCGCAGCTCACGAAGGTCAACGAGGCGGCTGATACTACGATGCTGCGGCAGGGT
>JACRCM010000062.1 GCA_016219025.1 Deltaproteobacteria bacterium | reverse complement strand
TTTAAGCGGGAATCCAGCGCATTCTTGCATCGCGCACAACCCTCAAGACTCTGGATTCCCGGCAGATGCCTCGGGAATGACGATACAATCAAAAAAACCGCTAAAGCCGCCACCTAAAGGTGGGGGTTTTAACCCTCCCAAGGTGGGACAATAAATCAGAGGTTCCTTAGGATTGTAGCCTTGTCACGCATCACGCTCACGGCCTGATGGAGCCGCGGCTATTCCTTTTCCAGCTTCTTTATCTTGAGATAATCGAGGATCATCTTCTCGTAGAACGGCTCGGTTGCGCCCTTTTTCATCTTTCCGATGAAGTATCTCTCGAACGCGGCCTTTGCAAGGTGCACCCACCTGCCCTTCTTCGCCCACGTAACGTCGCGCGGCGGTATCTGCGGCAGGGCCACGAAGGCGATCCCCGTGTCCCCCATGTCCGCGAGGCAGACCGCGTTCCATGTGGCCCTTGCCGAAGGGGGTTTGCCGTCTATCGCGTCCTTTACGTTGCGCACTGCCGCCGCAACCATGCTCTCTATCATATAACCGGTCTTGGGCACGCCGACCGGCACGGGCGTCTGCTCGACCGGAGGGATGGCTATGCAGACCCCCACCGCGTAGATGTTCTCGTATTTTTTCGACCTCTGGAACTCATCCACCATGACGAAGCCTCTGGGGTTCGCAAGCCCCGGCGCACCTGAGACCGCGTCCACCCCCTTGAACGCCGGCATGATCATGGCGTATTTGAAAGGCAGTTCTCTCTCGCCCTCCGCGCCGGATTCTACAAGCATCCCGTCCTTTTCAATATTCTTGATCTTCGCGTTCGTGAGCCAGTTGATCTGCCTCTGCCTGAATTCGTGTTCGAGAAGCCCCTTTGAATCCCCCACGCCTGCAAGCCCGAGGTGCCCTATATACGGCTCGGACGTAACGAACGTCATGGGCACTTTTCTGCGAAGCCGCTTTTTACGCAGGTCCGCGTCAAGCATGAAGACGAACTCGTACGCCGGGCCGAAGCATGACGCGCCCTGCGCCGCGCCGACGACTATGGGGCCCGGCTCTTCGAGGAACGCCCGGTATCTCGCGTATGCGTCCTCGGCGTGGGCGGCCGTGCATACCGAGACGGTATTCGCCGACGGCCCGAGCCCTGCGACCTCCTCAAAGGCGAGATGCGCCCCTGTTGCGATGATCAGATAATCGTACGCCACGGCCGCGCCGGACGCCGTTATGACGGCGCCTTTGACCGGGTCTATCCCACTTGCGGCCTCGGCTATGAACTCTATGCCCTTCTTACCGAGACATGGCCCGAGAGGAAAGCTTATCGCCTTTCTCGTCCTCCACCCCATCGCAACCCAGGGGTTTGACGGGACGAAGTGAAAATCCGGCGCGTCGGAGACGACCGTGACCCTGTGAGCCTCGCCGAGCGCCGCCCTGAGCCCGTATGCCGCCGGAAGCCCTCCGATGGATGCGCCTACCACGACTACCCTGGACATAAAGACCTCCGCAACGGGCCGCCACTTGCCGTCATTGAGAACCCCGCGCCATGACGGCCGATCTACTTATGGAGATTATAGCGCAAATAGCGCTCGCCGGCCGGGCCGGGGGCCGCAAGGAGCCCTTTCGGGAAACCCTCCGGCGCGCCAGCCGCGTTCCAGCTCAATCGCATGGTCTATGAATAGTTTCGCAACTTATTAAATATTTAACATTTCAAATGGCCCTAGTCAAGGGCCGAGCCGCCCTGCGGCGCGGCGGACGGTGGACATGACCGCCGGTTAATGGTATAAGTATGCCGAACAACGCAAGAGGCCCCATATGCGCCGTCCGTCATCCGTTATTATAAAGATACTCAAATGGTTCTCCTTCGTCTCCACCGCCTGCGGCCTCATCGTCGTCTACACGCCCGCCGCCAACGTCATGGCGCGTCCTCTCATAGTCGATGAGCGCCTTGCAAAGAGCGGCGTCATCGTAGTCCTCGGTGGCGGCGCGTATGAAAACGGCGCGCTCGGGGCCGCGTCGAACGAGCGGCTGATACGGGGCCTGCTGCTCTACAAAAACGGCTGGGCGCCCGCCGTCATCTTCTCTGGCGGCTCGATAAACGCCGCGTCGACGAAGATCATCCACACCATCACGGCCTCGGACGACAAGTCCGCAATAAGCGCCTCGGAGGCCGCGATCATGCGCGACACCGCGCTGACGCTCGGAGTCCCCGAGAAGGACACGGCGGTTGACGCGCTCTCGACAAACACATACGAGAACATGAAGGACGTCAAAGGCTACATGGAGACGCGCGGCATCAAGACCTGCCTCATCGTCACGTCGCCGACTCACGCGCTGCGCTCCATGCTCGTGGCCGAACGGCTCGGCATGTCCTGCTCCCCTGCCCCGGTCGCCGACTATACGGCCCTCAGAAGGTCGGCCATCGACAGACTCTCCCTCTTTCACGCCGTTGTCTGGGAATACGCGGGACTTGCCCTTTATAAGGTTTACGGATATATTTAAAGACCGTGGTCCGTGACCGTGAAGAGGGCAGCCTGGTAAATACCGTCTCGCCTGTCAATCAAATATCTCCTCCCCCCCCCTTTTTGGGGGGAGGGTTGGGTGGGGGGTTGCCCCAACGCCCCCCCCATCACTTCCTGCCCCCCAAAAGCGGGGGAAGGGGTTTTCATAATAGTTGGGTTAGCGCAGCCCAACCTGCCAACTACAAGGCTAAATCCTCTTTTTACGCATCGCGCATCACGCTTTTTTCGATAACCGATAACCTATAACGGATAACCGCCTTTGAACGCAGGCAAAAAGATAAAACTCACGTCATGGGCGTCTTGCGCTGGTTGAGCGGCCAAGATGGCCCAAGGGCCGCTGGCGCAGGTTCTGCGCCACCTACCGTTGCCAAAAGACCCTGACCTTCTCGTCGGCATAGAGACCTCCGACGACGCCGGGGTCTACAGGATTTCCGGCGATATGGCAGTCGTCTCCACGCTGGACTTTTTTCCGCCCATCGTGGACGACCCATTCACCTTCGGCAGGATAGCCGCGGCCAACGCCCTCTCCGACGTATACGCTATGGGCGCCACCCCGCGCATTGCCATGAACATCGTCTGCTTTCCGAAGGACCTGCCACTCGAATGCCTGCGCGAGATAATGGCCGGGAGCCTCGATAAACTCGCGGAGGCGGACGTGCTGCTCGTGGGGGGCCACACGGTCGAGGACGCGGGCGTGAAGTACGGCCTCTCGGTGACGGGGTTCGTCGACCCGGCCAATATCATCACAAACGCCGGGGCAAGGCCCGGGGACGCGCTCGTCCTCACCAAGCCCATCGGCACCGGCGTCACCGCGAGCGCGCTCAAGGCCGGGCGGATAGACCTTAAAGACGCGGAGGCGGCCATACGGTCGATGGAGACGCTCAACAAGGCCGCCTCGAAGATAATGCGCGAGACCGGCGTATCCGCCTGCACTGACGTGACCGGCTTCGGCCTTATCGGACACGCGATGGAGCTTGCGAAAGGCTCGGACGCAAACATCATCATCCGCGCCAAGGACGTCCCGCTCCTGCCGGGCGCGCTGAAGCTCGCGGCTAATATGGCTAACAGGCCCCGCACCATCGCAAGCAGCAGGGAGTTTTTGAAAGACGAAGTAAAGATAGCGGGGATTGCCGAGCCTCTTGAGGCGCTCCTCTACGACCCGCAGACCTCCGGCGGGTTGTTGATCTCCGCGCCGGAGGGGCGCGTGGACGCGCTCATGAAAGGGTTGCGGGACGGAGGGGTCGCGGCCTCCGTCATGGGAAGCGTCGTGGAGCGCCGCGACGGGTGGAGGGTTGCGGTGGAGTGAGGCGGCTACGCCGGTTCGCTGCCCGCCAAAAGTTCATACTCGTCCTTCAACTCAAAGAGTCCTCCGCTCCTCCATTCGCGGAGTATCGAGCATCCTGAGCCTCTCATCCATAAGCCCGTTGGAGCGCGCCTTATCCACTATCTCGTTGTACAGCCCCTGAAACTTTTCCACCCCCAGAAGACTCCTGAATTTAATCACGCCCCTGAGATCGGGCGTCTTCTGGGTTATATCCAGCCCAACGAACCACTTATATGCAAGCTGCAACTTCAGCTCCTGCAAGACCTCCTCGCCGCTCAAGCCGTAGAGAAAGACAAGGAAGGTTATCTTAAAAAGCGCCAGGGGCCTGTGCTCCGGCCTGACGTTGCCGGAGAGATATAAGCCCTCGCACGCGGTATTCACGAACTCGAAGTCCACGGCCTCGGCAAGCCTCTTCAACAGATGCTCCTTAGGTATGACCTCGTCATATATGCCGGTGGAAAAACTCCGTTGCGCCTCGGCCTTTCTCTTCGCCGTCCTTGGCGCGGGCTCGTTTACAATAACGTCGAAGACGCGGCTCCGGCGGGGCGGCGGCGGGGAGACAATATAGCCTCCGAGATAACCGGCGATGACAAAGACCGCCGTCTGCAAGACCAGGACGCCGATTATCTGCACGGCGAGCCGGGCATTGTATCTGTCCGCAAAGGCATATATCCGTTGCAATGCGGTCTGCGGCCCTTCATACCCATAGACGGCCTCGGCCGCGTCTGCCGCCTCGACTTTCGCGCGCGCCGCCTCAAGTTCCTTCTCCGCGTTTATGACGGCGCGGGGCTTGACCGGCTCGCTCCTATCGTAGAACTGCTCCCTGTACTCCTCCGGGACCTGAGTAAAATCGTTGGTGATGTGCTCTACGTTGTTATGATCCTTATACCGATAGATGGCGGCCTCAGCCGCCCCGGCGCTCAACGCGCAGGCCATGCAGACGGCGGCCGCAGAAAGCAGAACTTTACGATAACGCCGATGGAGAGATATCTTCATGCGATTTATTCTCCCGCGCCGCCGCATGATGTCCGTTAATCGCACAGCCGCATTAAAACCCGTATTGGCGTGACGCACCCGGATTGTGATTCACCACTGCAATAAAGCAATCTCCGCGCCAATGCGAAATTACTTGCAAATCACCGGATTGCGGCATGACCTCTGACGACGCGGATAGAGACTGACGTTTTTTGTCACCCGTAGGACAAAAATTGTCACCGTGGCGGAAAACGACGGGGCGACGGCAAAGGAGAGGGATTGAGACATGAATTTACGGCTACGCCCCCACAGCCTGCCCTCGAATGTAGAGCTACTTTGTATGTCTCTATCGACGGCTGAGGCGTGAAAACGGCAAAATACTTAAGGAAACTCTGATTTATTCCTCCCCTGCCTCTTGATATACTTATCGCATCATGCGGCACGGAGGTTGACATCATGCGCCAGAGGACTTTCGCTGAAAACGGTTTTGAGCGTTATCGCAAGCAGACCCGCCGGGAGAT
>JACRCM010000061.1 GCA_016219025.1 Deltaproteobacteria bacterium | reverse complement strand
CCCCCCCCCCCCCCCCCGGGGGGGGGGGGGGGGGGGGGGGGGGGGGGGGGGGGGCGTCCGACTCGCCCCCCCATCCCATCCTTCCCCCCAGAAGCGGGGGGAAGGGGTCTTCTGACGTGCTACCTCCGTCTTTGACCGCAACGGACGGATGATAAACTACCGCGCCTGTAAAGGCGTCCCCAACCGCCGGGAATGCCGGGCCGAACGCCTTGTTCACCCACTCGACGATATGGCCCTCCGAACGGAAGTTCGCCGCAAGCGCGAGCGGGACGAGCGGGACGGGGCCTATGCCGTGGGACTGCGCCTCGAGGAAGAGCCCCACCCGCGCCTCCCTGAACCCATATATCGACTGCATGGGGTCTCCGACCACGAAGAGCGTCCTGCCGTCCCCGGGGGTCCAGCCGGAGGTGAGGAGTTCGATGAGCCGCTTTTGCGCATAGGCCGTGTCCTGATACTCGTCCACGAGCACGTGGCTGAGCCTCATGTCCAGGGCGAGGAGGAGTTCCGCCGGGTCTTCGTCCGTGCCGAGCGCGGCGATGGCCGAGGACGAGACCTCCGCAAAGTCCGCTTCCCCGCGCTCCGTGAAGACCTCTTTCAGGCGTCCCACGGCCAGCGGCAGGAGTCTTATGAGGCCGGCGAGTATCTCCCATTCCCAATCCGCATAGGCCGGGGCCGGGAGGGTTTGCGCCGAGGCCAACTCCCTTAAAAATGCGTCTTTGCCCTCGAATTGGGCGAGGAGTTCCACAAACGCCTTCTTATGCCCGGTCTTGTCAGGCGGAAAACCGACGCCTTTGTCAACCTTCTTGCGGAATCCTCCCTCCTTCGTAAAAAACAACTCGCCTATCCCCCGCCAAAGCAGGAGGTCTCCCGCGGATGAGCCGGGGACTCCGTCAATGGCAACGAGGTTTTTAATAAGACTCGCGTCGTCGAGATTCGACGCCGCATAGCGCGCCGACGCGAAGAAGGCATCCGCAAGGTCAACCGGAAAGAGACCGCGGACGCGCTCAAGCCGCTCCTCGATGAGCCGCCCCATCGCGCCCTCCAGTTCAGCGCGGAGTCCAGCCTCGTCCCTGCCCGCGTCCAGATGCCTGAGCCACTGGTCTCTCCTCTCAAGCATCACGACGAGCCTGTCGATGAGGCCTGTCACGGAGTTGTCCAGGTGCCGCAGGGCCGCGGCGACCGCCTCCGCGCCGGCGCCTTCCCCTTCCATCTCCTCCACCGTCCGTTGCGCGGCCTCGGCGTAGAGTTCCTCCGGGTTGTCGCTCATATTCATCCCGGAGCCTGTGCGCGAGAGCACGGGCGTGGCCGCCGCAATGGACGCGCAGAAAGAGTCTATCGTTTGAATGCGGAGGCGTCCGGGGTTGTCGAGGAGGTTCCATCCGAGCCTCCTGTCCCGCTCCATTGCCGCCGCCGCAAGCGCGAACCGCTCCCGTTCATGCGGCCCTTCGGGCATGAGGCCGGAGCCTGCGCCGCGCAGGGCCTCGATGATCCTGCAACGCATCTCGCCCGCGGCCTTTCGGGTGAAGGTCATGGCGAGTATCTCCTCCGGCCTTCCGGCGCCGGATAGGAGGACGAGGAACCGCCGCATCAGGAGTTCGGTCTTGCCTGAGCCGGCCGGGGCCTGCACGATAAAAGACCTCTTGGGGTCGAGCGCGGCCCCGCGCTCCGCTGCGTCGCTTATGCTCTTATTCACCGTCATCTTCCGCGCCGGTCTCCTTTACCCTGCACAGGACGTGGAGGCCGCAGTAATCGCACGTCTTCTCCCCTTCAAGCGGGTCAACGGCGGCAATCCCGGCCATGAACTCCGTTGCAAGCCTCTCGACCGTCTCCCGCCACGAGGCCAGGAGCGCGTCCCATCCGCGTCCCTTGTCCCGCATGACCCCGGGCAGCAGGTCGTCGGCGCTCGCCGCGCCGACGAACCTGCACTCGCCCGGAACGAGCCTTGCGAAGGATACGGCGTCGCAGTCCCCGGTAATGCTGTAGACGAGGAGTTGCGGGTCCCTGGGCCGCGGATTGAGCAGGTCGTTCATCGCCCCGGTCTTGCCGCTCTTATAATCGAGGATGACCTCCCTGCCCCCGCTCAGGCCGTCAACCCTGTCGAGACGCACCTCAAGCGGGAGTCCGGCGACGTTTATCTCCTTCTTGACCTCAACCGCCTTGACCATGAACGCGCCCCTCGTCTCCTCCTTGTCCGCCCAGTCGATGAGCAGGCCGCAAAGCCTCTCCTTCTCGATTCCGGCGAGCCTTTGGGAGACTGGGCCGGGGAGCCTGACCTCCTTGAAGACCTCCTCGGAGAGCGCGGCGGCAAGCCCCGTCAAACCGCCGTTGTCTTTAAGTCTTCTAAGCCCCTCGGAGTCAACGGCCTTCTCCCAGAACCTCTTGAGCGCGGCGTGCAGTATGCTCCCCCTGTCCGCGGGCCGGATGCCCGGCTCAGGCACGGCCAGGTTCCTTGCATTAAGCCTGTACAAGGCGAACGCCTTGAACGGGCACAGCGATTGATCCTTGAGTATCGCCGTGCCCCCCCTGATAAGTGGCAGCTCCGCCGGGGCAATCGGCACCGGGGCGTCCACCGGGGCGTCTTCAAGCGGTATGTCCGCCGAGCGCACCGCGTCTTTGAGCCTTGCGCCCCCCCCGGCGGCGCCGCACTCCTTCGGGAACCCCGCAAAGAGCGGCGACGGACGCATCTCCTTGTCATCTTTTGCCGAGCGCATGGGATAGGTCACGGTTATCGAAGGCGCGGAACTTAATATCCTATCCACCGCGGCCCTTGCAAACGCAAGCTCCCGCTCGTGCGACGAACGCGGGACCCCGGCGGCCCTTTGAAGCTCGAACGGGATGAACGGGTTCGGGCGCGGGTGCCCGGGCATGGCGTCTTCATGGCCGCCCATGACCCGGATGTGATCGAACGCAAGGCCGGTCGATTCAAGGAGACCCATGACCTCCACCCGGCACTCCGCGCCCTCAGGCTCATGGAGCGTGTCCGAGGCCAAAGACGCGATCTTGGAGGCGGCCTCCTGCCTCGTCATCCCGCCTGCCGCGTCGTCCAGGGACGCAAACGCAAGGAGGAGCCTGTTCCACGCGTCCAGGGCCTGATACTCGGCGCTGTTGAGCGTTGCGTCAGCCAGCCACCCGGCTTCCTTGAGCAGATCGTTGGCATACCCAGCCCAGAACCCGGGCAACCCCCTCTTAGGCGCGGCCTTGAGCCTGTCAAGCCATGCCTCGATCCTACGGGAGAGGCGCGGGTGGCCGGATACCCGATGCCTCACGTCCGAGAGCCTTGCGCGGACGCGGCCCTCGTCCCTTAACGCCGCGTCCACGCCGGCAAGGGCAACCCCCTCGTCTCCAGCCGCAAAGTAAGGCGAACGGAGCACGGAGCGGAGCCTCTCCAGCGGCGCGTCTCCGAGGCCGAGGGAGAGGATATCGAGGCCGCTCCCGACGAGCGGGATATCCGGCAGGGGAAGGCCGAGGGAGATATTGTAGACGCCGCCGCTGTCTCCTTCTTGCGTCGGCAGGACTGAGGCAGGGTCGAGCTCCGCGTCGAACTCGCGGACGATAAGGTCTCTATATTGCGAAAGCTCCGGGACTATTATGCCGACCCGAAGCCCATCGATGGCGGCCCTCCTTGCGAAACGCGCGGCCTGACGAACCTCCTCGCGCTCATCGGCGCACGGCATCAGCGCGGCTGCGCCGCGCGCCCCGGTCCCGCTCAATATGGAGACATCCGTCCCGGCGAGGCGCAGCGCGCCATGCAGTTCCAGCATCCGGGGAGTAAACTCGTCGAAACCGGCAAAGACGATGGAAGGCGGCAGAGGGACCGCGCCTTCCTTTATAAGGCCGATGAGACGGTCGTTGAGCATTGCGCGGTCAATGCACCCGAGACGCCGGAGTTCATCGGCATAAGCCGCAAGCCACCTCTTGAATGACAGGGTCTCGGCGCTGAGGTAGAGCGAACCGCGCGGAAGGGCCAGCCTGAACTCCCGCATTATGCCATGCGCCTCGTGCGCGAGCGCGGCAAGCGAACGCGCCTGGGCCGCGCAGTCCTTATCCGCCGCTATTATCCTCTCCCATAGCGCGAGAGAGCGGACGTCGTCGATGAGGGCGGCGTCCTGCCATGACTGCCCCCACAGGGATTCGAGCCACGCCGCAAGCGGCATTATCGCGGGCGTCGTCCACGCGGCGCGTCCGTCCTCCATCATGGCGCGGTCATGCTTATGCGCGAGGGAACGCGCAAGACGCCTGTTGACGGTGACGACGCGCGCGCCCCGGTCCATCCGCTCCGCAATGCCTTTTACGCCGACGCTCTCCATACCCGTGATTTTATCACAACGCGCCGCGGACGCGCCGCATATTATGTTGAAATCCCCCGGCATCTTGGGCATAATTGAAAATATCAGCAGGCAAGACAGCTTGAAAACCCAGATGACCGCGCGGGGGCTAATAGTGAGGCTGTCCATCGTAAACAAGGCGTTCCTTGCGTTCATCCTCGCGCTCGCGCCGATAATCGCCCTCTTCATATACGGCTACGCGACCCTCCACGCATATCTTGAAAAAGAGACCATAGGGAACCTCGCGGTCATCGACGGCCTGCGAATATACGCCCTCGCCGCGGCCGCGTTGGCAGGGCTCCTCTTCGCGGTATTCTACCGCGCCGTGGGCAAACGCTTGAGACGCCTCTCGGCCTCGGCGTCAAGGGTCGCGGACGGCGGCTACGGCGTGAACATCCCCCCGGGCGCGCCTGATGAAATAGGCGAACTGACCAACGCCTTCAACGCGATGACAACGAGCGTAAAGGCGAAGACCGAATCCCTCAACCTGAGCGTGGAGAGATACCGCTCCCTCGTCCAGAACATCCCGGACTGCGTATGGACGGCGGATGCAAACGGCCATACCGTCTTCATCAGCCCGAACGTGGAGCGGATAACCGGCTATGCGGCCGAGGAATTTTACAGCGACGTCAATGGCGAACTGTGGTTCGGCAACGTCCACCCGGATGATCTTGAAATAGTGCGCTCAGCCTATGAACTGCTTTTCAAGGAAGGCGCGCGCTTCGACGTTGAATACAGATACAGGCGCAAGGACGGCGCATGGATATGGCTCCACGACAGGGCGGTCGCCACTTATGAAAAAGACGGCGCGCGCTACGCGGACGGCGTCTTCTCCGACGTGACCAGACGCAGGGAGATGATGGACGCGCTCCGCTTGAGCGAGGAGCGCATGAGGCAGGCGCAACGCATAGCTAAGACCGGATCATGGGACTGGGACATAAAGAACAACGCGCTCGCATGGAGCGACGAGATATACAGGATATTCGGCCTTGCCCCGAACGAGTTCGGGGCGACTTACGAGGCGTTCATCAACGCCGTGCACCCGGACGACCGGACGTTCGTCAAGGAGGCGGTCTTCAGCGCCGTCCATGAGGGGAGGCCGTACTCCATAGACCACAGGGTCGTGCGGCCGGACGGAGAGGCGCGCGTCGTCCATGAGGAAGGGACGGTCTCGTATGACGCATCGGGCATCCCGGAGCGCATGACCGGGACGGTGCATGACATCACCGAGCACGTGAGGGCCGAGGAGGAGATAAAGTCAGTGGCGCGCTTTCCGTCAGAGAACCCTACCCCGGTCCTGCGCGCCGGGGCGGACGGCGGCCTCCTCTACGCGAACCCGGCCTTCCAGAGACAATTCCCGGATTATATCGCCGGAAGCGGCCTGATGCTCCCTGAGCATTGGAGGAAAATCTGCAAGGAGGTCTTCGACGCGCAAAAAATCCGCGAGGTGGAGGAGGCGCACGGGGAGAGTTTCTTCTCCTTCTCCTTCACGCCCGTCTCAGGCGCGCCGTACGTCAACATATACGGACGCGACATAACCCTGGAAAAACAGGCGATATTCGAGCTTAAAAAACTGACCGCGGCCATCGAGCAGAGCGTCAACATAGTCTTTATAACAAACGTCAAGGGCATCATCGAATACGTAAACCCGATGTTCGAGCGCGTCACCGGGTTCAGCGCGGAGGAGGCGCTCGGGCAGACCCCGCGCATCCTCTCCTCCGGCGAGGTCGCCAACGAGCAGTATGAGGAGCTGTGGAAGACCATAACCGGCGGCAAGACCTGGCGCAGCACCTATAAGAACAAAAAAAAGACCGGCGGCTTCTACTGGTGCAACTCGGTCATCTCTCCGATAATGAACGAGAGGGGCGAAATAACACACTTCCTCGCGGTGCAGGAGGACGTGACCGAGAAGATGCGCTCGGAGGAGCGCATAAAATACCTCGCCGAATACGACGAGCTTACCGGCCTCATAAACAGGGCGCGGTTCCTGCAAAATGTCGGCGAGTGGATAGACTCGGCCAACGCCGGGCCGGAGGCCCCGGCCGCCACGCTCGTCATCTTCGACATGGATTGGTTCAAGCTCCTCAACGAGACCTACGGCCACGGCGCCGGGGACGAGTATCTGCGGCGCATCGCCAAGCTATTCAAAGCGGCGCTCGCCGCGCCGCCGGACGTCCCCGTTGAGGCGCGGGGCGCGGGGCCTCTGCTCGCGCGCCTCGGAGGCGACGAATTCGCGGTCTTCCTTCCGCTGTCCGGCGAAAAGGATGGCATGGCCGCGGCCGAGAGGCTCCGTTTAACCGCCGAGGGTTTGCGCGCGCCCGACCTTCCGTTCAACCTCACGCTCAGCGCCGGGCTTTCCGTCTACCCGGCGCACGCCAGGGACTCGAAGACGCTCTTCACCAAGGCCGACGCCGCGCGCTACAGCGCGAAGGAGCTTGGCCGCAACAGGTGCCACCTCTACAGGCCCGAAGACGGCGTCCTCGAAAAGGTGCACACGCGGTTCAGCTGGAAGCAGCGCATAGAGAAGGCGCTCGGCGAAGACAGGTTCGTCCCGTACTACTAGCCGATACTCGACCTCAAGGACAACCGGATACACCATTACGAGGTCCTAGCGAGACTCCGCGAGGCCGGGGGCGAGGTGCTCCTGCCGAGCGCGTTCATAGACATAGCGGAGAGGTTCGGCCTCATAGGCGCGATAGACCGGATGATAATCGAAAAGGCGCTGCGCAAGCAGGCCTCCGCCGTCGCCGGAGGTCGTCGCATATCGTTCAGCATCAACCTCTCCGGCAGGGACATGGAGGACGCAAGCCTGCTTCAATTCCTCAAGGCCACGATAGCGGAGACCGGGGCCGCGCCCGGCCTCATCATCTTCGAGATAACCGAGACCGCGGCCATAGGAGACCTGGGCGACGCAAAGAGGTTCGTCGGGATGCTCAAGTCCCTCGGCTGCCGGTTCGCGCTCGACGACTTCGGGGTCGGGTTCACGTCGTTCGCGTACCTGCGCGAGTTGCAGGCCGATTACATAAAGATAGACGGCTCATTCATAAAAAAACTCCACGACAACGAGCACGACCGCGTCTTCGTAAAGGCGATGACGGAGATGGCCAAGGGACTCGGCATAAAGACGATAGCGGAGTTCGTCGAGGAGGAGGAGACCGTGAAACTACTTAAAAAATTCGGCGTCGACTACGCCCAGGGCTACCTCATAGGCAAGCCCATGCCGGATATCCTGTAGAAAACAGCGGGTGGGAGGCGGGGGAAAAATTCCTCACCCCCCCAGCTATCCGCCTCAGCTTATATGCACGGCAAAGGCCACGAGCCTCCCGGAGGTTGCCCTTATCCCGCGCATCTCGCCCTTTTCCACGAAGACCATGATGCCGGGGCCGACCTCCACCTCCTTGCCCTCGACGGTCATAATGCCGGAGCCGCTTACGAAGTAGAATACACCGGTGCCGCTCTGATGCGGCTTTATCTCCTGACCCGGCTCCATGCAGATGAGCGGCACCTTGTACTCCGGCCTCACGCGCATGATCCTCGGCATGAACTCCGCGGCAAATCCCGTCTTCTCGTTTACGTTCACCACTTCCATCTTTCCGCCTCCGGTTTTTGATTGATTTAGCTATTTGCTGAAAAACCTGAAGTTTGCTCAGGCTGCTCAAAAATGCCCAGATGCAAGGCGTCAAGGAGCGAGCAGCGGAGCATACTCTTCATGTATGTGAGCAGCGCAGCGACGAAGACAACGAGCAGGATTTACAAAGTAGCTCTATTGGGCATTTTTCAGCAGCCTGTTGGGGCCGACGCGCCCCGCTTGCGTTATCTTCCTGCGCCTTGCCCGGCTGAGTCAACGGGAACCTTCGCCCCGGCAAATTCATAGAGCGCGTCCTTCCACCAGAACATCAGTATGTTCCTGTGGCCGTGACGCTTCATCTCGGCATAAGCCTCCTCGACCGGCCATCCCTCGGCCCTCATGCGCCACGCCGCAACCACCACGCCGGTCCTGTCGCTCCCGCGGTAGCAATGGACGTAGACCGGGCGGTGCCCCGGGTCTCTCAGATACTCGAGCGCGGCCTCGACCTGGGCCTTCTTCGGCGACAGGACAGGGTTCATGGGCACGCGCTCGAACCTTATGCCCGCCTCACCTGCCAGCCGCCTCTCATCGGCCACGTCGTCGGATTCGCCTTCCAGTCCGTCATTTTCAAGGTCAACGATAGTCTTTATGCCGAGCCGTTTAAGTTCTTCGATACCGGCCTTGCCTGGACGCGCCCCGGCATAGATGCCGGGGCTGACCTCGCGGAAGTTGGATATCTTCACGCCGTCAACTCCGGCGCAGAATCCGGCCCCGGCGAAGACGAACAAAACGATACAGAGCGCCGCCTTAAAAACAGCGCCTCTTAACATGCGCGAGAACCGTTCAAGCATCGTTGGCAAATCCCCCTCACTCCTCAAGTCCGCGCATGATACGGCCCCAGACGTCCGCCGCGTCCGCGTCGAAGATATCTTCCGGGTTCCCGTCCGCCACGTACCAGTCGCCCCTGGCCACCTCGTTGTCGAGCTGGGCCTTTGCCCACCCGGCGTAGCCGGCATATAGCCGGAACCTCCCGGCCCGGCCCTCGTCGCCCGCGACGGCTCCGAACGTCTCGCGGTTTGACGTTACGTAGACGTCCCCGAAGACGTGCTGGGAGGCGGGCGGCTGAGACGCGCCCTTCACGAGCATCAAAAAAATATCGAGATCGACCGGGCCGCCGATATAGACCCTGTCTTTTGGAAATCGCCCGCCCTTTGTCTCAGGCATGGCCTCGGCGAGGGACGCCTTCGTTGGCCGGTTTATTATGACGCCCGCCACGCCCTGATCCCCGTACTCCAGAAGCAATATGACCGTCCCCGCGAACCTCGCGTCCCGCATCCCCCGGCGCGCCACGAGGAACTTGCCCCTTGAAAGATTGACGAGCGCGTGCCGGTGGTACGGTTGCGGCATGGCCTGCCCAGGCGGCGCGATGCTCACGGGCCGGACATAAGCGGCGCGGCCCGGCTCTGGCCGCGCCGCCGCAAAAAAGACGAGGACGGTCAGCAGGATAATGGACAGGCTTATGCGGTCATTAGCCATCTCTCTTTGTCCTGACTTCGGGAGGCGGCGCGTTGGAAAGAAAAAACCTCGCCACGGCCACAGGCGTGCGCCTTCCATCCGTCCCGCTCAAGCGCCTTACCGGTCTCAACGCGGCCTTTTTTGAAAATCGGCGAGTCCCGCGCGGCATCGGTTCGCTAAGGGTAGATTTTACCTGACTCAGCGTCGTTGAGCAAGCGCGGCATTAGGGGGACGGGTTTCCACTGCATAACGAGCTTGTAGGATAGGTGAAGCGAAGCGCACCCATCGCTCTCATGTTGGGTTCGCTGCGCTTAACCCAACCCTGCTCGTGAGAGCGCTTCGCAATCCCGCAGCCTCAAACGTCTCCATTGCAAGCCGCGCCTGAATCTGGTATCTTTCTCCCATGCGGCTTCCCATCAGCAGGCTGCTGAAAAACTCGAAATCCGGACAGGCTGCTCTCTGGCCGCTCGCCAAAGGCGAGCAATATAAAAGGATAACTTCCTTACCTGCCTGACGCAGTCATCAATCTTCCCATAGAGCTACTTTGTAAATCGAGCTACTTTGTAAATCGAGCTACTTTGTAAATCGCAATGATAAAGACGCAATGGGAACCCTGCCAGATGCGAGGCCCCCATTAAATAGGGGAGCGACGAATGGCGCACGATTTCACAGATAGAGCTACTTTGTAAGTCGTAGCTCTATTTGTTGTGCGCCGCAGTGAGGAGCGCGGATTTACAGATAGGGCTACTTTGTAAAT
>JACRCM010000064.1 GCA_016219025.1 Deltaproteobacteria bacterium | reverse complement strand
TCGCCTTCGTCATTATATCCCCACGCCCAGACCGTGCCGTCGGCATTGACGGCGAGGGAGTGATAATAACCCGCCGCAACGCCTACAACGCCCGTGAGGCCGCTCACCTGAACCGGGGTGAGCCTATCCGTCGTGGTCCCGTCCCCGAGCTGGCCATACCAATTAGCTCCCCACGCCCAGACCGTGCCGTCGGCATTGAGCAGAACGGAATGGTACGTGCCCCCGTCCACCATCGGGGTTACGGCCTGCGCCGCACCGGCGATCAGCAAGACCGCGGCAAAGGCGAAAAACAGGAGCCTTAGACCTTTGTCCATCATAAGCTTCATCTCTTTGTACCTCCTCTTGGTTTGATGTTATTGGCGTTCATATTTTGAATCCAAAACCCCTCCCCCCTGCTTCTGGGGGGAAAGATGGGATGGGGGGGCTGGCGACGCCCCCCCCCACCATAAAGCTACTTTGTAAATCTCCTCCCCCCCAGAATCGGGGGGAGGAGAAAAACTACTTTATTGTGGCGTCAGGAGTTTCCTCCTGACGCCGTGCCATGCGCCACCGCTCCGGCGTCCAGTCGAATAAGATTTACAATAGAGCTACTTTGTAAACCGTAGCTCTATTCCCAGCACGTAAGTCCGCGTCTGCGCGAATCCCGGCGGCGGAAATAGAGCTGCTTTGTAAATCATAGCGCTGTGCACCCCTCTTTATAATAGCCGTGCCGTTCAAATAAGTCAAGCGGAATCTTTTACCATCCGTTGTCTTTCGCGGCGTCTTGCTTTATGAACGTCCAGCCCCGCCGCTTTTCTATTGACATCCATCATATACTTAATAAAATCAATGTGGGATAAGTAAGGGGTGCGCCAGGCGGCGATTGCCGGCAGTTTTTCGGTGAGATGATTATTTGCCATAGCATTGCCTTGGCGCATTCCAATAAAATCGGGCTACTTTAATAGGGCTGGCGCGGGGACGCGGGAACGACAATGCAAGATTTCTCGCTGCGCTCGAAATGACGGGAAAAAATATATCAGAGGTTCCAATACAACGGAGGTAATACAATAATGTTCGTCCTCATGCACGTCATCCATCTGCTCACCGTCATCCTCTGGATAGGCGGACTCGCGTTCGTGACGATAATCATCCTGCCGATGGCCATAAGCACCAAGGACTCGCTCCAGAAGGTCTTGACCTTCCAGCGAGTGGAGCACCGGTTCGCCAGTCTCGCGCGGATATTCAACGTCATTACCGGCGCATCCGGCTTTGTCATGCTCTACCAGACGGGCTGGCACAGACTGCTATTCACGAGGGGCGCCGTCCCGCTTACCTTCATGACGATGGTCTGGGTCTTCTGGTTCGTGATGCTCTGGGGGCTGGAGCCGCTGGTCATAAAGAAGATGCTTGAGAAGATGATAAAGGGCGAGGAGAAGATGGACATAGACGCGGTCTTTATAAAGCTCAACAGGATGCACTGGTTCATGGTGGCGATATCATTGGCCGCCGCAGCCGCAGGCGCGCTGACCGCGCACGGGTCGTTGTTGTTCTAAGGCGCCGATAAATCGGCAACTACGGTTCCACCCCCTCCAACTTCAATAAGAACCTCTTCACGTCAAGGCCGCCGGTATACCCGCCGATGTTAGAGACGCCGACGACCCTGTGGCACGGTATGACTATGGGCACGGGGTTTGCCCCGCACGCGCCTCCGACGGCGCGGCCGGCCTTTGGAGAGCCGATGCGCGACGCCACCCAGCCGTAACTCCGGACGCCCCCCCACGGTATCTCCGCCAGCGCCTTCCAGACCGCCATCTCAAACCCCGTGCCGTCAAGGTCTAATGGAACGTCGAACGTAACCGGCGCGCCGCCGAAGTAACGGGTAAACAGCCCAAAGAGCCGCTTGAACCCTTTATCATCCTCAACGGGCGCTATTCCGCTCCTCAAGGAAAGCCTCTCCACGAAGCCCTCCCTGGCCTCGCGCAACCCGATATCCGTTAAGCCGAGGCCGCTCCTCGCCATCAATATCTCGCCTATGGGAGAGCTATAAGGCGAATAACGCAATGGTTTACCGCTCATGGCCGCGTCCTTTGACTTGATCGCCGCGATCTGTTATCTTCTGTATTATATCCATTTACAACGGAGGCATCCAATATGAAAAAACTCGCAACAACCGCGCTTATCATCCTCGGCTTACTGTTCCTGTCTTTTCATGCGGCCCATGCGGGGCACAAGGTCATCACAGGAGCGGAGCTTGAGGCGATGCTCAAGGACGGCTCCCCGATAGTCGTAGTCGACGTGCGCGAACCCGAACTCTACGCCAAGGGACACGTGCCCGGCGCGATAAACATGCCGTACGAGGACGACTCCCAGACGAGGATACTCAAGGAACTCTCGCCCAAAGACCGCATAGTCTTCATCTGCCACGGCGGCCCGATGGGCGACGAACTCAGCGAGATACTCGTTGATAAGAACTACCCGCAGGTCTACAACGTGGCCGGCGGCATGAGGAAGTGGAAAGGGCCGGTGGTGAAGTAAGGGGCCTATTGAGCCGATAAACCGCGCGGCAATATTTTTATTGACAACGCATCACGGTTTATATAACACTCGAGCTTATGGACAACAGGATAATCGACATACTCGTCGATATCAAGGCGGATATCGGCGAACTCAAGAAGGGACAGGCCGGGATCAAGGCCGGCGTGTCCGAACTCAAGACCGGCATGGTTGATATAAAAGACCGCGTTGCCGGGATCGAAGGCGGCATGGCGGAATTGAAAGACCGCGCCGTCAGACTCGAACGCGGCATGGCCGAGGTAAAGTCCGAGGTCAAGTCCATCTCCCACGCGCTCCTCGACACGTCCAAGGAGGTTGCAAGGATGAGGGGGCACGGGTAGGGCGGGATTTATCGTTCCCAAGCTGCGGGCCCAAGCTGCGGGCCCAAGCTGCGGGCCCAAGCTGCGGGTTGGCAGGTTGTGTTGCGCTTTTCAACCCAACGCATACGCGATTGCACGCAATTGTTGGGTTAGCCTGCCCAGAACGTCTCTATCGGGGGCTACGCTGACCCAACCATCTGCTTCTGGGGGGAGAGATTTACAAAGCAGCTCTATGAGGTGGGGGGATGCCCCAACGGCCCCACATCCTAACCTTCCCCCCAGAAGAGGCTGTGTCGCAATGCAAAAATCGGAGAAAAAACCTCTTTTTTCAGAGGGGTTTTACCCCTAAAATTCAAAAGAAATCGCTTATAGGGCATCGTGGAGAGCCTGTTTTTTTACAAATACAATTGCGACACAGTCTCAGAAGCGAGGGAAGGAATATTTGATTGACAGGCACGACGGTATCTATGACTCCAGCGTCCCGTCGCTTACCCACCTATCAGACTCATCGTCCTTGAGCACTTTTTGAAGAAGTTTTCGTTGATGAGGTGTTTTTCCGGCTTTTCAAAGGCCGCGCGGAGGATTACGTTGGCCACGGCCTCGTCGGACGAACCGTCGCGCAGGGGCGCGCGGAGGTCTATTTCAGTATCGGAGAAGAGGCAGAGCCTGAGCTTTCCGTCGGCTGTAAGGCGCAGGCGGTTGCATGAGCCGCAAAAGTGCTCGGAGACCGGGCTTATGAAGCCGACCTCGCCGGGCGCGTCCTTGAAGCGGAAGCGTTTGGCCGGGCCCGCGTTGCCGGCGGTTGTCAAGACCGGCTCAAGCGGCTCGACTGTTTCTATCATCGCCTTGAGTTCCTTCGCTGAGATGCACTTATCCCGCTGCCAGCCCTCGGTCGTGTCGAACGGCATGTACTCGATGAAGCGGACGTGATAGGGCTTCGTCTTCGAGAGCATGGCGAACTCCACTATCTCGCCGTCGTTGAAGCCCTTTATCGCCACCATGTTTATCTTCACGGGCGTAAGGCCGGCCCTTTGCGCCTCCTCGATGCCGCCCTGCACCTGAGTAAGATTGTCCCCCCTCGTTATCTTCTTAAAGCGTTCAGCGTTCAACGAGTCGAGGCTTACGTTTACGCGCCTGAGTCCCGCGGACTTGAGCGCCGCCGCATATTCCTTGAGGAGGACTCCGTTGGTCGTGAGGCTCAGGTCAACGAGACCCGGCGTGGCCGAGAGGCTCTTGAGGAAATCCACTATCCCCCTTCGGACGAGCGGTTCCCCGCCGGTTATGCGTATCTTGGTGACGCCGTTGGCGCAGGCTATCCTTGCGGTGCGGAGTATCTCCTCATAACGGAGGATATTCTTCGATTCGGCAAGGTCGATGCCCTGCGGCGGCATGCAGTAGACGCACCGTAGGTTGCACCTGTCGGTCACGGAGATACGCAGATAGTCTATCTTGCGCGCGTATGCGTCAACGAGTTTAGGCATTATGACCTCAATGCGCCTGCGGCGCGGTCTCCCGTCTGGCCGGGACATTGGAACCCGTGTCCATCAGGAAAAAATCCGTTCCCGGCGTCTCTCTTATCGTCTTTCCTGCCACGGGCGCCGTGCCCGTTTTGAAGACCTCGAATATGGCCGACTCGGTCGCGGCGGTCGGCAGGAGGCCGGTCTTTGCGTCTATCTTCACGAACTCGACGCCGTCCGGCGCGTGAAAATTCTTTACCGGCATATTGGCGGTCGCGCCCTTCATGAACCGGAGCCATATCGGCAACGCCGCCGCCGCCCCGGTCTCGTGATGCCCGAGTTCCCGTTCGTCGTCATAGCCTATCCACGTTCCGGCAACAAGGTCCGGCACGTAGCCGAAGAACCATGCGTCGTTCAAGTCGTTGGTGGTGCCGGTCTTTCCCGCGGCCGGCCTTCCGAGCGCCTTTGCCCTCTGGCCCGTGCCGTTTTCAATTACGCCCTGCAGGAGGCTCGTCATTATGAACGCGGTCTGCGGACTCACGACAGGAGAGGCGGCAGGGGCGTTTTCTTCAAGCACGCGGCCTCCACTATCGACTATCTTCGTTATGAATACGGGCGTGGGGCGCGCCCCCATGTTCGCAAGCGTGGAGAAGGCCGTGGTCATTTCCATGAGCGTCACGCCTGAGGAACCGAGCGCGAGCGAGAGGTCGCGCGACAGCGGCGAGTTTATGCCCATGAGCCTCGCGTAGCTTATGACGTTGTCCACGCCCACGCCCTTGAGCACCTTTATCGCCACGACGTTTCTCGACTTGGCCACGGCCTCGCGCACGGTCGTGGGGCCGTTGAACTGGTCGTCGTAGTTCTTGGGCCTCCACTGGTCTTTCAGGTCTTCCCCGCCGTTTTCCTTCGCAACGACCGGCATGTCGAAGACGAGGGGCGAGTCCACGACCACGGTCGCGGGCGTGTAGTTGTTGTCCATGGCCGCCGTGTAGATTATCGGCTTGAACGCGCTTCCGGGCTGCCTTACGGCCTGCACCGCCCTGTTGAACTGGCTCTTGCCGAACTCCGCGCCGCCGACCATAGCGCGCACGTATCCGGTCGACGGCTCCATCGCAAGGAGCGCGGCCTGCGCCTTCGGCTCCTGTTCAAGGGTTACGGGCACCGGCGCGGATGCCGCGGCGGGCAGGGATTTTACCATCACCTCGACGACTGCCCCGGGGTGTATGGTCTTCTTAACGTCGGCGCTGGTTCCGCCGTCCGAGCCATCCGTCGGGTTGTAGAGTCTTGCCCATTCCATATCCTGTTTTGCGACAACGCCGCGGCGGCTGCCGATGTCCACGTTCAGGCTTGAATCCTTCGCGTTGAAACCCATTGCCACGGCCTGATATATGCCGCCGGCCTTGAGGCCGTTGCCGGAGAGCCTCTTGTCGGCCTCGGCCCTGAATGCGTCAATCTCTTCCCTTGTCTTGAGGACTGCGGCAGGCCCCCTGTACCCGTGCCTCTTGTCGTATTCGCGCAGTCCGGCGTTAACCGCCTCGTTCGCGGCCCTCTGCGCCTCCACGTCAAGCGTGGTGTATACGGTCAACCCGCCCTTATAGAGCGCGTCGCCTCCGTAGCGTTCCTCCACATAGCGCCGCACATGCTCGGTAAAATACGGCCCGACCCAGAGCGAATCAGCCGACTTGGGCGCGAGGACGATCCTCTCCTTAGCGGCCTTTGTTGCCGCCTCCAGGGTCAGGAACCCCTCCTCCACCATGCGCGATAGGACGAACTCCTGACGCCTCTTCGCGGCCTCCAGACTGGCGAACGGAGAATATTTGCTCGGTGCCTTGGGGAGCGAGGCGAGCATGGCCGACTCGGCCACCGTGAGCCTTGACACGTCCTTGCCGAAGTAGGTCTCAGCCGCGCTCTGGACGCCGTAAGCGCCGTTGCCCATGTATATCTGGTTGAGGTAGAGACTCAGTATCTCGTCCTTCGTGAGGTTGTTTTCGATCCTTACGGCCATGATGGCCTCTCTGATCTTCCTGCCGAGCTTGCGCTCGGAGGAGAGGAAAAAACTCTTCGCCACCTGCTGCGTTATGGTGGAGCCGCCTTGGACGACCTTGCCCGCCATCATGTTCTTGTACATGGCGCGAAGTATCGAAGTGTAGCTTATGCCCTCGTGCTCGTAGAACCGCGCGTCCTCGGCGGCGAGGAACGCCTGCGCGAGGTGCTTTGGAATCCTGCTGAACGGCACCACGACCCTGCGCTCCACGTAGAATTCGCCGATGATCCTGCCGTCCGCCGAATACGCCTTTGTCACGAGTTCGGGGTGGTAGTCTTCTATACTCTCAAGGTTCGGGAGGCCACGCGTAAAGTAGAAATACCCGGCCAGCCCAACCGCAACTCCCCATAACAGCACGGCAATGATAAACTTGTGCGAACGCCTGAGTTTCAGTGGAATGCCTCCATAGCCGGTTGTTTTGCGGACGAAAGGGGTTTTAAAGGCCGCCGCGCCCGCACCAGACCCCTGCATTCAATATACAATAGATTGACCGCGCAAAGCAAGGCGCGGATGAATATACCAAGGCGCCGCAACCCGCCTCGCCCACGGTCATGCGGACGGCAAAAACAACGGGTGAATTTTTTGTATGCTTCCCTATTGACTTTTTTAAAAAATACAGCTATAAAGGGGATTGAGGAGGTCAGAGGAGATTTAAAATTCCGGGTATTGCTAATTTGATGTCGTGGGCAGGTTTTATTGACAGATGGCCGCTATCAAAACCAAAAGGAGGAAAGGCACATGAAAGAGAAAATGGACAAAGGACTGCGGGCGCTGTTTCTTGCCGTTGCAGCGATACTTTTCATAGCCGCGCCGTCGCGCGCCGCCTCGCCCGTCCTCACCGCCGCTCCTCCGGGCGGCTCCTACTGCGACGCGCAGGCCGTGCGCGTTACCGCCAACGTGCCCGTCACGCTCCACTGCACCACCGACGGGACCACGCCGGACGCAAATTCCCCGGTCTACGCCGCTGACATACCGGTCAACGGCGCGATGACGGTCAAGTGCATCGGCGTGGACGGCGTTGGCAATCAGGGCGCCGTGCTGACGGAGAATTATACTATCACGGGCGGCGCGGTCTGGAAATGGGGGCGCGGCACCGGGGGCGCGCCGGCCCAGGCAGGCGGCCTTACGGGCGTGGCCGGAGTCAAGGCGGGCGAATATCATTCCGTCGCGCTCCTTGACAGCGGCACGGTAATGGAGTGGGCGACTAACTCGTCCTCGCCCCATCAGGTCGGCGGGCTTGCCGGGATCGTGGCGATAGGGGCAGGCGACACCAGCTCCCTCGCGCTCGACGGGAACGGCGCGGTCTGGCAATGGAACGCCGGGGCGGCCAGCGCAACGCAGGTAAGCGGACTCTCCGGCGTATGCGCCGTCGCCGGAGGCAAATACCACTCCATCGCCCTCAAATGCGACGGCACTGTCTGGACATGGGGGAATAACGCCTACGGACAATTCGGCAACGGGACGCAGGTTGGCGCCTCCGCGCCGGTTCAGGCATGCGAGAGCCATACAACCGATATAACCGGCCCTTGCGTCTATCCCATGACGGACGTTAGAACCATCGCCGGAGGCGCATACCACAACCTCGCGCTCAAGAGGGACGGCACGGTCTGGGGCTGGGGTTATCCCATCGAAGGGGCGTTTATCAACGGAGTGGCGCAGGGCTACGTAGACTCCGGCACACTCGTCCTGCTCCCGATACAATTGACCGGGTTCAGCGGCGGAGTTGCCGCCATAGCCGCCGGAGGGTATCACTCGATGGCGCTGATCGCAGACGGCTCCGTGATGGACGCGGGCAAGAACTCGAACGGACAGCTCGGCACGGGCTACGCCGGAAGCCAGTACTGGAGCTACACCTTCGTGCAGGCGTCCGGCATCACGACCGGCGTGACCGCAATCTCGGCGGGTGATTTTCACTCCCTCGCCCTCAAATCCGACGGCACTGTCTGGGCATGGGGGGATAACGGCGAGGGACAAACAGGCGGGGCTTATGCGACGCCCCTTCAGGTGCCGGGCCTTTCCGGCATAAGCGCCATAGAGGGCGGGGACTTCCACTCGCTCGCGATATCGTGCGCCGGAGGCCCTGCGACCGACGCCACCCCTCCCATCATCTCCGGCGCGACCAACCTGAGTGCCTCCGCAACGGGCGCGTCCGGGGCCGTTGTGACTTATTCGGTAACTGCCAATGACGCGGTCTCCGGCCCGGTTGCCGTTACGTGCGTCCCTGCCTCTGGCTCCACCTTCCCCGTCGGCACGACGACGGTCAACTGCTCGGCGACGGACGGCGCGAACAATACGGCAACGGCGTCGTTCACCGTGACCGTGACCCCTGCGGCCGACACGACCCCGCCGACCGGCACGGTCATCATCAACTCAGGCGCGGCCTCAACGAACATATCATGGGTCACGCTGACCCTCTCGGCAACGGACGACTCCGGCACGGTCAGCCGGATGTGCATCAGCAACAACGGCTCTACGTGGACGTGTCAGGCGTATGGCGCGGGCGCCTCATGGCCGCTCAGCACGATAACGGGCAACGGCGTCAAGACGGTCTACGTGAAGTTCATGGACGCCGCGGGCAACGAGTCCGCCATCGCGTCAGACACGATTATCTTCGACGCAACCCAGCCGTTGGGCGCCCTGCTGATAAACAACAACGCGGCCTCCACGGGCTCGGCGAACGTAACGCTCAACGCATCCGCCTCGGACGGCGTCGGCGTGACCGGGATGAGGTTCAGCAACGACGGCGCGGCGTGGTCCGCGTGGCAGGCCTACGCGGCTACGAAGGCATGGACGCTCTCGTCCGGCAACGGCGTCAAGGCCGTCTACGCCCAGTTCAAGGACGGGGCCGGCAACGTGTCGGCTAAGGCCGCGGACACGATATTCATGGACAACGCGCCTCCGGCTGGCACGGTGGTCATCAACTCCGGCTCGGCCTCGACCATGGCGTCGGAAGTGGCGCTGACGTTGTCGGCCACGGACAACAGCGGCAGGGTCGCTGGAGTGCGCTTGAGCAACGACAACGCCGCGTGGTCGCCGTGGCAGGCATACTCAACGGGCAGGTCTTGGACGCTCGCCTCCGGCACGGGCATGCGGACGGTATACGCGCAGTTCAAGGACGGCGACGGCAACGTATCGGCCACGGCCTCGAACTCCATCGAGGTATCGAAGACCGAGTTCGTGATGTCCGCGCTCAACGCTCAGGCGTCAGCGCTCAGCGGGATGGTTATTACCATCTCCTACGCCGTGGTCAACGCGGGCAACTCCGCCGCGCCCGCCACGACGGTCAACTTCTACCTCTCAAGCGACGCGGCGATATCGGGCGACGACGCCCTCATCGGGACGCGGCAGACAGGGATGCTCGCCGGAGGCGCAACGAGCGCGGCGTCCACCGCGCTGAACGTGCCGGTATACGTGACGCCCGGCATGTACTACGTCTGCGCGTTCGTCGACCCGAACGGACTGGTCGACGAGGTGAACAAGGTGAACAACAAGCGGTGCACGGCGCTCAGGACGGCTGTTGGAAGCGGGGTCGACCTTGTGCCGACCGGCCTTACCGTGCCGGCAAGCGCGCACAGGAACTCGGCGATCAGCGTCTTCGATACGCTCAGAAACTACGGCGCGGGCGCATCCGGCGTCTCGCACACGAGGTATTACCTCTCGACCGGCGCGGTCCATGGCGCGGGCGGCGTCTACCTCGGCGAGAGGCTCGTAGGCGTTATCGCCTCGGGCAACGGATCGGGCGCGACGACGAGCGTGACGGTGCCGTCCTACGTAACGCCCGGCGCGTACTACATCATCGCCGTTGCGGACGCGACGGACATCAACAAAGAGACAAACGAGGACAACAACGCGAGGGCGGCGGCAATAACGGTGCTGCCGTAGGCGCAGGACATCCGGGTCTCGCGGGGCATGGGCCTTCGCCCATGCCCCGCGTTGTTTTGCAGGCGAAGGTCTTGTTATTCCGCGCCGTCATCCCCTATGAAAGCCTCTGGAATGCCATAGTTGCGGACGCGGCAATTTTGCAAATCATAGTTCCATTCACCCCTTGCCGATAACCGCCTCTATTGAATTCCCCGCGCAATTAGGTTAAATTGTCATTATATTCACAATTTAAACACGCGCTGCGCCTCCCAAAGACAATGGTCAGATTGGAAGAGATAATAGAAAAGGTCTCCGGCTACAGCCCTGGCGCGGACCTTGAGGTCATAAGGAAGGCCTACGTCTTCTCAGGCGTCGTGCACCAGGGTCAGACCCGCATGTCGGGCGAGCCTTATCTCATCCACCCGCTTGAGGTCGCCGACATCCTCACCGGCCTCAAGATGGACCCGCAGAGCGTGGCCACCGGGCTCCTTCACGACACCGTCGAGGACACGCACACGACCATCGAGAAGATAGAGGATGCCTTCGGCCCGGAGGTGGCCGGGCTCGTGGACGGGCTTACCAAGATAAGCCGCATCACCTTCGAGAAGAAGGAAGACAGAGAGGCCGAGAACTTCCGCAAGATGATCCTCGCCATGAGCAAGGACATCCGTGTCATACTCATAAAGCTCGCCGACAGGCTCCACAACATGAGGACGCTCGGGGCGCTCCCGCCGGAGAGGCAAAAGAAGATCGCGCGGGAGACCTTCGACATCTACGCGCCCATCGCCAACAGGCTCGGCATCGGGTGGATAAAGACCGAGCTTGAAGACCTCTCCTTCAAGTACCTCGAACCCGAAAGACACGCCATGCTCGCCGAGCGCATAGCCAGGGAATGGGACGTAAAGCACGACTATATCGAGAAAATAAAGGGCATAATCGAGGCGAAGCTCAAGGAGCACGGCGTCGCGGGCGAGGTCTCCGGCAGGCCGAAGCAGCTCTACAGCATCTACAAGAAGATGCGCGACCAGGACGTGGAATTCGAGAACATCTACGACATCATCGCATACAGGGTAATCGTCAAGTCCGTGAAGGAGTGCTACGAGGTGCTCGGCATCATCCACTCCACGTGGAGGCCGGTGCCGGGCAGGTTCAAGGACTACATAGCCCTGACCAAGGGCAACATGTACCAGTCGCTCCACACGACCGTCGTCGGCCCTTACGGCGTGAGGATGGAGGTGCAGATACGCACCGAGGAGATGCACCGGATCGCCGACTACGGCATAGCCGCGCACTGGAAATACAAGGAAGGCGGCGCGATAGACAGCAAGGACGACAAGCGGTTCGCGTGGCTCCGCCAACTCCTCGAATGGCACAAGGAGCTGAAGGACTCGGACGAATTCATGGATTCGCTCCGGGGCGGCCTCTTCCCAGAAGAGGTCTTCGTCTTCACCCCCAAGGGCGACATAAAGGAGTTCCCGGCGGGCGCCTCGGCCGTGGACTTCGCCTACTCCATACACACCGACGTGGGCAACAGGTGCACCGGGGCGAAGGTCAACGGCAGGATGGTCCCGCTCAAATACAAGTTGAGGAGCGGCGACGTGGTCGAGATAATCACGTCGCAGAACCATCACCCAAGCAAGGACTGGCTGAGTTTCGTGGCGTCTTCACGGGCCAAGACGCGCATCAGGCACTGGATAAAGACCGACGAGAGGCAGCTTTCCATCACCCTCGGCAAGGAGTTGTGCGAAAGGGAATTCGGCAAGCACGGGCTCGAATTCGGACGCATGTGGAAGGCCGGGGACATCGAGCGCATCGCCAGGGACGCCTTCGGCCTCTCAGGCGCCGAGAGCATCCTCGCTGGCATAGGCTACGGGAAGATATCCGTCCAGCAGCTTCTGGGCAAGATACTCCCGCCTGAGAAACTCGCGCCCAAGAAGGTCTCGGCGTTTCAAAAAGTGCTCGACAAATTCAAGCCGCTTGCCAAGACGGACAGGAAGAGCCCGGTCGTGGTAAAGGGCATCGACGACGTGATGGTGAAGTTCGCCAGATGCTGCAACCCGCTGCCCGGCGACGAAATCGTCGGCTTCATCACGCACGGCCAGGGCGTGACCGTGCACTCCGCCGGATGCCCGTCCCTCATGCAGATAGACAAGGACAGGCGCATAGACGTGGCATGGGACAGGGGCAAGAAGGAGAAGACCACGAGGCCGGCCCGCATAGAGGTCGTATGCAGAAACGAAAAAGGTCTCCTCGCCGACATGAGCAACGCGATAAAGGCCGCCGACGCCAACATCACGGACTTCCACATCAAGATAACGCCGGAGAACAAGGCCGTGTGCAACTTCGAGGTCGAGGTGATGGACGCGGCGCACCTTAAAAACATCATAAAACTCCTTGGCAAGGTAAAAAAAGTCCTGAAGGTGCAGCGCGCCGTCCGGGATGCGTCAGCCGGGGGCGAGGCCGAAGGGACGCACTGAAACCGGTTATCGGTTATCAGTTCCGGTTATTGGCAATGGATTACGCATAACGCGCGCGTCACGGTTGCCCTGCCATTCGCAAACAGGAGGAATAAATGGCCAAGAAAGAGATAAAGACCGCGCTTGCGCCCGCGGCCATCGGCCCGTACTCTCAGGCCGTTAGGGCTGGCAATATGATATTCCTCTCCGGTCAGATACCTCTCGACCCGGCGACCGGCGAGATGGTAAAAGACGGCATAGGCGGCCAGACAAGGAGGGTGCTGGAGAACCTCAAGGCGGTCTTGAAGGAGGCCGACTCCGGGCTGGAGGACGTTGTAAAAACAACGGTTTTCATGAAAGACCTCGCTCAGTTCAGCGAGATGAACGCCGTATACGGAGAATTTTTCAAGACGCCGCACCCGGCGAGGGCCACGGTTCAAGCCGCGGCCCTTCCCAAGGACGCGGCCATCGAAATCGACGCGATAGCGGTGATTGGCGGATAGACACGCCTCCCTATCCGCCTTTCTTGGAAAAGGTCTTCCACCTCCATGCCCGACAAAAAGATAACTCCCCCAGCCCCCTTGTATAATATCCCGCATGAAGCCGCGGGCAAGGGGAGGAGTTTCTTCTCCTCCCCTTGCCCCGGTTTGCTTTACTCTGGGCCCCCTCTTTTTCCTTGACATTATCCGTCACTATTTGTTAGTTTTAAGAGTCTTGTCTTGCCTATACAGGCCGGCCGGAAGACCGGCCTCCACTAAAAGGAGGAGAGCCAGAAAACATGAAAAAGAGGTATCTTTTGGCACCCGGCCCCACGCCGGTGCCCGAATCCGCGCTTTTGGCAATGGCGCAGCCGATAATCCACCACAGGACCCCGCAGTTCTCAGAAATATTCAAGGAGACCGCGGAACTCCTCAAACACGTATTCCAGACGAAGGAAGACGTCCTCATCCTCGCCGCCTCAGGCACCGGCGCGATGGAAGGCTCCATAGTAAACCTCTACTCCCCCGGTGACGAGGTCATCGTCATAAACGGCGGAAAGTTCGGCGAGCGCTGGGGCAAGATATCCGAGGCCTACGGCCTCAAGGCCCACTGGCTGACCG
Source organism: Deltaproteobacteria bacterium (assembly GCA_016219025.1). Taxonomy (GTDB): domain Bacteria; phylum Desulfobacterota; class GWC2-55-46; order GWC2-55-46; family GWC2-55-46; genus JACRNO01. Next base: position 6,415 of record JACRCM010000064.1, on the reverse strand, counting down.
TCGAGTGGGGCAAGGCCGTCGACCCGGCCGCCGTTAAAAAGCTCCTCGACGAGAACCCGAAGGTAAAGGGCGTGCTCGTGCAGGCGTCCGAGACCTCCACGACCGCCGCGCACCCGATAAAGGAGCTGGCCGCCCTCACAAAGGACAGGGACTGTCTCCTCATAGTCGACGGCATAACCGCAGTCGGCGTATTCGACCTGCCGATGGACGCATGGGGCATCGACGTGCTCGTATCCGGCTCTCAGAAGGCGTTCATGCTCCCCCCGGGGCTCGCCTTCGCCGCGCTCTCCCAGAAGGCGTGGAAGTTTCAGGAGACCGCGAAGTGCCCGAAGTTCTATTTCGACTTCAAGAAGGAGCGCAAGAACCTCAAGGACAACACCACGGCCTATACCCCGGCGGTCACGCTCATCATCGGCCTCAACGCCGCCCTCAAGATGATAAAGGAAGAAGGGCTTGAAGGCGTATTCAAGCGCCACGACAGGATGGCCCGCGCCACCCGCGCCGCGTCCGCCGCGCTGGGCCTTAAACCCCTCGCGCCCGACTCTCCGTCCAACGCCGCCACCGGCGTCTTCGTCCCGGAGGGGGTTGACGGCGGCAAGCTCGTCAAGTACCTGCGCGACGAGGTCGGCGTCACAATGGCCGGAGGCCAGGACCACCTCAAGGGAAAGGTGCTCAGGATCGCGCATCTGGGCTACATAGACACCTTCGACGTAATCACCGCCATCGCGTCCATAGAGATGGCGCTTGCGAAACTCGGACACAAGGTCGAGTTCGGCAAGGGCGTGGGGGCCGCGCAGAAAATACTGGTCGAGGGGTATAAATAAGATGAAGATACTTATCAGCGACAGTATGTCCGCCAAGGCCGTGGAGGTCCTGAAGGCCGCACCGGGCATGACCTGCGACGTAATCACCGGGCTCAAGCCGGACGAGCTCAAGGCGAAGATAAAGGACTATCACGCGCTCGTGGTAAGGAGCGCGACAAAGGTCACCGCCGAGATAATCGAGGCCGCCGAGAACCTCAAGGTCGTCGGACGCGCGGGCACGGGCGTGGACAACGTGGACGTGACCGCGGCCACCAAGAAGGGCATCGTCGTGATGAACACGCCCGGCGGAAACACCGTAACCACCGCCGAGCACGCCATCGCCATGATGCTCTCCCTCGCAAGGAAGGTCCCTCAGGCGACCGCCTCCATGAGGCGCGGCGAATGGGAGAAGAAGAAGTACGAAGGCACCGAGATAACCGGCAAGACGCTCGGCATCCTCGGCGTCGGCAACATCGGCAGCGTCGTGGCGTCCCGCGCCCAGGGACTCAGGATGAACGTCATCGCCTACGACCCGTTCATCTCGGCGGACGCCGCGGACAAGCTCGGCATCACGCTCGTCTCCCTCGACGACCTCTACAGGAAGAGCGATTTTATCTCCATACACGTCCCGCTGATGAACGAGACGAAGAACCTCGTCAACGCGGCGGCGTTCGCAAAGATGAAAAAGGGCGTAAAGCTCATCAACTGCGCCAGGGGCGGCATCGTGAACGAGATCGACCTCGCCGAGGCGATAAAGGCGAAGCAGGTCTCAGGCGCGGCGCTCGACGTGTTCGAGAAGGAGCCCGCCTCAGCCGATAACCCGCTCATAGCAATGGAGGAGGTCATACTGACCCCTCACCTCGGCGCCTCGACCTTCGAGGCGCAGGAGAACGTGGCCATCGCGGTGGCCGAGCAGATAGTCGACTACCTCGTGGGCGGCACTATAAGAAACGCCGTAAACGTCCCGTCCGTCCCGGCGGAACTCCTCGCCGCGCTCGGGCCTTATATCACGCTCGGCGAGAAGATAGGCAGCTTCCAGGGGCAGATACTCACCGGCGGCATAGAAGAGGTCACGGTGGAGTACAGCGGCGAGGTCGTCAACTACGACGTGGCCCCCATCACCATAGCGTGTCTCAAGGGCCTGCTCGATCAGGTGCTCGACCTCTACGTGAACTTCGTCAACGCGCCCTTCGTGGCCAAGGAGCGCGGCATAAGGGTCGTCGAGACGAAGTCGTCGCGCTCGACCGACTTCGCATCCTCCATCACCATAAAGGTCAAAACGAAGGGCGGGGAAAACCTCGTGGAAGGCGCGCTCTTCGGCAAGAAGGAGCCCCGCATCGTAAGGATAGACCAGTTCTTCCTCGACGCGGTACCGGTGGGCTATCTCCTCCTCCTGCACAACGAGGACAAGCCCGGGGTCATCGGCAACGTGGGCACGCTCCTTGCCGCAAACAACGTCAACATCGCCAGGCTTCACCTCGGCAGGCAGACCGTGGGAGGCGAGGCCGTATCCGTGTGGAGCGTGGACGCGCCGCTCCCCAAGGGACTGTTAGAGAAGATAGCCAAGCTGCCGAACATGATCTCGGTAAAGGTCATCGAGCTGTAGGGAACCCGCGGCGGCGTCTTGCGGGCCGCGGCAATGGCGCTTTCATTCCGCCTCAAGGATATAATGGCAAACCCGTCCGTCATATCCCTCCCCCAGGGGGTTAGAGACATCCTGCCGGAGGAGGCTAAGAAGATAAGCGCCGTTGAAGACGCCGTCCTCTCGGTCTTCGGGCGCTACGGGTTCAGCAAGGTCATCACCCCGCTCCTCGAATACGTCGATGCGCTATCGCTCGGCATGGGCGCGTCCCTCAAGGACAGGGTGCTCAAGTTCATAGACCCGTCCACGGGCCGCGTGGTGGCCATACGCCCGGACATCACCCCCCAGATAGCCCGCGTCGCCGCCACGAGGATGCGCGACTACGGCCTCCCGCTCCGGCTCTGCTATAACGAAAACGTCCTCAGGTACCAGGAACCGAGGGACGGCAAGAGCAGGGAAGTGCTCCAACTCGGCGCGGAATTCATATCCGAGACGGCAACGCCTGAGACCGACGCGGAGATGATCTGCATGGCCGCCGAGTCGCTCAAGGAGATCGGACTCAAGGGCTTCAAGATAGACATCGGAGACATCGGATTTCTAAGGATTATCCTCGCGCGCCTTGACGTGGCGGAGACCGAGCGCGCCCGCATAAAGGAGGCCATCGCCATAAAGGACGCCTCCGGCCTTGAACGGATACTCGCGCCCCTTGGGCCGCAGGTGAGCGGCGCAGACAGGTCTCTGCTCCTGAACCTCACCACCTTCTACGGGGAGGAGGAGGTCATCAGGAAGGCGGCATCTTTCACCAAGGACGCAAGCACCCTCGCCTGTCTCGCCAACCTCGAGGCCGTCGCCGGGATAATCGCCGCGAAAGGCTACAAGGACTGCGTTACCATAGACCTGGGCGAGGTCAGGGGGTTCGATTATTATACCGGGATAATCTTCGAGGGCTTCGCCTCCGGCATCGGCAAGGCCATACTCTCCGGCGGCAGATACGACACGCTCATGGAGAGATACGGGTACCCTGCCGCGGCCACGGGCTTTGCCTTCGACGTGGAGAATCTCGTGGCCGCGCTTGACAGGCGGTTTTAACATGAGATGGCCGCGCCGCGCATGTTATCGCTTGTTATCGTCCTTGACAGTATGCCTTAAAATAGATATCTTTAACGATTGACGGGAATCGGACGTTTTTCACGGATTATACGGGTTTGAGACAAGGGGACGCGGGGCGCAGGAGACGGGAGGCGTAAATGCCTTACCGGCCCCCGCCTGCCATAAAGGAGTCAGGGGATGTTGAAGACCTTGGTCGTTGTCGGCGCGCAGTGGGGGGATGAAGGCAAGGGGAAGATAGTGGACCTCCTGACGCCCGGCTGCGACGTGGTGGTGCGTTATCAGGGCGGCAGCAACGCCGGGCATACGGTCATAGTCGGCGGCGAAAAGTGCGTCTTTCACCTCATCCCTTCTGGCATACTCCACCCAGGCGTCACGTGCGTCATCGGCGACGGGGTCGTAGTCGACCCGGAGGTGCTCCTCAAGGAAATAGACGTCCTCAAGGCCAAGGGCATATTCCGGCCTGAGAACCTCCTCATAAGCAAGAACGCGCACCTCGTCATGCCGTATCACAAGAAGCTCGACGTGGCCAGGGAGCGCCTCCGCGCGGAGAACAAGATAGGCACCACCGGCAGGGGCGTCGGCCCGGCGTACGAGGACAAGGTCTTAAGATGCGGCATCCGGTGCGCCGACCTATTGAACGACGCGGACTTCAGAAGCAAGCTCAAGACCAACCTCATGGAGAAGAACCACTACATCCGCACCATCCTCCACGAAGACGGCTTCGAGATGCACCAGATATACCACAACTACATGACGCTCGCCCAGCACATCGCCCCGCACGTGCATAACACGTCTAAGTATCTCGCGGACGCAATAGCCTCCGGCAGGAAGATACTCTTCGAGGGCGCGCAGGGCACGCTCCTCGACGTCGACCACGGCACATATCCGTTCGTCACCTCCAGCAACACCGTGGCAGGCGGCGCGTGCACGGGCACTGGCATCGGCCCCACGATGATCGACTCGGTCATCGGCATAACCAAGGCTTACGCCACGCGCGTTGGCGAAGGCCCCTTCCCCACGGAGCTCAAAGGCGACGAGGAAAAACGCCTCCGCGAGCGCGGCGGCGAATACGGCGCGACCACGGGCAGGCCCAGGCGCTGCGGCTGGTTCGACGCCGTCGCGGGACGCTACGCCGTCAGGATAAACGGCTTCGACGGCATGGTGGTCACGAAACTCGACGTGCTCGACAACCTCGACGCGATAGAGGTCTGCACGGGCTACCTCTACGACGGCGTGGAGATAGACGACTTCCCGACCGAGACGTCCATCCTCTCGCGCTGCACGCCCGCATACGAGACCATGCCCGGCTGGAAGACCTCAACGACCGGGATCCGCGGCTTCGACAAGCTCCCTGCCAACGCCAAGGCATACATAAAAAGACTTGAGACGCTCCTCGGCGTGGAGGTTCTGATAGTATCCGTCGGCGCGACAAGGGACGAGGTGATAATCCGCAAGAACCCGTTCGAGCGGTGAAGGTTGCAAACCGTGATGCGCGCGCGTTATGCGTGATGCGTTAAACTAAAAATCTCTCGCGGATAATGGAGTTTCCTCCCGATGGCACACGGCATGGCGTCAGGAGGAAACTCCTGACGCCACATGTGAAGACTGTGGAACTGCAAATCCTTCACGGCCACGCGCCACGGCATTTTTCCGAAGACCATCCTATACCCCCATGAAGACCCTCTGGCGATACTTTTCGTCCATAAAGCTGACCATAGCGCTGGCCGCAGCCATCTGTATAGTGGCGGTCTGGGGATCGCTCCTCGCGGTAAGGTACCAGGAGTTCTACAGGTATCTCGATCAGGTGGTGCTCGTCCCGTGGCTTGCGGCCAAGGGGACGGACTACCCGAAGCTCGCCGCGTGGATATACGTCCTCATCCTCCTGACCGGCCTCTTCGCAATAAACACGGCCGTATGCACGGCGGATAAGGTCCTGTCCATCGTCAGGAACCGCCTGCCCGCGCGCGCCCTCTTCCCGCATATCGTGCATGCCGGGTTTCTCATAGCCATGCTCGGACACCTTGCCGGTAGCGTCTCAGGCTACAAGTCCTCCGGCAACGTGCTGTGGAAAGGCGTCCCAACGCCGGTGCCGCACGAGGAAGGGCTATCCATGCGACTGGACGGCGCCGAGACGCAGACCGGCACGGATGGCGAGCTTACCTCCGTGCGGACGCGGATAACGCTGCTGGGCAAAGACGCCGCCGTCACCGGCGACATAGGCATAAACAGCCCGATGATATACAGGGGCATCGCCTTCTACCATGCGGACGCCGGAAGCGCGCCCACTGGCCTCGCGCTCAATGCCGGGGGGAACAAAACGCAGGTCGGCTTCGGCGGGTCATTCAAGACGCCGGACGGCAAGACCTACAATCTTGGCGAGGTATACCCGGACTTTGCGATGGACCCGTCTGGACATCCAACCACCCTCTCGCAGGAGTTCCGCAACCCTTATGTCGAGATTATCGGGGGCAACGGGAAGGCATTCCTCTTCGCCGGAAGGCCCGGGTCAACGGTCACGCTCAACGGCAACTCAATCAGGCTTGACGACTACGCCCTGTCTCATTACGTCATGCTGAATATCAACAAAGACCCGGGCATCTGGCTCATTATCGCCGGTTCGGCGGTGCTGACCGCCGGGATGCTGCTCCTCCTCTTCTTAAGGGGAGAGCGCGCGGAACTCCTGAGACGCGCCGGAACGAACGGGCAATGACCACAGATATCATGCCGCTCATCTTCCCCTTCAGGGGAGAGCGCGCGGAACTCCTGAGACGCGCCGGAACGGACGGGCAATGACCATAGAAATCATGCCGCTCATCTTCCCCTTCAGGGGAGAGCGCGCGGAACTCCTGAGACGCGCCGGAACGGACGGGCAATGACCATAGAAATCATGCCGCTCATCTTCCCCTTCAGGGGAGAGCGC
>JACRCM010000060.1 GCA_016219025.1 Deltaproteobacteria bacterium | reverse complement strand
TGCAAACGCCTCAACTCCTCCAGACTCAGCATAACCATGCCCTTCGCCATAATACCCCGCCTCGTAATAGGGCATTATAGCAACGCCGAAACAGGACATTTTCATCTTGGTAAAAGAGGACATTATCATTTTGGGATTACACCGGTATTTCAAGATTCCTCCTCCCCCTTGTCAGCCCGCCTTCGGGCGGACAAGGGGTGGGAGGGGGTTCCCGCCCCGTCCGCTCCCCGCGCCGCTGACGAGCCTCGCGTATATCCGGGCCGTCTGCTCAATCGCCTCCTCCGGCGTCCCGTTGTTATCGATGACGTAATCGGCCTTCGCCCTCTTCTCGGCCAGCGGCATCTGCGCGGCGATGCGGCTCTTTGCCTCGGGCCGGGTAAGGCCGTCTCTCTTCATTATCCGCTCAACGAGCGTCTCTTCGGCGGCATCGACCACTATCACCATATCCATTGCTCCGGCGAGTCCGTTTTCAATAAGGAGCGCGGCATCGACTATTATGATGATGCGGCTCTCAGGCAGTTTCTTCAGCTCCTCCATCCGCTCGTTTATCCGGGCGCGGATGCGCGGGTGGGTTATCGCGTTGAGGGCGGCCCTGGCCCCGGGGTCGCTGAAAACTATCCTGCCGAGGCCGCGTCTGTCGAGCGTCCCGTCCGCGTTCAGGATGCCGGGGCCGAACCTTGCGGTTATCTCCGCCAACGCGGGAGAGCCCGGGACGACTATCTCCCTCGCCGCCGCGTCCGCGTCGATTACATGCGCGCCGAGCCTCTCGAACTCCGCGTGGACAAGGCTCTTGCCCGATGCCGCGCCGCCGGTCAGGCCGGCGAGCAATATATTTTTATGGTCACGGTTCACGGTCTTACCGCAGCATTATGAAGCTCAACTGCCTGCCCGTCCTGCCTGCCTCCTTCCTATATGAAAAAAAGAGGCCGCTCGTGCATGAGGTGCACGGCGCGGCCCGGCTGATATTCTCCTCTGACAATCCAGTCGAGATGAGCTGGGCAACGTTGGCCGCGCCGATATCCACCCTCATCACTCCATCGTCCTTGCGGACACACCCCGCCGTTGCCCATGCAGCCGACGAAAACCTCTCGAAGACCTCGTTGCCGACCGTATAACAGCACGGCCCTATGTGGGGGCCGAGGGCCGCGATTATATCCACCGGGGCCGAGCCGAATGCGTCCCGCATCGCGCTGACGGCCGCCGTGCTGACCCCGCTTACCGTGCCCCTCCAACCGGCGTGGACCGCTCCTACGGCCTTCTTGACCTGGTCGTAGAGAAGCAACGGCAGGCAATCGGCGGTCAGGATGCCAATCGGCACGTTGGGGAGGCTGGTCACTATCGCGTCCGCGTCAACTGGGCTGGGCCCCGGCGTTGACGCATCCAAACGCATAACCGCGGCCCCGTGCACCTGATTGACCGTCACCAGGGTTTCCATCGGGACGCCGCATGATGCGCCCGCTATTATCCTGTTGCGCTCGATGTTTTCAGCCGCGTCCCCATCCCTCGGATCGAAATTAAGCGAGGCGAACGGAGCGGCGCTCACCCCCCCGGCCCTTGAGAAGAAGGCATGGGCCGCGCCGCATGAGGGGGGCAGGAGCGCAGAAGCGAGGTATTGCATCGGGTCCTTTACAGGCATGGCTAAAGCCGGCGTCCTGAAACTTCGAGAGGATTCCGCGAAGCGTCTATCGCCAGTGTCCCCGGTTATCGCGGCTATTCATCATTCGCCTTGACCGTCGTCAGCAGGTCCATCAACTCGTGCGCCAAAAACACTTTGTTTCTTCTCCGGCCGGAGACTTCTTTGAGTATGCCCGCCTCGGTCAGCCTGCGCACGCCCGCCTTCACGGAATTAAAGGGCAACCCCAGTTTATTGCTCAACCTTGAGATGGAAACCACCGGATTCAAAAAAACCTCGTCTATCAATCTATGGGCCGATGCTGGGACTCTTTTAACGCCCTTGAGCGACGCCCTGTAGCGCTCATGGAGCTTGAGTATCCTCATGGAGTCGTCGAGCGCATCCTTTGATTGAACGGCCACGGCGCGCAGGAAGAAGTCCGCCCACCCCGGCCAATCGCCCTTTTGACTGACGGCCTCAGGCCTGGAGTAATACTCTGTCCTGTTCCTCTCGAAAAACGCCGACAGGTATAGCAGCGGCTGACTCAGGTATCCTCTCTCGCACAGAAAAAATGTTATCAGGAGCCGTCCCAGGCGTCCGTTGCCGTCAAGAAACGGATGAATCGCCTCGAACTGATAGTGCAGCAATGCGCACTGGATCAGCATGGGTTCGGCGGGAGTGGAGTGCAGATATTTTTCCCAGTCGCTGAGCGCCTGCTTCATCTCATCCACCGGCAGCGGCACATACGACGCCTGATCCAAGGTGCACCCCGGCGGGCCTATCCAATTCTGGCTGCGCCTGAGCTCGCCGGGCGTTGCATGGCCGCCTCTGACATCAGCCATCAGAATCTTATGTATCTTCAGGAGCAGCCTCAAGGATATCGGCAATTCCTTTAGAAACGCGAACCCCTGCTCCATGGCCAGCACATAATTCCTGACCTCCTTGACGTCCGGGACAATCGCGCCATCGCCCTCAGCCGCCGTCTCAAAGAAGAAAAGATCGCTCAAAGAGGCCTGCGTACCTTCGATCTTCGAGCTATAAACCGCCTCACGGCGGATATATGGAGCGATCAAGAGATACGGATTAGGCAACACCCTGCCGACGCCGGATAGTTCACCGAGGAGCCTGTTGGCCTCGGCGAGCCGAGAGACTAATTCCGGGTCGTAGTCGAGAACAGGCGGCAAGGGCTTGGGTATGAACGTGAAGTATCCCTGCAGCGTTCTTACACATCTCCCGGACGTGGAATTTATGAAATCGTCCTGATCCATCCAATAGGCCAATAGGCGCCAGTTAAACGACATTAACTCAGAAATCGCAATAAGAAAAACATTATTGCAGTATAAGGCCGCACCCTGCAATAACAAAGATCATCTTACAGTTAATCTCGGGGATTATCAATGTCTTTCCATGTCTTCCACCCCTCCAGCGCCCGTATCACCGTCGCCATATCCTCCGGCAACGGCGCGCTCCACTCCATATATGCGCCCGTGGCCGGGTGGACAAAGCCCAGTGTCTCCGCGTGGAGGAGTTGCCGGCCTGTTTTCTTGATGGCCGCCTTTACCTCCGCCGGCAGACCGGCGCTCTGGCGGCCGCTCCCGTATACCGGGTCGCACGCGACCGGGTGTTTTATGGCGGCTAAGTGCGCCCTGACCTGATGAGTCCTGCCGGTCTTGAGCGTCAGCTCGAGGAGCGTAAACGGCGGATAGCGCTTGATCACCCTGTAGACCGTAACCGCCGAGCGCGCCTTTTTAGTCCGCGTCGATATCTTCTTTCTATCGCCCGCGTCCCTGCCGAGCGGAAGGTCTATCGCGCCTTCGTTGTCGCGCATCGCCCCCCATACCAACGCCTTGTACCTGCGAACGGTGGAATGGGCCTTGAACTGTGAGGCGAGCGAGGCGTATGCCGCGTCGTTCTTGGCCACCACGAGGAGACCGGTGGTGTCCTTATCGAGCCGGTGGACGATGCCGGGCCTGTCGGCCCCCGCCGCAAGCGCGAGGTCTTTCGTGTAATGGAGGAGCGCGTTGACGAGCGTGCCTGAGGCCCTTCCCGCGCCCGGATGCACGGAGATGCCCGCTGGTTTGTTGATGACAAGAACGTCGGAGTCTTCGTAGACCACGTTGAGCGGGATGTCCTCCGGCTGCAATTCCAGAGAAGAAGGCAGGGCGGCCTTTACGGTGACCATATCGTTGAACTTGAGCCTCTGTCCGGGCTTGCCCGGTCCGCCGTTCACCGTCACGGCGTCCGCCTCCATGAGGCGCTTTATGCCTGAGCGCGTAAACACCGGGAGGTTCGCGGCAATGAACACGTCGAGCCGCTTGCCCTCGTCAGCGGCGTCGGCGATGAGGTTCCATGTCGTGGTCATATTATGGTTGGCGGGGAATAACGGGATTGAGTTGACGGCTTGCGCCAGGCCCTGGGCGCCCTACCAGATGTCGGATTTGATGTCGCCGTGCCTTTTTATCAGGATGTCGACTATGGCCTTGTTGTAGAAGACGTTCTTCTTGTCGACCTCGCCGTCGATCCTGCTCTTGTAGAGCTTGAGGCCCTCTTCGAGCTCCTTTTCGAGGAGGTCGAAGATGTTGTCGTTCTTTATGCCGTTCTGTATCTTGTCCTTGTTGTAGAGGGCGATGTCCGAGATTATCGTCCTCGCAAGGCGGTATGCGGCATCGGGTGAATTAATCAGCGCCATATCTGACCTTATCCTTATGGATTTCCTCGACCAGCACGTCTCTGCCGCGCTCGGCGTTGGCCCTGACGAGACGCTCCACTACTCCCACGTCGCCCTTCCTGAACGCCTCTATGATTTCCGCGTGCTGCGCCGCCGAATTCTTCATGCGCCCCGGAAGCGCCAGGGCGGTTATCCTGAACCGCTCGAACTGCTGCACGAGGTGGTATATGAGGTTCCTGAGCTTCTCGTTCCCGCAGGCCTCCAAAAACGTGTCGTGGAATTGCGCGTCGAGGTTGAAAAACGCCTTTACGTCGTGCCTCTCGGCGGCCCGCTCCATCTGGACGTTGAGGCCCTCGAGCCTCTTCAAGTCCTTCGGCGCGAGCTTAGGACACGCGGTCCTGGCGGCGTATCCCTCAAGCAGGCTTTTTATCTCGTAGAACTCGCTTACGTCCTTGTCGGTAATCGGGCTTACGACCGCGCCCTTGCGCGGAGTGACCGTGATGAAGCCCTCGGATTCGAGCTGTCTGAACGCCTCGCGTATCGGAGTCCTGCTTATGCCGAAGTTCTCGGCTATCTCCTGCTCGGGCACGCGCTCGCCTGGCTTCAGACGCCCGTTTATAACGGAGTCTTTTATGAAATCGACTATCCGCTCGCGCAGCGTGAGCGGCTTCTCCGCCGGATATTCGAGTATGCGGGCCTTGTCCATCCGCCGTGTCTCTATGGGTTTGCGCCTCCCGTGCCAGCAGATGCTCCCCTTGACGCCTCTGCCCTCTACATATATTGTATACAGTCAAAGCCTCAAAAAGTCAAGGTTTTCCTGTCAGTCCATTCAGCCCATGCCGCATGCCCGTTGATGACGCCTGGGCGCGCAAGACTCAGGACCATGAAAGCAAAATCTTCGTATCAACCCGCGCCCCGCGCCGGACAAGTTACAGTATAGCACGCAATGGAAAAAATCCTTGCGCCTTGCCGGAAAACCTGTTAGCCTTAGACTCAAGCGGCTGGTTTCTTCGAGCCGCGGTTTGGCGATCAGGTGTTCCGGCCGCACGGCTGGACAAGAGGGAATCCCGCTTGACTGCCTCTTGAAATCAGCTATTTTCCCCGAGACCGATTCATGGGAAGGACGAAAATAAAAAGCGCAGCATATATGTGAGCATTTTTATTTTCGTCCTGACGCAGAGATCGGGGAAAAGAGCGGTTTTTAGAGGCAGTCAATATTCGGGAGCTGCCCCGCAACTGTAAGCGGCGACGAAATCCGCGAACTGCCACTGGCCCGTCCGGGAAGGCAGGGAGAGTAGGAAGACCCGCAAGCCAGGAGACCTGCCTGAGAGCGATTCGGCGTTGGCCCCTCGAGGGAGGGGGCCAGGCGCGGACGCCCGTCTTTTGCCGTCCGCAAACGCCTCGCGTCCTGTCCCGCGCTGCCCATCCCTCTATCACGGGGATGGGTTTTTATTTTTCGGAGTTGCGGCCCATGAGCGTAAAAAGTCTCGTGCATATCTATACCGGCGATGGCAAGGGCAAGACCACCGCCGCTATCGGCCTCGCGGCGAGGGCCGCGGGATGGGGCAAGCGCGTGCTCTTCGTCCAGTTCTTCAAGGAGGACTCCGCCCCATCAGGCGAGCTTGATTTTCTCCGCAAGGCCGGGATAGAGCTTATCAGGTCGAACTGCCGCCACCCCATCTTCACGAAGGCCAGGACCGGCGAGGCCGCGCTCGGACGCGCCATAGCCGGGACGTATGACGCGGCAAAGAAGAAGGCGCTCGACGGAGAAATAGACCTCCTGGTCCTCGACGAGATAATGAGCGCTATAAACGGCGGCTGGATAAGCGCCGACAACCTCCTGGCGTTCCTTTCGCAGAGGCCCGCGGCGCTTGAGGTCGTGCTGACCGGCAGGGACGCGCCGGTCGCGCTCGTGGAGGCGGCGGACTACGTGACCGAGATGCTCAAGATAAAACACCCCTTTGACGCGGGCACGGGCGCAAGGCCGGGGGTAGAGTATTAAAATGCCGTGACCGTGGCAATCGTAGGGCGGGCTGCGCCCACCGTTTTTGTCAAGATGCGGCGTAAAATGGTGGCACAGCCCACGCAAAGCGGTTAATAGAGCTGCTTTCACCGATAACTGATAACCGTTCACCGATTAGCCGAGACAATATGGCTGAACACAAGACCTTCACCTTCGTCATCGGCGGGGCGCGCAGCGGCAAGAGCGCCTTCGCGCTCGGCCTTGCCGAGGACAAACCCGGCCCAAGGGTATATATCGCCACGGCCTGTGCGCTCGACCCGGAGATGACGGCGCGGATCGAGGCGCACAAGGCCGCGAGAGGGCCGCAGTGGTCTACTATCGAGGAGCCCATCGGGGTCGCGGAGCGGCTCTCCGAAATAAGCTCTGGGGCCGTGCTCATAGACTGCGTTACCCTGTGGATCACCAACCTCTTGATGGCCGGACTCCCCGACGCGGAAATAATGCAAGCGGTTGACGGGCTTGCCGCCGCTTGCAACGGCGCGAAGGCATCGGCTATAATGGTCTCGAGCGAGGTCGGCATGGGCATCGTCCCGGAGGGCGCGCTCACGCGGAGGTTCCGGGACCTTGCGGGCGCGGCGAACCAGAGGTTTGCCCGGGCCGCCTCGGAGGTCTACTTCGTGGCCGCCGGCGTGCCGATGAAGATGAAGTAACAAAGCCCGCTTGAGGAGGAAGGAATGACCGAAGAGAAACAACCCGTCTGGGTGCGGATATTCACGGCGCTTTTTGCGGGCTACATGGCGTTCTTCTTCATCCATGCGGCGGTCAATTCCCTGCTTGTGGCGCTGGGCATTACCCCTTACGGCAGGTTCGTGGCGCAGTTCTACAAGGGCCGGTCAAAGGAAGAGGCAACCGCGTTCATCGAGGCCAACAGAGCGCTCTATGACGCGATGCTCCCGGCGGCCACGGCCTTCATAGACCTCGCCGTCACCCCTGCCGTGGGCCTCATAGCCGGAATGATAATAGGCGCGATAACCGCCACCGCCTGGAGAAGCGGCCTTAAATGGACGGTCATCGCGTCCGCGCCGGTCCTGCTATTTTTCTGGGGCAGATCCGAGAGGGACGCGATGGGCATCGTTCATGCAGCGATGCTCTTTGCCTTGATGACGGCGGGCGGGTTTGCCGGGGACAGGCTGGCAAGAAAAAAACATGGCGCCCGGGGCGCGGCATAGGAGGATTGCGATGACGCTGTTGGAGAAGACGCTCGCTGAGATTAAACCCATTGACGCATCCCTGCTCGATAAGGCGCAGTCCCGGCTCGACATGCTTACAAAGCCTAAGGACAGCCTCGGAAGGATCGAGGAGTTCGCAAAAAAGATCGTGGCGATAACCGGACGGACGCGCCCAGCTATCAGCAAAAAACTCATATTCACATTCGCGGGCGACCACGGGGTCGCCGCCGAGGGCGTCTCGGCGTTCCCGAAGGAAGTCACCGCTCAGATGGTCTATAATTTTCTCCGGGGCGGGGCCGGCATAAACGTGCTCGCAAGGCACGCGGGCGCCGAGGTGGCGGTCGTTGACATCGGCGTTGACCACGACTTCGTATCTGCCGACGGCCTTATATCGAGGAAGGTGGTGCGCGGCACGCGCAACATGCGGCTCGGCCCGGCAATGACGAGGGAGGAGGCCGTAGCATGTATCGAGGCCGGCATAACCCTGGCCAATGAATACGCCTCTGAAGGCGCGATATACGGCACCGGCGAGATGGGCATCGCCAACACCACTCCCGCGTCCGCGATAATCGCGGCCCTCGCCGACGCGCGTCCCGCCGAGGTAACCGGAAAAGGCACGGGTATAGATGACGAGACGCTAAAGCGGAAGATCGCGGTCATAGAGGACGCGCTGAAGCTGAACAGGCCGTCTACAAACGACCCCGTTGACGTGCTTGCTAAGGTGGGCGGAGCCGAGATAGGCGGCATAGCCGGGCTTGTCCTCGGCGCGGCGGCGCGGCGCATCCCGGTGGTGGTGGACGGCTTCATCTCGACCGCCGGGGCGCTCATAGCATACGAGCTCAACCCGGCGGTGCGCGACTACGTCTTCGCCTCGCACAACTCGGTCGAGCGCGGCCACAGGGTGATGCTGGAGCGGATGAGGCTCCGTCCCATCGTTGACCTTGATCTGCGCCTCGGCGAAGGCACGGGCGCGGCAATGGCGATCTTCCTCATCGAGGCGGGCGTGAAGGTCTACAACGAGATGGCGACCTTCGGCGACGCCGGGGTCTCGGAGAAGAACGGGTAGACATGCCCCCACCCCCAAAAACCGGGAGAGGATAAAAGAAGCTAAAAAGCAAACCCCCTTCCCCCTTGCGGCGCGGCAATCGCGTATTGGGGGGAGGTGGGATGGGGGGGGCGGCGCAATTTTGCGCCATACGGTCTTCGCCCGGCGCCGTCACCCTCCCCTCCAAGGCGAGAAAAAATAACACTAATGAATAGCCTGATCCTCGCCATCCAATTTCTTACGGTTTTTACCATAAGGAAGGATATCGCCGTCACGCCGAGGCTCCTTGCGGCGGCGCTTTCGTGGTTCCCGCTCGTTGCCGCGTTGCAGGGCGCGATAATGGCGGCCTCCGACTATCTACTCTCCGGGCTGCTGCCGGTAAGCGTCCGGTCGGCGGTTGCGCAGCTCATCCTCGCCCTTACGAACGGCGGGCTGCACCTCGACGGCTTCGCGGATACGGTTGACGGGCTTGCGGGAGGAAAAACTCCGCAGGAGCGTCTTCGCATAATGAAGGACTCGCGCATCGGCGCTGTGGGAGTGGTATTCCTCGTCCTCCTGCTGCTCGTGAAGTTCCTCTGCATAAATGAACTGCCAACTGGAGCGCGGCTTGCGGCCATATTCCTATTCCCCGTCGCGGGCAGATGGTCGATGGTGCCGCTCTCCGCGTGGTCGCGCTATGCGCGAAGCGATGGCGGGCTTGGCATGTCCTTTGTCGGCGCGGGCCGGGCAGCGCTCGCCGTTTCCACGGTTATGACGGCGGCTGCTATCTTCTATCTCCTTGGGCCTGCGGCGCTCTCCATCATGGCCGTCCTCGCCGTTGTCACGTTCTTCTCCTCGCGCTTCTTCAAGGAGAGGCTCGGCGGCATTACCGGAGACGTATTCGGCTTTCAAAGCGAGGCCGGCGAGACGTTCTTTCTGATTTCCTTCCTTGCCCTGGGCAAGGTTATTCAACCGTAAGGGGTGGCTATGAATCCCACGAGGATATTTCTCATCAGGCACGGACAGGTCGTCAACCACCACGAGTTCCGCTACAACGGGCATTTTGACGTTGATATAACGGATACGGGCGTGGAGCAGATGGACGCGGTGGCGGGCCTTCTCTCGAACTATCCGGTAAAGGCCGTCTACTCAAGCGACCTCACGCGCGCCGTAAAGGGCGCGGAGATAATCGGCAGGAGGCTGGGGCTTGCCCCTTCACGGCTCCCCGCGCTCCGGGAACTCTCCCTCGGCAGGTGGGAGGGGCTTACGCGGGAGGAGGCGGTCTCAAGGTTCCCGGAGGACAGCCACCTGAGTTTCCGCAACCTCGGCTTCGACAGGATAGGCGGCGGGGAGGGCCTGCCCGACCTTAATGCCAGAGTCCTGCCCGCGATAGCCGGAATAGTCGAAGCGCACGCCGGGGGCTCAGTCTGCATCCTCGCGCACGGCGGCGTGAACCGGGTAGTGCTCTGCGACGCGATGGGGCTGTCCGTAGAAAACTTCTTCAGGATAGAGCAGGACTACGGGTGCGTGAACGTCATAGATTACTTCGCGGACGGCTGCAAGGTGGTGAAACTATTGAACGGCGGGCCGAATCAGGGGCTTAACCCGGCGCGCATATATTGAAGATGACCTACCGCAAAAGATGCCCCGGCCTCGTCATCGCCGCCCCGTCGAGCGGCTCAGGCAAGACCTTCGTCACGCTCGGCATGATGGAGGCGCTCCGGCGCAGGGGCAAGTCCGTCGCGCCGTTCAAGGCCGGGCCTGATTACATCGACGCGGGCCTCCACGCCGCGCTCCTCGGCGTCCCGTCATACAACCTCGACACATGGATGATGGGCGGCCGCGCCGTGAAAAAGACCTTCGCGTCAAAGGCTGGCCGCGCCGACATGGCAATCGTCGAAGGCGTGATGGGGCTCTATGACGGAAAGGACGGGGAGGGCGAGGCAGGCTCCACCGGACACCTCGCAAAGGTCCTTAATCTCCCGGTCTGCCTCGTGGTCAACGCCAAGAAGATGGCCCGGAGCGCGGGCGCGCTCGTAACCGGGTTTGCGGCGTTCGACAGGGCCATAGACCTCCGCTGGGTCATCTTCAACAAGGCCGGGAGCGCCCGGCACTTCGAGACGCTCAGGGCGTCCATACCGGCCCGGCTGCGGGTGCGCTGCCTCGGATACATCCCGCGCGACGCGGGACTCGCCATGCCTGAGCGCCACCTCGGACTCGCCTCCTCCGGCGACATGGGGACTGAGGCGTGGCGCGGATTCATCGAAAAGGCGGGCGATGCGGCAGAAAAATTTATCGACTTGGACGTAATCTTATCCGCATTGCCAAAGACGTCCCCCCGTCAATCTGAAGATGCGCCCGTTAAGGGCCGAGTAAAACTCGGCGTCGCGCTCGACCCGGCCTTTTCCTTCTATTATCAGGAGAACCTCGACCTGCTCAGGCGCTTCGGCGCGGAGCCGGTCTTTTTCAGTCCGATTAAAGACAATGCCCTGCCGGACGGCATAAGCGGCCTCTATCTCGGCGGAGGGTACCCCGAACTGCACGCAAGACCGCTCGCGGCCAACCAACGGATGCGCGGCGCGATAAGAAGATACGCTGAACTTGGTCTGCCGATATTCGCAGAGTGCGGGGGGCTTATGTACCTTGGGGAAGGGATAGAAGACAAAAAAGGCCGCGCGCATGATATGTCCGGCGTATTCCCGTGGACTACGCGGATGCTCGACAGACGCGCCTCGCTCGGTTACAGGGAGGTCGAGGCGGCAAAGGGCTGCCCCATGCTTCCTATGGGCGGCGTCATTCGCGGACACGAGTTTCATTATTCAGAGATGACAGGACGCGCCGCCGGGCGGATAAGACGGGTCTTCCGGCTGACGGAGGGACGCGCCGAGGGGTTCGTCTATAAAAACACGCTCGCCACCTACATACACCTGCACTTCGCAAGCAACCCGGCGTTCGCAAAGGGGTTCGTGGCGTTATGTGAAAAATGGAAAGAGGAGAATATCAGATGACCCAGATAGAGTCCGCAAGGGCGGGCGCAGCGACAAAAGAAATGGAGGCGGTGGCAAAGGCCGAGGCCCGGCCGGTCGAATACGTAATCGAGATGATAGCCTCCGGCAAGGCCGTCATCCCGAACAGCACAACGCGCAAGTCCGGACACGTGGGCATAGGCAAGGGTTTGCGGACAAAGGTCAACGCGTCCATCGGCACGTCCTCCGACCTCATCGACGTCAAGGCCGAGGTGGCGAAGGCCATCGCCGCCGAGGACGCCGGGGCGGATACGCTCATGGAACTCTCCGTCGGCGGAGACCTCGACGCGATAAGAAAAGAAGTCCTCTCGGCCGTCTCATTGCCCGTCGGCAGCGTCCCGCTCTATCAGGCGTTCAAGGAGGCAATAGAGAGGTATCACGACCCGAACAAGCTCACCGAGGAACTCCTCTTCGACGTTATCGAGCGCCAGTGCGCCGACGGCATCTCGTTCATGGCCGTGCACTGCGGACTCACGCGCCTGACGGTCGAGAGGCTCAGAAAGCAGAGCTACCGTTACGGCGGCCTCGTCTCAAGGGGCGGCTCCTACATGGTCGGCTGGATGCTCGCCAATAACAGGGAGAACCCGCTCTACGAGAGGTTCGACAAGGTGGTGGAGATATTCAAGAGATATGACTGCGTGCTCTCGCTCGGCAACGGGCTTCGCGCCGGGGCCGTGCACGACAGCCTCGACCGCGCTCAGGTGCAGGAGTTGGTGATAAACTGCGAGCTTGCGAACATCGGCCAGGAGATGGGCGCTCAGATGATGTGCGAAGGCCCCGGGCACCTGCCGCTCGACGACATAGAGGCGAACGTCAGGCTCCAGAAGAGGATGAGCGGAGACGCGCCTTTCTACGTCCTCGGCCCGCTCGCCACCGACGTTGCCGCCGGGTGCGACCACATATCAGCGGCCATAGGCGCGGCCGAGGCCGCGCGGCACGGGGCAGACCTCATCTGCTACGTCACCCCGGCGGAACACCTTGCCCTGCCGAACAGGGACGACGTAATCGAAGGCGTCCGCGCCGCGAGGATAGCCGCGCACGCGGGCGACATAGTGAAACTCGGCAGGGGAGAGCGCGACATGGCCATGTCAAAGGCCCGGCGCGACCTCGACTGGAAGGGTCAACAGAGGCACGGCCTCTTCGGGGAAAAGGCCGCCGCCATAAGGGCGTCCCGCGCCCCGGCCGAGCCCGGCACCTGCACCATGTGCGGCAGCTTCTGCGCCCTCGACAACGTGAATGAATTTTTCAGGGAGAACCTGAAGGCGGGCGGGAAGGCGTAGAAACCGCGACCGCGACCGCCGCGCATAAATGGTTTTCCTCTTTCTTTTTAACGTGCCGTCAGGAGGAAACTCCAGACGGCACGGTTTTGCAATCTTCCCGCCTCCCCCTACCTCACGTCCCCGCCCACGGTTATCTCTGGTATCCGCAGGGTCGGCTGGGCGTCGGAGACCGGGACGCCCTGGCCGTCCTTGCCGCAGGTGCCGATGCCGAAGCCGAGGTCGGAGCCGACCATGTCTCTCTTCATGAGCACCTCAGGGCCGTTGCCCGTAAGCGTCGCGCCCCGGACGGGCTCGCCTATCTTGCCGCCCTCTATCATATACCCCTCGGTCACCTCGAAGACGAAGTCTCCGTTGACCGTGTTGACCTGTCCGCCGCCCATCTTCTTGACGAAGAGGCCCTTGCCGAGCGAGCGGATTATCGAGGCAGGGTCGTGCCTGCCCGGGGCTATCATGGTGTTCGTCATCCTGGGGATGGGCCTGTGGTGGTATGACTCGCGCCTGCCGTTGCCCGTGAGGGCCGCGCCGGATTTCTGGGCGTTCAACCTGTCATACATATAGCCCTTGAGCACGCCGTCTTCCACGAGCACGGTCTTTTGCGCGGGCGCGCCCTCGTCGTCGAAGAAGAAGGAGCCGCGCCTGTAGGGTATCGTCGAGTCGTCCAATACCGTGATTATCGGCGCGGCAACGGTCTGGCCTATCTTGCCGGAATATACCGAGAGGTTGTTGAGCGCGAGGTCCGCCTCCAGGCCGTGGCCCACGGCCTCGTGTATCATGGTGCCACCGGCCTCGCTACCGAGGACGACGGGCATGACCCCGCCTGGCGCGCGCCTGGCCCCGAGCATCATCACGGCCCGCCTGGCCGCTATTTCTGCGGCGGCCTCCGGAGGGTTTTCGTCGAGGAGTTCAAGACCGGCGGCGCCTCCTATCGGCTCGTAGCCGGTCTGTATGACGTTGCCCTCTTTTGCGACGGCCTGACATATAAAGACCAGACCAGTCCTCTCCTCCTCCACCCATTCGCCGAGGGAGTTTATCGAGGCGTATCTTCTCTTGCCGTCGCCGTAGACGACCTTGACCTGTATCACGCGGCCGTCCACGGCCCATGCCGCGGCCTCGGCCCGTTTGACCATCGCGGCCTTGGCGTTCAGCGGCGCGTCGTCCGGGTCTTTCCTGATGCCGAAGCCCGGGGCAATGGACTTTTTCATGCGGCCTATCTCCGCGCCGGTCTTCCCGGTGGCCGCGCCCTTGGCCGCGACCCCGGCAAGCTCGACGAGGCCCGCCTCCGTAAGGTCATTCGTGTAGGCGTAGCACGTCTTGAGGTTGGCGATGACCCGTATCCCGGCCCCCCTGTCCATGCCCGTGACGACCTTCTCGATGCGCCGCTCCTCGCATACTATGGAGGTGTTGACGCTCTCCTCGACGTATACGTCGGCAAAGTCCGCGCCGCATTTGAGCGCGGCCTTTATGACCTTCCAAGGATCAAAGTTGACTATCGGCATATATTCCCCTTTCCCTTTTTCGTCTTGGCCTCCGGCGAGTATCCGAGGAGTCTGTAGAGTTCGTCCCTCGTCTGCATCTTATCGAGCATCCGCTTCTGTGTGCCGCGGGTCTTCAACTCCGCAAGCGCGGCCCCGGCGGCCTTCATGGCGGCCCGAAAACACGTCATGGGGAATATCACCACCGCGTAACCCATCTCGCCGAATTCCCGAACCGAGAGGTAAGGCGACTTGCCGAACTCGGTCATGTTAGCAAGGAGCGGGGCCTTTACGCATGAGGCGAACTCCCGGAACTCCGCCTTGCCGAGGAGCGCCTCCGGGAAGACCATGTCCGCGCCCGCGTCGAGGTATATCCTTGCGCGCTCCATCGCGGAGGCGAGGCCCTCGCACGCCCTGGCGTCCGTGCGGGCTATGATGAGCATGCCGCCGCCCTTGCGGTCGGCGACCGCGGCCCTTATCTTTCTTGCGAACTCCTTTGCCGGCATGACCCGCTTGCCCTCAAGATGTCCGCAGCGCTTTGGAAACTCCTGATCCTCGATCTGCACGGCGGCGGCCCCTATCGACTCGAAGACCCTGACCGTCTCGCTGACCTTACCCGGCCCGCCGAAGCCCGTGTCTACGTCAACGATGGCCGGCAGCGCCGTGGACTTTATGATGTATGAGGCAAAGACCGCCGTCTCCTCGATGGAGAGGAGTCCGGTATCCGGCAGGCCGCATGAATTAGCAAGCCCGGCCCCTGAGACGTAGACCGCCTTGAACCCGGCCTTCTCCGCGAGCATGGCCGTCGCCGCGTTATACGCCCCGGGCGCGGCCACGACCCCTTTGGCCATGAGCCTTTTAAGGCGGGACGGCATCTTTGCCTCCAGCCCTCTTCGTTGTCCGCGAAAAGGGTCTTAATATTTCCCCGGCGTCTCGCAGTTCATCCATCCTCCATATCTCCCTTATGACCGCGTCGATCTCGCCGTCAGTCAGCCTCCATGCCGCGAGCCTCCTGAACTTGGCCTCGACCTCGGCGTCGGAGAGGGGGTTGACGGGGTGGCCTACCGGGTAGATTACCTCCCTCGTGATTACGTCTCCTGATGATAGCCTCACCTCTACCCGGTTCGGCATGGCCTTCGGGTAGAGCCTGTCAAGTCCCTCGTCCACCGATATCCTGACCTTTGCCGCAAGTTTGAGGAGGCGCTCGTCATGCAGGCGCTCGTCGTCGAACGAAGCGAGAGTGACGTTGCCATGACTCAAGGCCGTGGCCGTGAGAAACGGCAGGCTGTGGTCGGCTGTCTCCCGCGTGGCCGGGCGCCACCTCTCCTCGCCGCTCCCTATTATCTCGTAAGCGGCCCTGAAGGTATGAACCGTGACGGATTCAATTTTGCCGGTTGCGCCTTTAAGCTCGGCGCATATCGCGGAGGCGGCCTCTATCGCGCTTTGCGCGTGGTACTCGGCCGGGTAATGCTTCATGCAGGCGTCGAGTATCTTGAAGCCCGGGCCTGTCTTGTTTGCGAACGCGGGAAGCTCGAACCGGCCTGAGACCTGTTTCATAAAGCCGAACTCGCCTTCAAAGACCGGCGCGGGCCCGGTCATGCCGGCCTTTGCAAGCCGCGCCGCGAAGACCGCGTTGCGCGCGGCGTGCGCGAATGCCGCGCCCTTCCACATCGACAACTCGCCGGAGCGCGTCTGGCGGAGCGCCGCCGAAGTCACCCCGGTGATGCCGAGCGCATCTACTGTCTCGGCCCTTGAGAGGCCCATGAGCATTGCGGCGGCAACGGTTGATGCGAACGCGCCATAAGCGACGTGGTCGAAGCCCCGTGCCCTGAGCGATGCCGCGTCGCACAGGCGGCACTGGACTTCGTATGCCGCGACAATGGCCGCTATGAACGAGCGTCCGTCCCTTCCTTCGGCCTCGGCGACGCTCAACGCGGCCAATATGTTGTCGGACGGGTGAGCGGGTTCAAGCGACAGATAGGTGTCGTTCCAGTCGAGGTAACGCGCCATGACGCAGTTGGCGAATGCCGCGTCCTCCGGCGTTGTCGGCTCGTTTACCCCGATTATATGGGAGGACGGAGCGCCGCCTATGACCGGCGCAACCGCCCTCGCGGCAACGGACGCAGGGGAGTCATACGCCCCAAGGCAGCAGGCAAGGGTGTCGAGCACGCGCCTTTTTACCTCATGGACGACCGGCGCCGGGAGGTCGCCGAACGCAAGGCCGAGGCTCCACCCGGCTATCTTTTCCGCGACTGTGGCGACTGGCATGTCCCCTCTCCTTACGCGCTATAAAAAGCATTATGACTATAGCGTATAATCCGCATCCGGGCAACGGTTTTTGGCACGGACGCGCCTTGCGCCTCCGTGTAAATTATGATACGCTTTAAGTGACGCGCCATGCAAAGGAGGGCCGCCATGTGGAAGAGCGCCGCTCCATTCGCTGACAGGAAAGACGCCGGCAGGTTCCTTGCCGGCAAGCTCGCCGCGTTTGCCGGTAAAGACCCGGTCGTGGAGGGGCTTGCGCGCGGCGGGGTGGTCGTCGCCGCGGAGATAGCAAGGGGGTTGAGGTGCGGCATGGACGTGATAATAGCGGGCAAGCTCCGCGCCCCGGACAACCCGGAACTCGCCATAGGAGCA
Source organism: Deltaproteobacteria bacterium (assembly GCA_016219025.1). Classification (GTDB taxonomy): domain Bacteria; phylum Desulfobacterota; class GWC2-55-46; order GWC2-55-46; family GWC2-55-46; genus JACRNO01. The sequence goes on along the minus strand of JACRCM010000060.1, from coordinate 7,099 downwards.
ATCGCCGAGGACGGCACGGTATACTTGAACAACAACGTCATAAAGGGCCTCGGCGTCTCAAGGGAATATCTGGAGTCCGAGAAGGCCGGGAGGCTTGAGGCCGTGCGCGCCAAACTCGCGCTCTACCGCAAGGTCAAGGAAAAAACGCCTATCCGCGGCAAGACGGTGATAATAGTGGACGACGGACTGGCCACCGGCTCGACGATGATCGCCGCGGTTCAGGCCGCCCACGCCTCCGGCGCGAAGGAGATAGTAGCGGCCGTGCCCGGAGGCCCGCTCGACACCGTGAACCGCCTGCGCTCCATGCCTGAGATAACCGAGGTGGTCTGCCCGGTCGTGCCGGAGCTCTTCTTCGCGGTAAGCCAGCTCTATCTGGACTTCCGCCAGACCGAAGACGACGAGGTCGCGGCGATACTCAGGGAGCTCGCGTGATAACCGTTGACTTCAACCGCCCGACAAATTATCATAATAATATAAGCCTACGTTAAAGGCCCCCCGCATCCGACCGTGGAATACATAAAACTCTTCTTCGACCTCATACTACACCTCGACAGGCACCTGAGCCTCGTAATCGAGCATTACGGGGTCTGGACGTATGCCGTGCTCTTCCTTATCATATTCTGCGAGACGGGGCTTGTCGTTACGCCTCTTCTGCCGGGCGACTCGCTCCTCTTCGCCGTGGGGAGTTTCGCGGCTATCGGCTCTCTCAGGCTCGAATACGCGCTCGTCCTCCTTACCGTGGCGGCCATACTCGGGGACACGGTCAACTACGGCATCGGACATTTCATGGGGCCCAAGGTCTTCGCGGGCAACGGCGGCCGCGTCTTCAAGCGGGAATACCTCGACCGCACGGCCAGATTCTACGAAAGATACGGCGGCAAGACGATAATCCTCGCGCGGTTCGTGCCGATAGTGAGGACCTTCGCGCCCTTCGTGGCCGGGGTGGGCGCGATGCGCTACCCCAGGTTCATATTCTTCAATATCGCGGGCGGCGCGGCGTGGATATCCATCTTCGTCCTCGGTGGCTACTTCTTCGGCGGCCTCGAGACCGTGAAGAAGAACTTCACCATAGTAATATTCGCCATCATCATCATCTCCATCCTGCCCGGGGCGGTCGAATACCTCCGCCACCGCCGCGCATCCGCGTAGCCGTCTTTTTACAAATTCCGCGCAATCATATCCCATCCGTGATACAATCCATAAAAGCCTTGCAATATAGCGGCCGCGACGGTAAAATTATGAAAGAAGACGGTCATGGACTTCGCCTGCCTCCGCATAGCGCCCGTCTTGTCCGCCACATAAGCGACGATGAGCTGAAGATGCTCCTTGATAAGGTGTACAGAGAACGCGGGGCCGACTTCCGTAATTATAAAAAGGCCTCGCTTGCCCGGCGCGTCGCCAAGAGGCTCGCGCTTACCGGCAGCGCCTCGATAGGGGACTACTGCTCGGCGCTCGACTCGGACGCCTCCGAGTACGACCGCCTCCTGCCCATCCTTACCATCAAGGTGAGCGAGTTTTTCAGGGAGCCGGAGGTCTTCTACGCCGTAAAGCGCTCTCTTGGCGCCCTGCCTGAGGCGGACGCCGGCGTGCGGGCATGGTGCTGCGGCTGTGCCTCCGGCGATGAGCCGTATTCCCTCGCCATCCTCCGTGCCGAGGGCCTCGGCGCCCCGGCGCTCCGGCGCTCCGCCGTATTCGCCACGGACGTGGACGCCGAGGCCGTTGACCGCGCCCGGATCGCGGAATACCGCGAGGACGCGCTCAGGAACGTCCCTGAGGCGCTGATGAACAAACATTTCTTCATGTCCAGCAACGTCTTCTATAAGGTCAACTACACCATAAGGAACCTCGTCCGCTTCGGCGTTCTGGACATCGTCAAGGGGCACCCGATCTCGCGGGTACACCTGCTTTTTTGCAGGAACCTCTTCATCTATTTCAACAGGCACCTTCAGGAAGCGGCCTTCAAGAAACTCGACTACGCGCTGCGTCCTGGCGGACTGCTCGTCCTGGGCAAGGCCGAACAGGTGCCCATGCGCTGGGCGGCTCGCTATTACGCGGTCGGGGACAACGGCTTGAACGTATTCAGAAAGGGAATTTGACAACGCCATGATACGCAGGCTCATAACATTTTTCGACAACAGGCCGATGGGCGTCAAGCTGACCATAGTCTTTCTATCGGTCATCCTGATACCCATGTCCATGCTAGCCTACCTGTCATACAGGGTCATAGACGCGCGCCTTCTCAAGGAGGCGAAAGAGCAGTTGAACATCGGGCTCAAGGCCGCATGGACCGAGTACTACGTCCACGGCGACCAGATGCGCTACGGGATGCTCCAGGCCGCGTCCATGAAGGAGATCAAGGCCGCCGTGGCGTCGCGCGACAGGAGATACCTCAAGGAGGCGCTTCTCCAATGGCACCAGATGAGGCCGTACGTCGACGTTTGGATGTTCGTGGACGCGAAGGGCGCGGTCATCTCGCGGCTCAATACCGACCACGCCGGCGACGCTATCGGCTTGAACGGCATGGTCTCCAGGGCGCTCGCCACAGGCGCGCCCCAGATATCCACCGAGGTGCTCGACAGGGACGCGCTTAAGTTCGAGGGGAACGAACTCAACGAGAGGGTCTCCATATACAAGGCCGGGGCGGACGCCAGGCTCAAGGCCGGCGAATGGCCCTCCGTGGACGTCATGGGGCTGATGGTCGTAACCCCGGTGCTGGACGAGAGGCAACAGGCGATAGGCGCGATTATAACGGGCGACGTCTACAACAACGACGACTACGTGCCCAGGACCGTCGCCTATAAGCTCCCCGGGCTTTACACGACCATCGTCCTCAACGGCGCGCATATCGCCACGAACTTCAACGAGGGCAGCGGACGCCGCATCGAGGGCACCCGCCTTGACGCGGCCATAGTCAAGGACATGGAGGCGGGAAATCCTACGTTCAGGGAGTGGAGCCTGCAGGACACGGCCTTCCTTTCGATCTTCGAGCCTATATTGGACTACAAGGGCAAGGTCATCGGCGGCCTCGGGGTCGGGGTCTCGAAGGAGAGGCTCTGGGGGATACAGAAGGAGACGCAGGTCGTCATAGTCCTTATCACGCTCCTTGGCCTCGGCGTCTCGCTTGCCGCCGCCATGGTCTCCACCTACAAGATAACGAGGCCGCTTAAATCCCTCAAGGAAAAACTCCGCGCCTTCGCCGGCGGCGACCTCCACGCCAGCATCGGCGTAGACTGGGACGCCTCCACCAGGGACGAGCTTAAGGAGCTGGCGCACACCTTCAACTCCATGATGGACGAGGTCTCCAAGCGCGAGGAGGAGAAGGCGTCTTATCTCAACGAGATCGAGGTCAGGAACAGGGAATTCTCCGAACTGAACGAGGCCCTCAAGGTCAAAAACGAGGAGATAGAGGTCGCCTACGAGGAGACCCAGAGCCAGACCGAGGAACTCCACTCCATCAACGAGGAACTACGGCTCCTGAACGAAGACCTCGACAGGAAGAACGTCGAGCTCAAGCGCGCCAACGTCACCATAACCGTCGAGGAGGAGGCGCTCAAGAAGACGAAGGACAAGCTCCGCCTCATATACGACTCGATCCAGGACTACATACTCCTCGTCGATTACGACCGGCGGATCGTGGAGACGAACCGGCACTTCATGCGGAAGTTCAGGACGAACGAGGCGTTCGTCATCGGCAGGGACGTATACGGGTTCTTCGGAATGGACACGCCCGCGCGGGCATGCCCGGTGAAAAAATCGATAGACTCCTCGATGCCCGTCACGCAGGAGGTGAACACCCCGGACGGCAGGGTGCTGACCTGGCATTCGTTCCCGCTCATGGAAGAGGACGCGGAACCCAGGATGGCGGTCGTATACATACAGGACATCACCGACCAGAGGCTCCTGTCCCAGAGGCTCGTCCAGTCGGACAAGCTATCGTCCCTCGGGGAACTCGTCTCAGGCGTGGCGCACGAGCTCAACAACCCGCTCACCGGCATCATGTGCTTTTCCGAGCTCCTCATGGAGGACGGCCTCGGCTCCGACGCGGTCTCGAAGCTCAAGAAGATAAACGACGCCTCCCACAGGTGCAAGAAGATAATAGACAACCTCCTTACCTTCGCGCGCTGGAAGAGGCCGGAGAAGAGGTTCGAGAACATCAACAACATCATCATCGGGAGCGTTGACCTCAGGGCATACCAGTTGAGGGTGGACAATATCGAGCTTGAGCTCGACCTCGACGAGAACATCCCCGGCACCATGCTCGACGAGAACCAGATACACCAGGTATTCCTGAACCTCATCAACAACGCGCGCGACGCGATAATGGAGATGGGGGCCGCTGGCAGGATCAAGATAACGAGCAGGAGGCGGGGCGAGCGCATCGTCATAAAGTTCGAGGACAACGGCAAGGGCATGAGCGGCGAGGTCGTCACGCGCATATTCGACCCGTTCTTCACGACGAAGGCCGTGGGCACGGGGACCGGCCTCGGACTCTCCATCTCCTATGGGATAATCAACGAGCACGGCGGGGTGATCTCCGTCGTATCGAGTCCGGGCGCCGGCGCGACGTTCATCATGGAACTGCCGATAATCGAAAGCCTCGACGAGCGGCCCGAGGCCGCCCAATCGCCGGATGAGTCGACGGCGCGCTTCGCCGGAATGGGCAAGGGGCTCCGCGCGCTCGTGCTCGACGACGAGCCCGTGGTGCTCGACCTCCTCGACGCCACGCTCGGCAACTGCGGCTTCGAGGTCGAGAAGTCGAGCGACGGGGTGGACGCGCTCGAAAAGTTCAGCACAGGGTCTTACGACATCATAGTGAGCGACATAAAGATGCCGGGACTCGACGGCAAGGGCTTCTACAGGGAAATAAAGGAGGCTAACCCGGAGGCCGCGAAAAGGATAATCTTCATAACCGGCGACGGCATGAACAAGGAAACGCAGGAGTTTCTGAGGCAGACCGGCAACTCGTTCCTTAAAAAACCGTTCACCATAAACCAGCTTAACGAGGCCATCGCAAGGCTTATCTCGAATCAGGAAGGCGAACGCGAAAGGGACTGACGATGGACGGTTGCCGGTGAATCGCGCAGGGTGGGCGGCGCCCGCCCTGCGAAAACGTCTTTTCCCTCCCTTTATTAAAGGAGAGCAATCGTATTTGTAGTTGCCGATTCATCGGCGCTTTTAAAGACGCCCATGAATGGGCAACTACGACATACAAGGATGGGAGGGGTTATCTCTGGCGGGAGCAGGTTTGCAACCTGCTCCCCGTGTTACGCAGCGCCTCTTGACGCATTGTTGCGCGTGCGGCAGCCGCACGGCCTTTATATATGAAAATGTCCTTCGGCGGCAGGGAGTTGACTTGGTTGAATAACGAAACTATGGGTTCAGGTTGCGAGCCTGAACCCGCCGAATCATCCGCACAACGGGGTTCCACGCTCTCCTGGCCGCTCTTCCCGTTTTGTTCCCCGATCCGTTCAGTATCATACGGAAGACACATTCACAGATAACCGATAACCGTATAGGGCGGTTGACACGCCGGTTTTTTTAATGTATTCTTGCCCGCTGACGGACGGATAAGCGCCGTAAGCCGCGCCTCTGGCGCGGCTTAGTTCACCTTAAACCATAACAGGACCGCAAGATGACCCAGTCCGGCCCCGCAACGCCGCCCGTGCTCCTCATCGACGACGAGCCGCAGATATTGAAGAGCTTCAGCGTGATACTCAGGAGCGCCGGGGTAAAGGCAGTCGTCTGCATAGAGGACAGCCGCGAGGTATTGCCATTTCTGAAGGGGACAGAGGCGGCGGCCATAGTCATGGACCTCTCCATGCCGCACGTCCACGGGACAAAACTCCTCCCTGAGATCACCTCAACCTGGCCGCACGTGCCGGTAATCGTAATGACCGCGATGAACGAGATAGAGACCGCAGTATCCTGCATGCAATCGGGCGCGTTCGACTACCTTGTAAAGCCCGTGGAGCTGGCGCGGTTCGAGTCGAGCATAAAGCGGGCGCTGGAGCTGCGCGCGCTCAGGAGCGAGGTCTCGTCGCTTAAAAGACAACTCCTCCTCGGCACCCTCCAGCACGAGGACGTCTTCGAGCCGATAGTGACCGCAAGCAAGCAGATACGCGCCATCTGCCAGTACATCGAGGTCATAGCCGTCACCCAGCAGTCCGTGCTGATAACCGGAGAGACCGGCGCCGGCAAGGAACTCTTCGCGCGCGCCGTGCACGGCGTGAGCGGCAGGAAGGGCGCATTCGTGGCGGTCAACGTCGCGGGCCTCGACGACGCCATCTTCTCTGACACGCTCTTCGGCCACAAGAAGGGCGCATACACCGGGGCGGACGAGGCGCGGGACGGGCTCGTTTCACAGGCCGCCGGAGGCACGCTCTTTCTCGACGAAATAGGCGATACCAGCGAGTCTTCTCAGGTAAAACTCCTCCGGCTCCTTCAGGAGCAGAAGTATTATCCGCTCGGCTCGGACGTGCCGCGCTCAAGCGACGTGCGGATCGTCGTCGCCACGAATCAGGACCTCGCCAGATCCATAGAGGAAGGCAGATTCAGGAAAGACCTCTACTACAGGCTGCGCGCGCACCAGATACACATACCGGCGCTCAGGGAGAGGGCCGAGGACATACCCGTCCTGATAAACCACTTCCTGCAGCGGGCCGCCCAGTCCATGGGGAAAAAAACGCCCACGCCGCCGCCTGAGCTTTATACGCTCCTCGCCGCCTACCAGTTTCCCGGCAACGTCAGGGAGCTTGAAGCGATAGTATTTGACGCCGTTGCAAGGCATTCCTCAGGCATACTATCCATGGAGAGCTTCAAACAGGTCATCGGACATCCGCGTTCCGCCCACGGGACTGACGCGGCGCATCGGGACGGCGACCGAGCAGGGGCCGGAGGAGCGGCAAGGCTCATTCCTACGCTGCGCGAATCCGAGGAAGGGCTTATAGCAAAGGCGCTGGAGATATCCAACGGCAACCAGGGCGTCGCCGCCAGCCTGCTTGGCATAACCCGGCAAGCGCTGAATAAACGGCTGAACAGGCATAAAAACCGTGAACCGTGACCGTGAGCCGTGGCCGTTCGGTTATCAGTTAAGGAACCT
>JACRCM010000056.1 GCA_016219025.1 Deltaproteobacteria bacterium | reverse complement strand
CCTTCCGCAAACTCAACGCCCATGAGCTGCTGACGGACGTCGCTAACGGAGCCATTTACGTCAATGGAGTAAGAGTGAAAAAAGTCGAAATGGAGAACGCCGCCTGATGCCTATTTACACACCTATTGACAAGACCTCGATTTACAAAGTAGCTCTATGTGTGATGCGTGAAGTGCAAAAATTATCCGCAACACCTCGCTGCCGTCGCCGCTTTCCGGCAGGAAGGAAGGCTCATGGGACCGCGTTTTCTTAACTCCTGCGTCAGAAATATATAAATTCCTCCTGTCTCGCCTCTCATCCTTTAGGCATCCAATCAACCCCCCAAAAGGCCTATTGCCGCAGTCAATACTTATTCAGTTATAGGTTATCGGTGAAGGTGAGAGAATAATTATCCTTAAACGGATAACTGCTAACCTGTTGACAGCCGCCCTGCTCCTCGCAATGGCAAAAAGGTTCTTAGCGCCCGGTTAAGCCCCCGTTTTTAAAGAAAAAAAAGGCCATTCTTTTTTCTTGACAAAAAACTGCACAGGCGTATAATCGAAGCGTGGTATAAAGTGGTATAAAGTGGTATGCGTGTATATCCGAGTGGGATGCCGTGCAACAAGGTTCCCCCCTATCAGCGCGATCTTCTATAACTATAAAAATAAACGGTTGCCCATCCATAGGCGTTTTTTAATACGCCGATAAATCGGCAACTACAAAGTCTTGGAGTCTTTGAGGCCCGAATGTTCAGAGGCAGATACGTTCACGCTATCGACCCTAAGGGCAGGTTGAGCATACCTTCGAGGTTCAGGGAGACGCTCCGCGACCGGTATGATTCGCGGCTCGTGGTCACGTCCTACGACGGGTGTCTCCTCGCCTATCCTTCAGCCGAGTGGCAAATACTTGAGGAGAAGGTCGAGCAACTGCCGTCCTTCAACAAGGATACGAAGGCGTTTTTGCGGTTCTTCTACTCCGGGGCCACTGATTGCCCGATAGACAAGCTCGGCAGGATACTTGTCCCGCAGGAGCTCAGGGGCTGCGCGAAGCTCGATAAGGACGTGGTGGTTGTCGGCGCATTCAAGCGCATAGAGATATGGGACAAGACCGAATGGGCGCGGGTCGAAGCCGAGACGCCCAAGGAAGACCTCGTGGCAACGCTTGAACGCCTTGGACTCTAAGACGCCGTTTGCGCATCTGCCGGTCATGTCCCGCGAGGTCATGCGGTATCTCTCCTGCGCGCCGGGCGGCGTATACGTCGATTGCACGCTCGGTGGAGCCGGACACGCGGAGGAACTCCTCAAGGCGTCCGGCCCCCACGGCAGGGTCATCGGCATGGACGTGGACGCGGACGCGATACGGGCCGCAAGGGAAAGGCTCAGACCCTACGGAGAGAGGGTGACGCTCGTAAGGGAGAACTTCGCCCGGATAAAGGACGCGCTCGCCGGGGCTGGCGCGGAGCAGGTGGACGGCGTGATATTCGACCTCGGCGTTTCTTCGTATCAGTTCGACTCGCCGGAGCGCGGCTTCAGCTTCCGCCACGACGCGCGGCTCGACATGCGGATGGACGACAGGCTTGAGACCTCGGCCTGCGGCATCGTAAACGGGTTCGAGGCGGAGGAGCTTGAGAGGATATTCGCGGAATACGGCGAAGAGAGGTTTGCGGCGAAGATAGCCCGGACGATAGTCAGGGTGAGGGAGGGGCGTCCCATCGAGACGACGGGAGAACTCGCAAGGCTCGTGCTCGACGCGGTGCCGAAGAGGTTCCACGCGGCCCGCATCCACCCGGCCACCAGGGTCTTCCAGGCGCTTCGCATAGCGGTAAACGACGAGATAGGGTCCCTTGAGGTGGGCCTCCGGGACGCCATAACGCTGCTCAAGCCGGGCGGCAGGGCCGTGGTGATAGCGTTTCACTCGCTGGAGGACAGGGCGGTAAAGACGATATTCAAAGGGCTGTGCGCAACCTGCGTATGTCCGCCCCTTCTCCCGGTCTGCGTTTGCGGCCACAAGCCGTCCGTGGCGGTGCTTACCAAAAGGGCCGTCCAGCCGCAGCCCGATGAAGTCGAGGCGAACCCGCGCTCAAGAAGCGCGAAACTCAGGGCGGCCCAGAAGCTGTAAAGCGGTTAGCGGTTAGCGGTTATCAGTCATCGGTTACCGGTGAATGGTAAAAACATGTATCTATTCTTTGCTGATAACCGATAACCGTCCACCGATAACCTGTAAGGAGGCGCAATGCCGCATACGCTGACGGCGCGGCAGGACGTAAGGGTAAGGAGGGACGCGAGGGATTTAAGGACGCTCTATTATATCGTCCTCGCGGGCCTGTTCCTGCTCAGCGTTGGGTTGGGGCTTCTGTGGTGCAGGAATAAGGTCACCTCGGCGGCCTATGAGATATCCCAGGCAACGGCCAGGCGGGACGCCCTGCGCGAGACCAGCAGGAGGCTCAGGCTGGATATCGAGAGGGAGCGGTCTCCTCAGAGGATAGAGAAGATCGCCTCGGACGACCTGGGCCTTGTCCACCCGTCCGGCGCGCAGATAGTCAACATAAAGTAGGATGGCGCGATGAAGATCGAAGGCGGAAGATATCCAAAGGCGGCTTTCACCCGTCCCTCCTTGAAAAAAGGAACCGTGGGCAATGACCGGCAAGTCCGGCTGCGGATATATATCTTCGCGTCCCTCCTCGCCTGCTTCTTCGTCTTTCTCTTCGCAAAGGCGTTTTATTTCCAGGTGATCGAGGCCGAGGGGCTGCGGCGGATGGCGGTCAGGCAGCAAACCAGGACGGTCGCCCTCCAATCCAAGCGCGGGGAGATATTCGACAGGAACTCCAAGGAACTGGCCGTAAGTCTCGAAGTGGACTCGGTCTGCGCGTGGCCTGCCAGGGTAAGCTCTCCCAGGGCTGCGGCCTCCGCGCTCGCCCATGTCCTGTCGATGGACAGAAGGGAGATAGAGAAGCGCCTGCGGTCGAACTCAGGCTTCGTATGGGTAAAAAGACAGATCGACCTCAATGATGAGCAGCGCAGGCTGATTTCAACCATAGAAGGGGTGGGCACGGTCAAGGAGGACAGGCGCTACTACCCGAACAAGGCGCTGGCGTCGAATATGGTGGGGTTCACCAATAAGGACTCCAAGGGCATCGAGGGCATCGAACTCTATTACGACAAGGTCTTGAAGGGCGCGTCCAGGAAGTTCGTCGGAGACGTCGACGGGAGGGGCAGGGTGCTCATGTACGAAGACCCGGGAAAGGACGGCGCCGGGCGCGGCATGGAGATGGAGCTTACCATAGACAAGACCATGCAGTTCATAGCGGAGAAGTCGCTCCGCAAGGCCGTCGAGGACTATGGCGCGAAGGGCGGCACCGCGCTCGTCATGGACCCCATGACCGGCGAGGTGCTCGCCATGGCCTCTTTGCCGACCTTCGACCCCAACGACCGTTCCGGCTATAAGGCTGGCATGGGGCGCAACAGGGCCGTGGCCGACGTCATGGAGCCCGGCTCCACGCTCAAGCTCTTTCTCATAGCGGCGGCGCTCGAGGAAAAGGCCCTCAGGCCCTCGGACGGCATATACTGCGAGAACGGCTCATACAAGGTCGATGACAGGACGTTTCACGACACGGAAAGGCACGGCTGGCTCACCGTGAGCCAGATACTCAAACTCTCCAGCAACATCGGTGCCTCCAAGATAGGCGAGAGGCTCGGCAAGGCCAAGCTCTATAGATACCTTCAGCAGTTCGGTTTCGGAGAGAGGACGGGCCTCGACGTGCCGGGCGAGACCACCGGCGCGCTCAGGGACTTCAAGAGGTGGAACAACGTCGCGCTGCACACGGTGTCGTTCGGTCAGGGGGTCTCGGTCACGTCCATACAGCTCATCACCGCGCTCTCCGCCGTGGCCAACGGCGGTCTCCTGATGAAGCCCTACGCGGTGCATACCATAAAAGACCCCTCCGGCGCGGCTGTAACCGAGAACAACCCGGCCGTAGTCCGCAGGGTAATCTCGCAGGAGACCGCCGCGCGGATGACGGACATGCTTATCGGCGTCACCGGGCAGGGCGGCACCGGGGTCAAGGCCGCAATACCGGGCTTTGAGGTGGCGGGCAAGACGGGCACGGCGCAAAAGCCGGACCTGAAGGACGGCGGATACGTGGATGGCGCTTACGTTTCGTCGTTTTTCGGCTTCGTGCCCGCGCGCTCCCCGAGGCTTGCGATACTCGTCACGATAGACGAGCCGAGGAAGGAGTACTACGCGGCCACGGTCGCGGCCCCGGCGTGGAAGTCGATAGCCGAGGAAGGGCTGTCATACCTCGGGGTCTACCCGGAGGGCAGGAGTCTCCCGATGGTGCAGTTTGCGTCGCTGGAGGGCGCCGACGCGGGGGATGCCGGGGCCGCGCTTAACGTCATGGACGCCGTCTCCGGGAACGCGCAACCGCCGTCCGTGCCCGACTTTACCGGCGCCACGGTCAGAACTGCGCTGCGGTTGGCGAACCAGCGGGCCATAGACGTCGAGATAAGGGGCAGCGGCATGGCCGTGGCGCAGAAGCCGCCGCCGGGACAGGGGCTGGGTGCCGGCGGTGGGGTTATGGTCTGGTTCCAGTAGAGCGTCTTGCAAACTGGATTGCGTTTGTGAGAAAATAAAATGTTAGGCTTTATCGGCAGGTTATCGGTAAATATCCGGCCTGTAACCGATAACGCATGACTGAACGGGCTTGAGAGGCGCGGTTGTTGCTAAAAGATTTGATATCCACCCTTGGCGGCAAGGTGACGGGCGCCCAGGCGTTTAACCCGGACGCCGCGGTTAAAAGCGTTGCCTATGATTCGAGGGCCGTCAAGGGAGAGGGGTGCGCCTTCGTCGCCATGCGCGGCGAACATGCGGACGGCCATGACTTCGTTGCGGCGTCTGTGGAAAAGGGCGCGGTATGCGTCATAGCCGAGAGGACAACGCCGGGCGTATGCGTGCCGCAGATAATAGTCGGCGACGCGAGGGCCGCGCTCTCAAGGGCCTCTGACCTTTTGAGCGGCTCACCGTCCATGAAAATGACCGTGGTGGGCGTTACCGGCACCAACGGCAAGACGACCACGACGTATCTATTGGAATCGATATTCAGGGAGGCGGGGTGGACGCCGGGGGTTATCGGCACGGTCAACTACCGCTACGGAGGCCGGGTCTTCGACGCCCCCCACACCACGCCGGAGGCCCCTGAACTGCACGGGATGCTCCGCGAGATGCTCGATGCCGGGGTTACCCACTGCGCGATGGAGGTATCGTCCCATGCGCTTGCCCAGAGGCGCGTGGACGACTGCTCGTTTCGCGCCGGGGTATTTACGAACCTCACCCATGAGCATCTGGACTACCATAAGACGATGGAGGATTACTACGTTGCCAAGGCCGTTCTCTTTACGAGACTGCTCAGTGGTTCCGGCGGGGTCTCCGTGATAAACGCGGACGATCCGTGGGGAAAGAGGCTTGCGGCCGAGGCCCCGGGGCCGCTTACAACGAGCCTGAGCAAGGGCGCGGACATCTACCCGTCCCGGTATTCGCTCTCGGCCGACGGCATAGATGCCGCGGTGGAGACGCCGGCCGGCGTCGTCGAGATTGCGTCCCGTCTCGTCGGCGAGTACAACCTTCAAAATATATTGGGGGCGATAGGCGCGGCGGTTGCGGTATCCGCGCCGCTCGAGGCGATAAAAAGAGGCATTGATAGGCTCGTCCGCGTGCCGGGCAGGCTTGAGAAGCTGCAAGCCGGGGGCGTTACGGCATACGTCGATTACGCGCACACCCCGGACGCCCTCCTCCGGGCGCTTGAGGCGCTGCGCAGGGTTTCGCCGGGCCGAGTCATTACGGTGTTCGGGTGCGGCGGGAACAGGGACAGGGCCAAGAGGCCGCGGATGGGCGAGGTCTCGGCCCGCCTCTCGGACGTTACCATCGTCACCTCGGATAACCCAAGGGACGAGGAGCCGCTCGGCATCATCGCCGAGGTGGTTTCTGGCATCTCCGGCGCGGGCATCGGCGCGGAGCGCTATATGGTCGTCCCGGAGCGCGGGGCCGCCATAAGGCGGGCCGTGGAGATAGCGCGGCCCGGGGATACGATACTCGTGGCGGGCAAGGGGCACGAGAACTATCAGATTATAAAAGGCGTCAAGACGCCGTTCGACGACATGGAAGAGCTTAAATGCGCCGTTGCCGGTGCCGGGCAGCGCGCCCCTCAAGGGTTATGATGACGCTCAAGGTCTCCGAAATAGCCGCCGTTGTGGGCGGCATCGTAGCTCAGGGCAGCCCGGAGGCCGCGGCGGACGCCGTATTCACCGATTCGCGCTCCCCGGCGCCGGGCGGCGTGTTCTTCGCCCTTGCGGGGCCGAGGTTCGACGGCCACGCCTTTGTCAAGGACGTATTCGATAAGGGGGCGGCCGCCGCGGTGGTAAGCCGGACCGAGGGCATTGCAGGGCTTGTGCCCGGTCTGCCGCTCATCGTCGTTGACGATACGCTCCGCGCCCTCGGCGCGCTCGCCTGTTTCGTGCGCGGCGCGCACGACGCGCCGGTCGTGGCAATATCCGGGAGCGCGGGCAAGACTACGACCAAGGAGATGGTAGCCGCGATCCTCGGCCGGACGCGGAAGGTCTTGAAGACCGAGGGCAACAGGAACAACCTCGTGGGCCTGCCGCTAACCCTCCTCGGCCTCACGAATGAGCACGCCGCCGCGGTGGTTGAACTCGGCATAAGCGAGATGGGCGAGATGGAACGCCTCGTGGAGATGGCCCGGCCAGACGTCGCGGTCTTGACCAACATCGGCAGGGCGCACCTTGAGTCCCTGGGGAGCATCGAGGGCGTGGCAATGGCCAAGGGGCCGCTCTTCGCCAATCTGGGCGAGGGCGCTGTAAAGGCGGTGAACCTCGACGACGGCTGGGTCGTCAGGCTCGCAGGCCAAGCCGGGCACTGCATAACCTATAGCGCGAGGGAGGCGGCCGACGTGCGGGTAAGAGAGGCGTCGCCCCTGCCAAGGCTCGGCGGCATCCGCGTGGCCTATGATGTCAGGGGAAAGACGGTGAAGGTCGTCATCCCGACCCCCTCGGCCACTGCCGTGATAAACGGGGCCGCGGCGATAGCCGCGTCGCTCCCGTTCGGCATAGGCGCGAGGGACATAGAAGAGGGGCTTGCGTCCTTCTCCAACGCGCATGGCCGCATGGATATCGTCCGCGCCGGGGGGGTGACCATACTCGATGACACGTATAACGCTAACCCGGCCTCGATGGCCTCGGCCATGCGGACGCTCGCGGCGGCGGAGGGCAGAAAAGTGGCGGTGCTCGGCGAGATGCTCGAACTCGGGGACGCCTCCTCAGCCGAGCACCGCGAGCTTGGCAGGCTTGCCGCGGGATTGGGCATAGACGTGGTGGCGGCGATAGGCCCCAAGGCGCTCGACGTGACCGAGGGCGCGCGCGATGCGGGCATGAGCGAGTCGCGCCTGCACGGGTTCAGGAACAAGAAGGAGGCGCTCGCGGGCCTGCGCTTCATTGTCAGGGAGGGAGACGCGGTGCTCGTAAAGGGTTCGCGCGGCGCGGCGCTCGAAGAGGTCGTGGAAGGGCTCAAGGGGCTGGGGGAAGCGGCCCCGGCTAATTAAGGATAAGGGACAATCGATGTTCTACTATTTTCTATACCCGTTGGCCAAGTACCATACGGTCTTCAACGTCTTCCAGTATATAACCTTCAGGACGATCTATGCCGCGGTAACGGCGTTGAGCCTGAGCTTCGTCATGGGGCCGTATCTCATAGAGAGGCTCCGCGCCATAAACGTCGGCGAGGTCGTGAGGACGGACGGGCCGCCGAACCACTTCAGCAAGCAGGGGACGCCCACGATGGGCGGGGCTATCATCATCCTCGTGGTTATCATATCCGTCCTGCTATGGGGCAACCTCTCTAACGCCTATGTCTGGCTCATGGCCTTCGTGACCGCGGGGATGGGGACGATAGGCTTTCTCGACGACTACAGCAAGGTCGTGCGCAAGAAAAAGGGCGGCATGAGGGCGCGCACCAAGTTTGTGGCGCAGATATGCGTGGCGAGCGGCGCGGCCCTCTTCCTATACTATTCGCGGTTCGATACCGCCGTGACGATGCCGTTTTTCAAGAACGTGATAGTGGACTTGAGGATACTCTACGTGCCGTTCGTGGTGCTGGTCATCGTGGGCGCATCCAACGCCGTGAACCTCACGGACGGCCTCGACGGCCTGGCCATAGGCCCGATGGCCATATCATCGGCCACGTACATGCTCCTCGCGTATCTCGCAGGCAACGTGAAGATCGCCGACTACCTGCACATCATGTACGTGGCCAAGGCAGGGGAGCTCGCGGTCTTCGCCGGGGCCATGGTGGGCGCGTCCCTGGGGTTTCTCTGGTTCAACGCCTACCCGGCGCAGGTCTTCATGGGCGACGTGGGCTCGCTGTCGCTCGGCGGCGCGCTCGGCACGCTCGCCGTGATAACCAAGCACGAGGTGCTCCTCGTCCTGATAGGCGGGATATTCGTCGTGGAGGCGCTCTCGGTGATATTCCAGGTCGGCTCCTTCAAGCTCACGGGCAAGAGGGTCTTCGCAATGGCACCGATACACCACCACTACGAACTGAAGGGCTGGCCTGAGCCTAAGATAATCGTGAGGTTCTGGATTATTGCGATTATTCTCGCCTTGGTGGCTATCAGCACGCTGAAGATAAGGTGATGACGAAGCCACGGCAGCGGCGGGCTAAAGGCAAAAAACTGGCGTTGGTGGCTATCGGCACGTTGGAGATAAGGTGATGGGGAAGCCGCGAGGGCGGCGGGCTAAAGGCAAAAAACTGGCGTTGGTGGCTATCAGCACGTTGAAGATAAGGTGATGACGAAGCCGCGAGGGCGGCGGGCTAAAGGCAAAAAACTGGAGTTGGTGGCTATCAGCACGTTGGAGATAAGGTGACGCGGATGGAAACCGGGAAACTAAAAGAACGCGCTCGGGCGGAGGTTGCAAGGCTCGGCGGCATTCGCGCCGTGGTCGTGGGCGCGGCTTCCACGGGCGCGGCTGCGGCGCGGTTTCTTGCGCGCGCGGGCGCATCCGTAACGGTCACGGACGACAAGAAGGCCGAGGACATCGAATGCGCCGGCGAGCTGAGGCGTCTCGGCGTGGAGTTGAAGGCGGGCGGGAGCGCGGGGGCGCCGTTGGATGGCGTCTCGCTCGTCATAGTGAGTCCGGGCGTGCCGTTCGGACACCCGCTCCTTGCCGAGGCAAGGCGGGCCGGGGCGGACGTGATAAGCGACATAGAGCTTGCGTGGCGCTGCATGGACGCGCCGGTCTACGCCGTAGCCGGGACGAACGGCAAGACGACCACGGCCACGCTCCTGGGCAGGGTCCTGAGCGAGGCGGGCAAGAAGGTATTCGTAGGGGGCAACATCGGCACCCCGGCCATCGAGTATGTGGACGCGGGCGGCGGGGCCGACCTGTGCGTCCTTGAGATATCGAGTTTTCACCTTGAGACGACCAGGACGTTCAACCCCAGGGTCGGCGTGCTGCTCAATATCACGGAAGACCATCTCGACAGGTATGACGATTTCAACCATTACGCGGCCACCAAGTGGAGGCTCTTCGAGAATCAGGGGGAGGGCGACCTGGCCGTGGTCAACGTCAATGACCCGGTGATAGCCGCGAGGGTCAAATCCAGTCCGGCGTTCACCAGGGGCAGGGTGGTGCCGTTTACGGTGGAAGGCGGCCTCGACTACGGGCTCTATCTCTCCGGCGGCTTCATCATCTACAGGGGAGAGTCCGGCACCGAGGTCTACCCGACGGACGGGATAAGGTTGAAGGGCCTCCATAACATGGAAAACGTCATGGCCGTCATCGCATGCGCCAGGGCCGCGGGCGTGGGGCCCTCCGATATAATGAAGACCCTCGCCTGTTTCAGCGGTTTGCATCACAGGATGGAGTTCGTCAGGGAATTGCACGGGGTAGCGTATATAGACGACTCGAAGGGCACGAACATCGGCGCGCTTCAGATGGCCCTGCGGGGACTGCCCGGTCCGGTGGTGCTCATCGCGGGCGGCAGGGACAAGGGCGGGGACTACTCGGCGCTCAAAGACCTGATCCGCGAGAAGGTAAGGCTCATGGTGCTCATCGGGGAGGCGGCCCTCAGGATAAGGGCGGCGTTCGCGGGCGCGACAGAGGCCGTCATGGCGGAGTCGCTCGAGGCGGCGGTCAAGACCGCCCACGCGAGGTCGTCGTCCGGGGACACGGTGCTCCTTTCGCCCGCGTGTTCGTCCTTCGACATGTTCAAGAGCTACAGGGAGCGGGGCGAGAGGTTCAAGGAGCTGGTGCGGGCGTTGTAGTTTTCTCCGCAATGGAGAGGGGGCGCGGATGTTTAAGGCAAGGGACATAGACTGGATACTCATCTCGTCGACCATGTTTCTCATGGTCGCGGGGATAGTCATGGTCTATTCGACGAGCTACGTCTATGCGTTTACGCGGTTCGGCGACGGCCAGGTCTTCTTCAGGAAGCACCTGCTCTGGGCGCTCATCGGGCTTGGCGCGTTCGCGGCAGGCGCGCGGCTGCCATACTGCTGGTACCGCCGCCTCGCGTATCCATGCCTCGTCCTCGCCGCGCTTTTGCTCATGGCGGTCTCCCTCCCTCACGTCGGCTTTACGGCGGGCGTGGCAAGGAGATGGGTGAGGCTGGGGCCGCTGACGTTTCAGCCGTCCGAGGCCGCCAAGCTCTCGGTGGTCATATTTCTGGCTTACCGCCTCGCCGCGAAGGGGGAGAGGATAAAGGAGTTCGCATTCGGTCTGCTGCCGAACCTCGTCTTCTCCGGGGTTATCGTATTTCTCATAATGCGCGAGCCTGATCTCGGCTCGTCGGTCTTCGTCGCCTGCCTCGTGGTCGTCATGTGCGTTATCGCCGGGGCGCGCCTCTGGCACCTCGCGGCGGTCGCGGCGGCCGCCGCGCCCCTTGTATGGTTTTTCGTGGTGCGCAAGCACGAGTATATGTTGGGCAGGCTCTCCGCGTTCATGGACCCGTGGGGCAACGCCGCGGGCAAGGGTTTTCAATTGATCCAGTCGTTCATAGCGTTCGGCTCAGGCGGGGTCACGGGCGTGGGGCTCGGGGACGGCAAACAGAAGCTCCTCTACCTGCCGGAGGCGCATACGGATTTCATCTTCTCGGTCATAGGGGAGGAGTTCGGGCTCGTCGGAGTGGGCGTGATAATCGCGCTCTATCTGGCGATACTCTACTGCGGGGTCAAGACCGCGCTCGCGGCCAAGGACTCTCACGGCAGGTATCTCGCCGCCGGCCTTACATTTATGATAGCGGCGCAGGCCGCGGCGAATATGGGCGTGGTGCTCGGAGTCCTTCCCCCCAAGGGGCTGCCGCTGCCGTTTTTGAGCTACGGGGGCTCGTCGCTCGCCGTGAATATGTTCGCCGCCGGCGTGCTTCTCAATATTTGGATGAAGGGTTCGGAGGCGTGGAGCGGGCCTGTCAGCGTCCCTGACCACGGTCCGCGGGACGGCGCTGCGCATGGGCATTAAGGCCGCCCCATTGAGGCTCGTCTTCGCCGGGGGCGGCACGGGCGGACACCTCTTTCCGGCCATCGCGCTGGCCGACGAGTTCAGGGAGAGGTTCCCGGACGCGCGGATAGTCTTCGCGGGCGGCAGGGGGAGGATGGAGGAGAAGGTAGTCCCGGCCTGCGGCTACGAGATACGCCTCCTCGACGTCGAGGGGGCGAAGAACCGCGGCGTAATGAAGGGGCTGGCCGCGGCCATGAAGGCCGCAAGGGCCACGGCGTCCGCCGTGGGGATGCTCAGGGAGATAAGGCCCCAGGGCGTCATCGGGAGCGGGAGCTATTCGTCCGCGCCGGTGGTGGCGGCGGCGAGGCTCCTGGGGATAAAGACCGCGATACTCGAACAGAACGCGCTGCCCGGAC
Source organism: Deltaproteobacteria bacterium (assembly GCA_016219025.1). Lineage (GTDB taxonomy): Bacteria > Desulfobacterota > GWC2-55-46 > GWC2-55-46 > GWC2-55-46 > JACRNO01. The sequence goes on along the minus strand of JACRCM010000056.1, from coordinate 16,121 downwards.
TCACGAACAGGCTCCTCGGGAGGTTCGTTGACAGGGTATATATAGCCTTTGACGCGGGCCGGGCGCATTTTCCGGCGGGCAGAACGCTCCTCACCGGCACCCCGGTGAGAAAAAGCGTCATCGCAAACGGCAGGCGCGGCGCCGGGAAGGGCGACAAGTTTTCGATACTGGTCTTCGGCGGGAGCCAGGGCGCCACGGCGATAAACACCGCGTTTCTGGACGCGGCTGAATATCTGACGGATATATGGGGCGGCCTGTCGGTGACGCATCAGAGCGGGCGAGAGGGATACGACGCCGTGGCGGCGTCCTACGCGAGAAAGGGGCTCAAGGCGGACGTATACAGGTTCATCGACGACATGGGGGCGGCATACGGGGCGAGCGGCCTCGTGATATGCAGGGCCGGGGCCACCTCCATAGCCGAGATGACGGCCATAGGGCTGCCGGCGATACTGATACCGTATCCGTACGCCGCCGACGACCACCAGACCGTCAACGCCGGGTGTCTGGCCGAGGCCGGGGCCGCCGTCGTGATACCGCAGGACAAACTTACCGGCAAGACGCTCGCGGACGCGGTAAGGAGGCTCTACGAGAGGCCGGGGGAACTGAAGGCGATGAGGGCCAGGGCTTATGCCCTCGGAAGGCCGGAGGCCGCCGGGGCGATAGCCGAGAATTTTCTGAGGGTGATTAAGAAGCCGTGATTATTGCAAGGTGACCAATGTATAGAGGCAGGATAAAAAGGATCCATTTCATCGGCATAGGCGGCAGCGGGATGAACGGCATCGCCGAGGTGTTGATAAACATGGGCTACGGCGTTTCCGGCTCAGACCTCTCCGAGACCGACGTGACGCGGCGTCTGCGCTCGATAGGGGCGGTCATACACGCGGGACACAGGGCCGGGAACGTCATCGGCAGCCAGTGCGTGGTCTACTCCTCGGCTGTAAAGAAGGACAACCCTGAGATGCGCGAGGCCGTCTCCCGCCAGATCCCGGTGATACCGAGGGCAGAGATGCTCGCGGAACTGATGCATATGAAGTACGGGATCGCCATAGCGGGCACGCACGGCAAGACCACCACCACGTCGATGGTCTCCATGATCCTCGCGGAGGCCAGGATGGACCCGACCATCGTCACGGGCGGCAAGCTCAACAGCCTCGGGGCGAACGCGAAGCTCGGGGGCGGGGATTTTCTCGTGGCCGAGGCCGACGAGAGCGACGGGAGCTTTTTGAAACTCACCCCGGCCATCGCCGTGGTGACGAACATCGACAGGGAGCACATGGACCACTACGCGGACATGGACGAGGTCAAGGCGGCCTACGCCGCATTCGTGAACAAGGTGCCGTTCTACGGCTGCGCGGTGATATGCCTCGACCACCCGGTCATACAGGGGCTGATACCGAGGATAACGAGACGGTTCATATCATACGGCCTCTCGGCGCAGGCGGACATGAGCGCGAGGAACTTGAGGCACGACGGGATGCGGACCACGTTCGAGGTCTGGGCCGAGCGCGAAAGGCTTGGAGAGATAACGCTTCAACTGCCGGGCGAGCACAACGTCTACAACTCCCTTGCCGCCGCGGCCGTGGCGCGGGAACTGGACATACCGTTTGCAGGCATAAAGGCGGGTCTTGAGGGGTTTACCGGCGTGGAGCGCCGTTTTCACGTGCGGGGCGACGCGGCCGGCATAACCGTCGTCGACGACTACGGCCATCACCCGGAGGAGATAAAGGCGGTGCTCAGGGCCGCGAAGAAGGGTTTCCCGGCGCGCCGTCTCGTCGCCGTATTCCAGCCGCACAGGTATTCGCGGACAAAAGACCTGTTTCTTGAATTCCTCTCCGCGTTCAACGACGCGGACAAGCTCATCCTCACCGAGGTCTACGCGGCGGGCGAGGAACGGATAGAGGGCGTGAGCGGAGAGGCGCTCTACAACGGCATCAAACGCTACGGACACAAGGACGTTTCATACGTGGCCGACGCGAAGGGCCTGCCCGGGTTCCTCGAAGGCGCAGCCGCCGAAGGGGACATGGTCATAACGCTGGGGGCCGGCGACGTCTGGAAGGCCGGGGCCGCGTTCGTGGAGTTGTTGAAGGCGAAAAGGCCGTGACCGTGAACCGTTTTTAGGCCGCGGGAGACGGTCCTTTAAAAAAACATGGATAAAAAAACACCCGTACAATATCCGCTCTTCGTTATACAGCGCTTCAAGGGCAAGGTGCTCTTCGACGTGCCGATGAGCGGGTATACCTCGTGGCGGATAGGCGGCCCCGCCGACGTGATGGCGTTCCCGGCAGACGAGACCGACCTCAAAGACATCATGGCGTTCGCCGAGTCCAAGGGATTTCCCGTGCACGTCATGGGCTGCGGCACGAACCTGCTGGTGCGCGACGCCGGGGTGCGCGGCGTGGTGATAAACATGACCGAGGGTTTCAAGGACGTCTCATGGCACGTGGACGCGGACGGGGCCAGGGCCGTGGCCGGCGCGGGCGCGCGCCTCACGGAGCTTCTCGCTGAGTGCCGCAAGAGGGGGCTCGCCGGCCTCGAATTCGCGTGCGGCATACCCGGGGCCGTGGGCGGCGCGGTCTGCATGAACGCCGGGGCCTACGGCGCAGAGATAAAGGACGTATGCGACGGCGTGGAGCTGATAACGAAGAAGGGTGCGAGAAGGTTCATACCGAGAGACGAACTCGGGTTCGGGTACAGGACCTCTAATATCCCCAAGGGCGGCGTAATAACGAGGGCGCACTTCAGGTTCAGAACGGCCGATGAGGCGCTCGCCGCCAGAATCGGCGATATCGCCGGGCGGCGCAGACTCTCGGCCAAGGTGGCGTTCCCGAACGCCGGGTCGGTCTTCAAGAACCCGGAGGGCAGGAGCGCCGGGGCGCTTATAGAGGCGGCCGGGTGCAAGGGCGAGCGTCACGCCGGGGCGCAGGTCTCGGAGGCGCACGCGAACTACATCGTCAACCTCGGCGGCGCGAAGGCGAAGGACGTCTTGCACCTGATGGCCATGATCCGCGACAGGGTCTACAGCGCAAGCGGCGTGGTGCTTGAGCCTGAGGTGAAGGTGATAGGAGAGGACTGAGAATTGACCCCTTAACCGTGCCACGTATCTAAATGCGTAACGACATGGAACTCCTGAAAGAAATGAAGAAAAAAAAGATAGGCGTTCTGCTCGGCGGACTCTCCGAGGAGCGTGAGATTTCCCTCAAGACCGGCAACGCCGTGCTTGGGGCGCTCCGCTCGAAAGGATACAAGGCCGTGGCCATAGACGCTGGGAGGGACCTCGCCGCGAGGCTCGCCTCGGAGCGCATCGAGGCGGCGTTTATGGCCCTGCATGGGCGTTACGGCGAGGACGGTTGCGTGCAGGGGCTCCTTGAGGTCATGGGCATACCGTATACCGGCTCAGGCGTGCGCTCATCGGCGCTGTGTATGGACAAGGTCGCGGCCAAGAAGATGATGATATTTCATGGCGTCTCCACCCCGAAGTTCTGCGTCTTCAGGGAGGACGAGCGCGGGGTGCTGGCGAAGCTGCCGAAACTCCCCCTCGTGGTCAAGCCGGTTGCTGAGGGGTCGGCCATAGGCGTGTCCATCGTCCGCAGCAAGGCCGCGCTCGCGGCGGCGGTGGACAGCGCGCTGCGTTACGGCGGCGCGGCGCTTGCCGAGGAATTCATAGAGGGCAGGGAGCTTACGGTATCCATCCTCAACGGGCGCGTGCTTCCGACAATAGAGATACGCCCCAGGGAGGGGTTCTACGATTTTCACGCCAAGTACACGAAGGGCGCGACCGGCTTCCTGGTGCCCGCGCCCCTTAGCGCCCTGGCCGGTAAGCGGGTCGCGGCCTGCGGGCTCGGCGCCTACGCGGCGCTTGGGTGCTCCGGGGCCGCGAGGGTCGACGTGATGCTCGACGCGAACTCCGTCCCGTACGCGCTGGAGGTCAATACGATACCCGGGCTTACGGAACTGAGCCTCTTTCCGCGAGCGGCGGCGGCGGCCGGGCTCGATTACCCGGCGCTCGTCGAGGAGATGCTCCTCGGCGCCGGGTTGAACAAGGCATAGACGGCCCTTCCTTGGCCACGGTACTGCTATGGTTATAAAGCCGAATAAGACGGGGCGCGGCAACAGGAGGCTCAAGGAGCCGTTCTTTAAAATGGCGAAGGGGTTTGCGCAAAGGCGCGGTAGGCTCATCCTTGGCTCCGCCGCCGCCGCCGTTGTCATCGCCGGCGCATACGCTGGCTATGGATACCTGATGGCCGCCCCGTGGCTTCAGATAGAAGTCATAACGGTCGACGGAGATGCGCGGCTTACGAGGGACGAGGTCATCGAGACCGCCGGCATAAGAAAAGGCGAAAATATCCTGGCCCTAAGCACGGTCAAGGCCGTTGAAGGGTTGAAGACCAACCCGTGGGTGGAGGAGGCGCGCGTGTGGAGGACGGGGCTCGACGCCGTGGCCATAGAGATAAAAGAGCGCGTGCCGCTGGCGCTCGTGAGGTTCGAGAGGCCGGGTTTTCCGCAGCGCCTGCGGATAATGGACGCCGGAGGGGTCGTCTTCACCGAATACTCCCACGAATACGCCTTGGACCTGCCGGTGGTGTCCGGCGGCTTCGGAGGGTGGGAGGGGTGGGAGGAGCGGGAGGGCGCATGGACGGTGCCGGGGGTGATGGAGCTTATCGGTTTTTTGAAGGCCAGGGAGGGGTTCAGCCTCGGCGACGTATCCGAGATACGCGCAGATAAGACGTTCGGCCTCTCGGTATATACCCTCAGGGAGGGCGTGAGGCTGGACGTGGGCGTGGACGGGTTCGAGGAAAAGTTCAAGACGTTCGAGAAGATCGTGGCGTCGAGGGGCCAAACGCTCAGGGGCGTTGTGTCGATCGACCTGAACAACCCAGGAGAGGCGGTCGTGAAGTTCCAAACAAATATGGTCTAAACAAGGCGGTGGAGGGCAATGGCTAAGAGAGAAAACATCGTAGTCGGACTCGATATCGGCACCACCAAGATATGCACCATCGTCGGGGAGAAGACCAAGGACGGGATCGAGATAATAGGCATCGGCACGCACCCGTCCAAGGGACTCAGAAAGGGCGTGGTGGTGAACATCGAAAGCACGGTGGAGTCGATCAAGCGCGCGGTGGAGGAGGCCGAGCTCATGGCCGGGTGCGAGATAAACCGCGTCTACTGCGGGATCGCAGGCGGCCACATCAGGGCGTTTAACAGCCACGGGGTCATAGCGGTAAAGAACCGCGAGATAACCCAGGCCGACGTGGACAGGGTCATAGAGGCGGCCCAGGCCATAGTCATCCCGCCGGACAGGGAGGTCATCCACGTCATCCCGCAGGAGTACATAGTAGACGGCCAGGAGGGGATACAGGAGCCGGTCGGCATGGTCGGGATAAGGCTGGAGGTGAAGGTGCACATAGTGACCGCAGCGGTCACGAGCGCCCAGAACATCCTCAAATGCGCGAACAAGGCGGGTCTCGACGTGGCGGACATCGCACTCCAGCAGATAGCCTCAAGCGAGGCCGTGCTCAGCTCCGATGAAAAGGAGATAGGCGTCGTGCTCGTGGACATAGGCGGCGGCACGACCGACATAGCGCTCTACCACAACGGCGCGATAAAGTTCACGACAGTCATTTCTCTCGGCGGCAATCAGGTCACCGGAGACATATCCGTGGGGCTTCGCACCCCGGTGAGCGAGGCCGAGGAGATGAAGAAGAAGTGGGGCTGCGCCATGACCGCGCTCGTGAACAAGGAAGACGTGGTGGAGGTAAAGAACGTCGGCGGCGGCAAGTCGAGGACGGTCTCGCGCTACCTGCTCTGCGAGATAATAGAGCCGAGGATGGAGGAGCTCTTCGACCTCATAAAGCGGGAGCTCATCAAGTCCGGGTACGAGGGCCTCATATCGTCGGGCATAGTCCTCACCGGCGGCACAGCCGCGATGGAGGGCATAACCGAGCTGGCCGAGCAGGTCTTCGGGCTTCCGGTGCGCCGTGGGCTTCCGGCGAACATAAGCGGACTGACCGACGTGGTCAGGTCTCCCATGTATTCCACTGGAGTGGGTCTCGTGCATTACGGGGCGAGGCACCTTGCGCCGACCCAGTTCAGGAGGGGCAACGAGGAGAATATCTTCAACAAACTTTCTTCGAGGATGAAGCTCTGGATACAGGAGTTTTTTTAAGCCACCAAGGGACGCGGTCGATAACCGGCGGACAACGCGGATGCGGCAACTCAGTTCAAAAATCAAGGAGGTTACGGTATGGTGATTGAAATGGACGAGAGTTACAACAGGGGGGCGAGGCTAAAGGTCATAGGGGTCGGCGGCTGCGGCGGCAACGCCGTCAATACGATCATCTCCTCCGGTCTCGGAGGCGTTGAGTTCATCGCCGCCAACACCGACGTGCAGGATTTGAAAAGGTCGCTCGCTGGCGTGAAGATCCAACTCGGCACCGTCATCACGAAGGGGCTCGGGGCCGGGGCGAACCCGGAGGTCGGCAGGAACGCGGCCATAGAGAGCAAGGACGCCCTCACCGAGGCGTTCAAGGGCGCGGACATGGTCTTCATCACCGCCGGGATGGGCGGCGGCACGGGCACCGGCGCCTCACCGGTGGTGGCCGAGGCCGCGAAGGCCGCGGGCGCGCTCGTGGTGGCCATCGTGACAAAGCCCTTCACGCACGAGGGTGCGAGGAAGATGCAGCAGGCCGAGGAAGGCATAAAGCGTCTTAAAGAGGCCGCCGACACCATCATCACCATACCCAACCAGAGGCTCCTCTCGGTCGCCGAGAAGAAGACCTCGATAAAAGAGGCGTACAGGATGTCAAACGAGGTGCTCCATCAGGCCGTAAAGGGCATCTCCGACGTGATAACCGTCTCAGGAGAGGTCAACGTGGACTTCGCAGATGTGCGCGCGGTCATGAGCGAGATGGGGCAGGCGCTCATGGGCTCCTGCGTGGCAAGGGGCGAAAACAGGGCCGCCGATGCGACGAAAAAGGCTATATCATCGCCGCTCCTCGAGGACATTTCCATTGCCGGGGCAAGGGGCGTGCTTATAAACTTCACGGGCCCGTCCGACCTGGGCATCCACGAGGTCAACGAGGCGATGGAAATAGTCTTCAAAGAGGCGCACGACGGCGCGAACATCATACACGGCATCGTATACGACGACTCGATGGGCGACGAGATCAGGGTTACGGTCATCGCCACCGGGTTCGGCAAGCCTGAGGCCGAACGGCCGCACAAGGACGGGGCCGGCCTCCAGCCGGCGCTCATCCTCGGAGACCTCGACCTGCCGACCGTGATGAGAAGGGGGGGGCAGGGGGGGGGCATCAAGAATACCGAACTCAAGAGGCTCTCAAAGCTCGGCGGGTACAACGACGAGGACGAAGACCTCTACGACAAGCCGACCTTCTTGAGGAAGCAGCCGGACTAACATGCAGGCATGGGATATCGGATAATGATATTCGAGCCAGAACGGTTAACGGCCGTCATGGCTCCGCAAAAAGGGGTAAGCCATATCTCAGCCCTTGTCCCATGATTTAAACGAGTTCTGTTTTCTGTTGACAAACCGTATGGATATAAGGTAATTTTTTAAAGTTATATCTATGCGGCTAATCATGTCGGCGGGACGAGTGCGCTCAGCGCCCCGCCGCGCACAGGAGAAACCGGCTCGATGCCAGATGCAACGCCTGAATATTATTTGCACGAGACGGCTTGGATCAATTCCCCTGAAGACTGGGGCAAGGTGCGTGATTTATGTGACGGCTTTCTTGACGTGGAGAGATGCACGGCCTTCCATGATTATTTTAACGGCGACGTGAAGACCGTCGTGGTTGAAAGGGAATATGTAGACAAGGATTATAGAAGCGCCTTCTCCAACTTCCACTCGAAGAAATTTGCCCGTTACTCGGACAGGACGTCGAGATTGCATTTCTTTTCCGCTCGTCTCCCCAAAGAGGACATCTTTAGTCTGGATAAGCATCAAGGGGATTATATCGGGTTTTCCGTAATCAGGCCGACGTTGATCAACCCCATAGGAAGGACGGTGCTTGACCCGCGCAAGATAACAAAGGTAAAGGGGAACATGCCGCTTGCAACTTATCAGGCGCACGTCCTCGGCGCCGAGCTTGAGGTCTCAGGTTTTCCTTATATGAGCCAGGATTCCGACCTGACGGTTTGCGCCCACGCCGCATGTTGGATGGTTTTTAGATATATGAGCGAGCGGTATACGCAATACGCCGAGGCGCTGCCGTTTGACATAGCGCGCATGACGGAAGATCTGTCGGGCGGCAGGCTCACGCCGTCAAATGGGCTGTATATCTCACAGGTGGCTGAAATATTTTTTAGGTTTGGTCTATTTCCGGTGGTTTACAATAGGGCTGATAATGCAAGTGAATTTGAAAAGTTGCTCTATTATTATATTGAATCGGGTTTGCCGGTCGTTGCCAGTCTGAGTGAGAAGGGACACGCCATAACCGTGTTTGGGCATGTCTCTGATTACAACCGGAATCCTAAGTACGGCGACAGCTTTGATTTTCTTGATAGTTTTGTAGTCAACGATGACAATCATCTTCCGTACCAAAGGCCCTCACGCGAGACGAGCGGTGACGTCGCTATGGAACATCGTTCAAGGCATTGCATTGCCGATGTGGACGGTTTCGTTGTAGGCTTGTATGAAAAGATATATCTTGCGGCGGAAGACGCCGTAGAGCACGTCTCTAAGCTGCTGAAGGATGAGAGGTTCGGACTGGGGCTGAAATTAATGGATGGGCTTGTAAAAAGGTTGTATCTTACCTCTTCCAAATCGTATAAGAAACATTTGTTCAAACGGTCGCTGCCCGCGCATCTCTCCTCAACCTATGCCGAAATGGGCATGCCGAAGTTTATATGGGTTTGCGAATTGTCGACTGCCGGGCTTTACAGGCAACGCCGGATTTTTGGCGAGATCGTCCTCGATGCCACGGCTACTAAATGGGATGAGTTTTCTTTTTTGGCGATCCACTATCCTGATCGCGTGATATTCAATGACAGGAACTGCGCCGTTGATGTCCCTGAAAAATTCTACGGGAGAAGGTTCGCATTTACGGATTTACCGTCCTACCCAATGTACATTAATAATCTGACGGAGGTGAAGTGATGAGATTTATCGTCGCGCCTGATGGCGAGGTGGATGAGAATTTCCTTAAAACCAAGGAGGAAGTTGCCGACGCGAGGCGCCGCCTTGGGGCGGCCATGAAGGAAGCCAACGAAAAGAACGAAGAGGCAAGGAGGAAGGCATGGCAGAGGGCCGCCACAAAACTGCTCGATTAGATGAGGTCAACATAGGGGGCTTGGTCATCCTGCCCGCCTTTTCAGCTGAATGCAATTGAATAGGGAAGACAGAGCATAAACTGGAAACTCAGAGAATCCGTAAGGCGGCGTCTTGAGAAGGAACGCGGCGCGGTCCGAAAGGACCACGGCGGACGCGCGCGCGTCTGTCTGGTCTATCCGAACGTCTACGGCCTCGGCATGACGAACCTGGGTTTTCAGGCGGCCTATAACCTCTTCAACCTCATGCCGGAGTGCGTCTGCGAGCGGGCCTTCCTGCCTGACGCGGACGAGTTGGAGGAGCACGCAAGAACCTCCACCCCGCTTTTTTCCTACGAGTCTCAAACGCCGGCAAGCGAGTTCGATATTGTCGCCTTCAGCCTGCCGTTTGAGGAAGATTATCCGAATATCCCCCGTCTTTTAAACCTCATCGGCATACCCGTCAATTCTTCGCAAAGACCCTCTTTAAGCCCGCTGGTCATGGCCGGGGGAGTCGCGGTCTCGCTCAACCCTTTGCCGGTGGCGGGATTTTTCGACCTATTTCTCATAGGCGAGGCCGAGGGGGCGATAGAGCCGTTCGTGGAGGCGCACAAGGCCGCATCCCGGTTACTGAGGCTCGATGCCTTGCGGGAGCTCGACCGCCTCAAATACGTCTTTATTCCGTCGCTTTACGATTATTCCTATGATGGCGCAACGCTCAAAGGGATGTCCCCTAAGCCCGGCGCGAAGGCGCGCGTCGTTGCGTCGAAGAACCTAAATCTCGATGCTTACCCCATCCCGCGGAGTTTCATCGTCACGCCGGAGAGCGAGTTCAAGGGCGCTTATCTCGCCGAGATAGAGCGCGGGTGTCCGCGCGGGTGCAGGTTCTGCGCCGCGGGGTTTCTATATCTCCCCCCGCGCTGGAGGGACGCGGTCTCGGTAAAGGATACTATCAGGCGCGGCGTGGAGACTACGGGTAAGGCCGGACTCGTCGGCACGGCGGTCTCGGAATACCCGTGGATAAAGGAGACCATAGAGGCAGGGATAGAGGCCGGAGGCACAATGACGCTGTCGTCCCTGCGGCTCGACATGCTCGACGCCGGGTTGGTGGGATTATTGAAGAAGGCCGGGTACCAGACCGTCACGCTCGCGCCTGAGGCGGGGAGCGGCAGGCTCAGGAACGTGATAAACAAGTGCGTTACCGACGCCGACATAATGGAAGCCGCCCGGCTCGTGGCCGAGGCCGGGTTCTTGAAGATGAAACTATATTTTTTGATAGGACTGCCGACGGAGACGGACGGGGACGCCGCCGCCATAGTGGAACTCGTCAGCGCCATGAAGGGCGTTATGAAGAGGGGCGGGATAACCTTGAGCGTCAATCCGTTCATACCCAAGCCTGCCATCCCGTTCCAGTGGGCCGCGTTCGAGGACGCAAAGGTCATCGAAGGACGCCTTTCGATAATAAAGCGCGGGCTTTCCAGGGTGAGCGGGGTTATAATAAAGTCCATGTCCGTCAAGGACGCATTCGTTCAGGCGTATATATCGAGGGCCGACCCCAGGGCCGGGGCCATCATCGCCGAGGCGTCTGAGGCGGGGTGGAGGCCGACGGTAAGAAAATATGCGGGTTTCATGGAAGGGTCCGTCTATCGGGGCAGGGAGAAGGATGAGCTGCTCCCGTGGGATGTCATAGACCACGGATTGAAGAGGCAGTATCTCTGGAAGGAGTATCAAAAGGGGCTCTGCGGCAAGACCACGCCGCCGTGCGACGTTGGCGCGTGCCTCAGGTGCGGGGTCTGCGTGGCTTCGTAAGCGATAACCGGCCAGTCCGTGGAGAGCCGCGATAACACCATGACCCATCCATCCATAAAACCATTCCTTCCGCTCGTGCGGCGTCCGTCCCGGTATATCGGCGGGGAGATAAATTCCGTAAGGAAAGACCTCTCTAAAGTCCGGTTGAAGTTCGGCCTTGCCTTCCCGGACGCCTACGAGATCGGCATGAGTCATCTGGGCATCCAGATACTCTACCAGACGCTCAACGCCCGCGAGGACATCGCGTGCGAGCGCGTCTTCGCGCCGTGGACCGACATGGAGGCCTTGCTCAGGGAGAAAGGCTTCAGGCTCGCCACCCTTGAGTCCGGGATACCGCTCAACGTCCTCGGCATCCTCGGGTTTTCGCTCCAGTATGAACTGTCGTTCACGAACGTGCTCAACATGCTCGACCTCGGCGGCATCCCGCTTGAGTCGGATGAGCGCGCCCAGGGCGACCCGTTCGTCATCGGCGGAGGCCCGGTCGTCTTCAATCCCGAACCCGTGGCCCGGTTCTTCGACGCCTTTCTCCTCGGGGACGGCGAGGAGGCGGCCATCGAGATGGCGGACGCGGTCATCGAAGGCAGGGCAAAGGCCGAGGCCAGGGCCGAGATATTAAGACGCCTTAGCCGGATACAGGGCGTCTACGTGCCGTCCTTCTTCGAGGTCTCCTATAACGCCGGCGGCACGGTCAGGGCGATAACCCCGCTTGTAGAAGGTTATGCCAAGGTCACAAAGAGGACGGTGCCGGATATAAATGCGCTCCCGCTTCCGGTCAGGCCCGTGGTGCCCTTCATGGAGACGATCCACGACCGGATAACCGTGGAGATTGCGCGCGGGTGCACGCGCGGGTGCAGGTTCTGTCAGGCAGGCTCCATCTACAGGCCGGTGCGCGAGCGCGAACCCGGACTCATATTCAGGTGCGTGGAGGAGTCTCTTGAAAACACCGGATATGACGAGGTGGGGTTGCTTTCGCTATCGAGCGGGGATTATACCCATATAGAGGAACTTCTTGCCGGTATGATGTCCCGGTACGCCGGGGAGAAGGTCGCGGTCTCGCTGCCGTCGCTGCGCGTGGGCACGCTCAGCGCAAGGCTTGCGGCGGAGATAAAGAAGGTCAGGAAGACGGGCTTTACCCTCGCGCCGGAGGCGGGCAGCGACAGGCTCCGCCTCCTCATAAACAAGGGCATAACGGAGGAAGACCTCCTCACCACGGCAAGGGACGTCTTCTCGCTTGGGTGGAAGTCCCTGAAGCTATACTTCATGATAGGTCTGCCCACGGAGACCGATGACGACGTGATGGGGATCGTCCGGCTTGCCGAGTGCGTGAGGAAGATAGGCAAGTCCGCCGGGGTATCGCCGCAGATAAACGCGGCGGCGTCCATGTTCATACCCAAGCCGTGGACGCCCTTCCAGTGGGCGGCGCAGACCGGCGTGGCCGAATGCAGGCGCAAGCAGGATATGCTCAGGCGCGGACTCAAGCCGTTAAGGTGCGACTTCAAGTGGCACGACCCTGAGACGAGCCTCTTAGAAGGGGTATTCGCAAGGGGAGACCGCAGGCTCGGCTCAGTGCTAAAGGCCGCATTCATGGCCGGGTGCCGGTTCGACGGCTGGACGGAGCAGTTCCGCTTCAACGTCTGGCGGGAGGCGTTCGCGGCGTCGGGCATTGACATGGGTTTTTACGTGTCGAGGGAGAGGCCGTTTGAAGAGGTCTTGCCGTGGGACCACCTGAGCCCGGGGGTCGCAAAGGAGTTCCTCTGGGCGGAGCGCGAGAGGGCGCTCGCGGGCGTCTATACGAGGGATTGCAAGACGGATAAATGCACGGCCTGCGGGGTATGCGACCATAAGACCGTCAAGCCGAGGAACGCGCCGCCGCCGCCCGCCCCTCCAGCCGCCGAGTCTCCCGCCGGAGGCGGGAAGGGCGTGCCGCCGGGGAAGGTGAGGCTCAGGTTCTCCAAGACCGGCGCGATGCGTTTCCTCGGACACCTTGAGCTTGTAAGCGCGGTTCTTCGCGCCGCGAGGAGGGCCGGGATCCCGATACGCTACGCAGAGGGGTTCCATCCGCTCCCCAAGCTCTCCTTTTCGCCGCCCCTGCCCGTGGGCGTGGAGAGCATAGACGAGCACGTGGACATGGAACTAATCCCGCGCTCCGGGCCGATGGACCCGCGGGACATAAGCGAGAGGCTCAACCGAGAGGCCCCGGAGGGACTCCGGTTTTCGCCCTCGGCGCCCGCGCCCTTGAAATCAGCCCCGGCCTCTGCTATGATGACTGAGTATCTCGCGTTTTTGAAAGACAGCCCTCTGGACAAAAGAGGCGGCGCAAAGGACGCCGCCGGGGGCTTTGAAGATATCGATGGGTTTATAAGGGCGTTCCATGCTAAGGAAAGCTGCGTAATACGCATTCGGAAGGAAGATAAGACCGCGGAGGTCGACATCAAATCCGGCGTGGCGGAGGTCAGCAACACCGGCGGCGGAATCGTGAGGCTCGTGCTCCAGAAAGGGGCGGGGCCGCAGGTTAGGCCGCATGACGCGCTGTCCTGCATATTCAACCTTTCCAGGGAAGACGCATCCCTCATACCCATCCTCAAGACGAAGTCCCACTTACCAGAGTCCCGGGCCGAATAGCGCCGGGCAAACCCATTGGTGCGCCAATCTAATGAAGACCGTTAAAAAAGAGATAATCATCAATACCAATCCGTTCGAGACCAGAGTCGCGGTCGTGGAGCAGGGCAGGCTCGTCGAGTTCTACGTCGAGCGGGTAAAAGACCGGGGGATAACCGGCAACATCTACAAGGGGAGGATAGTAAGGGTGCTCCCCGGGATGCAGTCGGCCTTCGTGGACGCCGGGCTCGCGAGGACGGCCTTCCTGCACGTCTCGGACGTGGGCGGGCCGGACGGCGACGACGATGACGAGGACGACGGGCGCAAAAGACCTGCGCACCTCCAGCGCATCCAGGACGTGGTGAAGGAAGGCCAGGAGATAATGGTGCAGGTCGCCAAGGAGCCGATAGGCACCAAGGGCGCGCGCGTGACCTCGTATGTCTCGCTGCCGGGCAGGCACCTCGTCTTCATGCCCAGCTACGACAAGGTCTCCATATCGAGGCGCATATCGAGCGAGAAGGAGAGGAAGAGGCTCCGCGACATCGTGGCCGGGCTCAAGTCTCCGGGACACGGCTTCATAATCCGCACCGTGTGCGAGGGCATGGACAAGGAAGAGATACGCTCTGACATGGAGTTCCTCGTGCGCCTGTGGCAGTCCATCCTCAAGAAAAAAGAGAAGGGGCCGACGCCCGGCGCGCTCTATGAAGAGCTCGACCTGACCATCCGCACCATAAGGGACATATTCTCCTCGGACGTTGACAGGCTCGTGATAGACTCCAAGGCCGAATATGGCCGGGCCGTGAAGTTCGTCGACGAGTTCATGCCCGGGCTCAAATCCCGTCTCGAACTCTACGGCGGCGACGAGGACATATTCGACGCGCACGGCATCGAGATAGAGATGACCGACGCGCTGGAGAAGAAGGTCTGGCTCCGCTCCGGCGGCCACATCATCATCGACCAGATGGAGGCGCTCACCGCCGTTGACGTTAACACCGGCAAGTACGTGGGTAAGAGGAGTTCCGACGACACCATCCTCAAGACCAACCTCGAGGCCGTGGCCGAGGTCGTCTATCAACTTCGCCTGCGCAACATCGGCGGGATAATAGTGATAGACTTCATCGACATGGGCAAGGCCGCCGACCGGGAGAACGTCTACAACGCGCTCAAGGAGGCGCTTAAGACGGACAAGGCCAGGACGAACATCCTCAAGATTTCGGAGCTTGGCATCGTGGAGATGACCCGCAAGCGGTCGAGGGAGTCCATGGCGCAGTCGCTGTGCGAGCCGTGCCCATACTGCGACGGCAACGGCCAGATAAAGGGGCGCGACACCGTTATGATGGACATCTACAGGGAGCTTGCCAGGGCGATGAAGGCGGGCCCGAAGAAGATAGAGCTCTACGTAAGTCCGGGCATGGCCGAGCATCTTCGCGGCGAGGCCGCGCCGGTTATCGAAGACCTTGAGAAGCGTTTCAGAAAGAAGGTAACGATAAAGCCGGAGGAGAGCTTCCATCAGGAACGGTATGAGATAGAGTAGGGGCCGTGGCCGTGAACCGTGACCGTAAAGCCGCCGGGGCGCTTCGTGCCGGGCGCGGCCGGGGAGACGAAGGGAGAATGACGGGATGAAGGCGTTGTTCGCATTTGCCGCAGCCGCGTTGATAGCGGGATACGCGACCGCGTCCGAGGCGGGCGTCGCCGGGGGCACGAAGACGTTCGAGGCGAACAGGTGCGGGGCGTGCCACCAGATAACGGGGCCGGCGAAGGAAAAGACGATAAAGGACCAGCTCGCCAAGAAAGGCCCGGAACTCTGGTACGCCGGGTCCAAGTTCAAGCCGGGCTTCTTGGAAGGCTGGCTCAAAGACCCCAAACCCATAAGGCCGCTACAGTATAACTCGCTTACGAAGAAGAACGCGGGAGACCACCAGAGGCTCGCGGCAACAGAGGCCGCGGACGTGGCCGCGTATCTTATGAGCCTGACTTCAGGCGATGTAGGTCCCAGCGGCATCAAGCCGGGCGGCAACCCCAAGGGCAAGAGGCTCTTCATCACCAGGGCGGCCTGCTACGGCTGCCACGAGGTCGTCTCGCGCGGCAGCGTCGTGGGCGGGGTCTCAGGCCCGTCGCTCGTGGCCGCGTCGAGGAGGCTTAACGTCGATTGGGTCTGGGCGTATCTGACCAACCCGGCGGTCTTCAAGCCGGTAAAAGACATGCCCAACTACGTAGGCATAATCGAAAAAGAGGACATGGCCGACCTGGCCTCCTACGTCGCCGGGCTTGAGTGAGAGGCGTGAATGTGAGAGAGGGGAGAGGGGTGAGAGATCACTACTGTCCGGTTAAATTCCAAGGCTCGCAGATAATACCTTGCCGAGAAAAATAAATCCTTTATTTTTCAAGAAATTAGCTTTCGGCGATATATGCTGTCCGGAGAAACCCGAATCTTGATCGCACAAAGGCTT
>JACRCM010000057.1 GCA_016219025.1 Deltaproteobacteria bacterium | reverse complement strand
TCCATGCCCTCTTCAATCGCCCTCCTGAACGCCTTCAGACCTTCCTCTTTCCAGTTGTCGCCAGCCCATCCGTCACATGAGCTGAAACCCAATTCCTTGACTATCCGTGCGGCTTGTGAGAAATTCTCAATCGTGGCTCTCCGAGTCATAGGGGTATATCCTTATAGTTGGTTGGTAGCCGCTATAAAAGATACCCCTTTCCTTTTACTGACACAAGATAAGATACATTACCGGCATTTCTTGCGGATTTGTTTTTATTTCGTATCGATAGTATGCGATAATATAAGGTTGAACCTGAGTTTGCCTGAGTTTGCCTGAGTTTGATTGATATGATCGACATGGAGGCGCATAGGGGTACGGATGCTTCAGATAACGGGTCTTGAAAAGTCTTACGGCACAAGGGTCATATTCGACGGCGTGAGCTTTACGGTCGCGCCCGGGGAGAGGGTCGGGCTGGTGGGCAGGAACGGCCACGGCAAGACGACGCTATTCCGTCTTATCGCTGGGGAGGAGGAGCCGGACGCCGGGGCCATAACCATGCCCCGGAACTACCGGGTCGGACGCCTTACCCAGCATATCAGTTTTTCAGAGGGAACCGTGCTGGCCGAGGCGTGCCTTGCACTGCCTGAGACCGACGACGGCGTTGACGAGTCCTACCGCGTAAAGGCCGTCTTGAACGGCCTCGGCCTCGGAGAGGAATCGTTCGGCGCGGATCCGGCCTCGCTCTCCGGCGGGTATCAGGTGAGGCTCTGTCTTGCGAAGGTGCTCGTTTCAGTCCCAGACCTCCTGCTCCTTGACGAGCCTACCAACTATCTGGACATCGTCTCCATACGCTGGCTCGGCAAGTTCCTGCGCTCGTGGAAGGGCGGACTCATGTTGATAACCCACGACCGCGACTTCATGGACTCCGTCTCCACGCACACGCTCGCCATTCACAGGGGCGGGGTTAGAAAGGTCCAGGGCACGACCGGCAAGCTCTACCACCAGATAGCCGAGGAAGAGGAGATATACGAAAAGACGCGCGCCAACGACGAAAAGAAGCGCCAGGAGATAGAAAAGTTCATCGACAGGTTCCGCGCCAAGGCCACGAAGGCGAGCGCCGTGCAGTCGCGCATAAAGATGCTGGAGAAGACGGGACGCAATGAGGCGCTCGAGAATATAAAGACGCTGGAGTTCGAGTTCAACGCCGCGCCGTTTCCGGGCAAGACGCTCCTTACGGCGTCCGGGCTTGCCTTCGGCTACGCGCCGGATAAGCTCCTCTTCAACGGGCTTTCGTTCTCGGTCGGCAAGAAGGACAGGATAGCGGTCATAGGCAAGAACGGCAAGGGCAAGACGACGCTCTTAAACGTGCTTGCCGGAGAGTTCGCCCCGCTCTCAGGCGGGGTGGAGGCGCACCCGAACCTCAAGACCGCGTATTTCGGACAGACCAACATAGACAGGCTCAACCCGGCGCATACCGTGGAGGCCGAGTTGATAGAGGCGCACCAGGACTTCAGCAGGGCCGGGGCGCGCCGCGTGGCCGGGGCCATGATGTTCGAGGGCGACGACGCCCTCAAGAAGATAAGCGTGCTCTCAGGCGGAGAGAGGAGCCGCGTGCTCCTCGGAAAGCTCCTCCTGAGTCCAGCGAACCTCCTGTTGCTCGACGAGCCGACCAACCACCTCGACATGCACTCGGTGGACTCCCTCGTGGCCGCGGTAGCGGACTTTCCTGGCGCGGTCATCATAGTGACCCATAGCGAGATGCTCATACGCTCTCTCGCCACGCGCCTTATCGTCTTTGACGGAGGCAAGGTAGAGGTCCACGACCGCGCGTATGACGACTTCCTTGACAAGACCGGCTGGAGCGACGAGGCGGGCTTCTCCGCGTCCGGTCAGGCAAAGGAGCGGGTCAAGGGCGTCAACAGGAAGGAGGAGAGACGTGCGCGCGCCGCGCTCCAGAACGAGCGCGCCAGGGCAATGACCCCGCTCAAGAAACGTATGCAGGAGATAGAGGCCGAGATAATAACCATGGAAGAGGAGATGAAGATCGTCGACGAGGCGCTTGCCGCGGCCTCGGAGGCCGCAGACGCGGCCGCGATAGCCGGCCTTGCGAAGACGCACAAGGACATCAAGGAGGGAGTCGACGCGCTCTTCGACGAACTCAACGCCCTGCACCTCGAGCACGACACGCGGATGAAGGAGTAGGGGGGGCGCTTTCCAATGCCAATACCAGACTCTATTAACCCCTCCCTCCTCCCCTTATCCCCGTAAAGACGCGGGGACAAGGGGAGGGGAAAGACCTCCCCCTCTTGCCCAGCGCCACTTTCCGTCACCGGGATTTGGCAGGCACGGACTTACGTGCCGGAAATAGAGCTACTTTGTAAATCGTGGTGCTGGGATAAGAGGGGGCTGGGGGGAGTTATCAGCGGGCAGGTAGGGTTGTGCTTTTCAACCCAACAGATACGCCGATGGCACGCAATTATTGGGTTACTGCCTGCCCCCGCATAGAGCTACTTTGTAGATCGTTAAGGCGGGGGCTGCGCTAACCCAACCAGACTCTATTAACCCCTCCCTCCTCCCCTTGTCCCCGTAAAGACGCGGGGACAAGGGGAGGGGAAAGACCTCTCCCCCTTGCCCGCGGCTTTATGCGGGATAAGAGGGGGCTGGGGGGAGTTATCAGCGGGCAGGTAGGGTTGTGCTTTTCAACCCAACAGATACGCCGATGGCACGCAATTATTGGGTTACTGCCTGCCCCCGAACATAGAGCTACTTTGTAGATCTCGTAACTCATTGAATTACCAAGGGACGAGATAGAGCTACTTTGTAAACCGCTTCGCTACGCTAGCAATGACAGAAAACACCCCTTTTTCAGGGGGCTCACTTTGTAAATCTCTATCGGGGGCTGCGCTAACCCAACCAGACAGGCAATATGCGCGCGTATGCGCCGGTGACGAACAGGTTTGAATTGATAGGTTGATATATTAACTTGGCAAGCAAATAGCTGAATATTGTGGTATAATATGTGGTATGGAAAAGACAGATGCTCGCAAGGCGAGTCAAGACGCACAGTATCAGATG
>JACRCM010000058.1 GCA_016219025.1 Deltaproteobacteria bacterium | reverse complement strand
TTTCTGCCGGGCATCTAGCGTCCTTAGCGCGGGCGATAAGATAAATACACTGGATTCCTCCCCGAATGTTTTAGTCGGGGACAAAAGCACGCGGGAATGACGGTTTGATGGACTTGCATTACTTATACAGAAGTCAATAAAAAGATGTATAACGACTTTTAAGCCTCGATGCCCGGAATCAAAAGGATTTATAACGGGTTACGGATGTTATATAATACAAGGTGATAGCCGATATGCGGGCATCCTTCTAAGATACCGGAGAATTCCAATGGCAGACGACAAAAAGACGCTGAAACCGCTTGCGACCGGGGACAGGACCATCCCGCCTGAGGGCGCAAAGGAGATACCCATATACATCATGGGCAGGGAGTACATGGTGCCTGAGACCCTGACCATAATGAAGGCCGTGGAGTATGCGGGCTATACATACGTGCGCGGCTGCGGGTGCAGGGGCGGGATATGCGGGGCTTGCGGCACGTTCTACCGCTTCATCGGCGGCTACCGCCTCCGTTCAGGGCTCGCCTGCCAGACCGTGGCCGAGCCGAACATGGTGATAATGCAGCTGCCGTTCTTCCCGGCGAACAGGCCGGACTACGACCTCGATAAGATAACCGGCAATCCGCACGAGGAGTTGAGGAGACTCTACCCAGAGGTCTTCAAGTGCGTGGGGTGCGGCACGTGCACCCGGACGTGCCCGATGGACATAGACGTGATGGATTACATCGCGCTCATGAAGCGCGGGGACTTGAAGGGGGCCGCCCACAAGAGCTTCGACTGCGTCATGTGCGGGCTTTGCGCCTCGCGCTGTCCCGCGCAGATTTCGCAGTTCACCGCCGCGATGTTCGTCCGCAGGCTCTTTGGAAAATACATGCTCCCGAAGGCCGGACACCTTGAGAAGCGCGTGGAGGAGGTCAGGAGCGGCAAGTATGAGAAGATGCTCTCCGAACTCCTCGCCATGAAGGAAGAGGACGTAAAGAAACTCTACGTCGAGCGCGAGCGCGAACCCGACCTCGCGGAGCCCGGCAAGTGGATGCCCAAGGACACGGCGAAGCTGTAGGAGACACGATGTCAGAGGCTTATAATAGACAGATAGATAATGGTAGAAAATGGGTAGAGGAAACAGTGCGTGCGATGGCAGAGGCCAAAGGCGTCATTCTTCAAGACGGGTTTGAGTGGCGCGAGGCGGCCGACTATCTGATTCACAGACTTTTTATAACGCATAAGGGGTTGAGGTTTAACGAGGCTTTCAGTGAAGCGAGCCTTGCGGATTGCAACCCCAGAGATGACAGCTCGGCAAGCATTGGGGAGCGGGGTAAGTTGACGCGGCAGATAGAATGCGTTGTAAAAACGTTGAACCGCGGCGCATTGGTCTATGAAAATCATCTGACGTGCTCAGAAAGGGTAGGCGTGAGGCTCTTTGTCGAGAGGGTGCGGGAGCTGCTGGGCGATAAGATATTGGAATTCCGCATCTTCGGTTCGAAGGTGCGCGGGGATTTCAAGCCTGATTCCGACATAGACATCCTCCTCGTGGTTGACTCGGATGACTGGCGTATCCGCGACAAGATAAGCGGCATAGCGGCTGAAATAGATGCCGTTGATATTGCTTATGGGCCCGGCACGGGGCTGTCTCCGGTAGTATACAGCAGGCGCGAATACGAGAAGAACAGGTATTTCGGGACGTTTTTTGTCCGGGAGGTTGAGACCAATGGGGTGGCGCTTGGCTGAGAACAGACAGACGGCCCTTGCGTCGCACAGGATGGATAAGGCGCGGGCAAGGCTTGATTCGGCCGAGAAGGATTTTCTCGCCGACAGGCATGGGGATTCGATAACGCATTCCTACTACGCGGCGTTTACCGCAACGAGGGCGCTTCTTGCGCTGCTGGAGCTAGACAGCAGAAAACACTCCGGCGTCATCGCCCTCTTCAATGAGCATTATATCAAGACCGGCAAATTGCCCCGCGAGATGTTTGTTGTTCTGCGTGAGGCGAAAAACAGGAGAGAGAGCTCGGATTACGCCGACTACGTTGAAATTTGCCGCGATGAAGCGGAAAGTCTGCTCAAGGGGCAAAAGAGTTTGTGCGCAAGGTAGAGGAATACCTTCAGGCAACCGGGGTTTTGAAGAGAAAATAGAATCCGAAGCAGACACGGGTTTAAGGGGATACGCCCATGAGCGGATATACGCCGCAGTTGATGGAACTCATAAAAAAGGCCGAGGCCACCAGGGCCGCGAGGGTGGAGCGCGCGCGGGCCGGGGAGCACTTTCCCGCGCTCACCATGGACGAGCGCAAGGAGTGGCTCCGCAAATACCACCCGGACTACAAGAACGACGGCAGACGCTCCGTCAGGGTCGGCCCTAACAAGGGCGCTACCGTGCCGGAAGAGGTCGCGGCGGCGCTTGAGTCGCACTCAAGGCTCGACACCAGCGGCGTGGACCTTTCAAAGACGGATTACTCGACCGGCCTCCTCGTCATAGGCGCGGGCGGCGCGGGAGCGGCGTGCGCGCTTGCGGCCGAGGAGGCCGGGCTTTCGGTGCTCGTATCCACCAAGCTCCGCCACGGCGACTCCAACACCGTCATGGCCGAGGGCGGCATTCAGGGCGCTGATCAGGAGGGCGACTCGCCCTATTACCATTATCTCGACGTAATCGGGGGCGGGCACTTCTCCAACCAGCCCGGCCTCGTGGCCGCGCTCACGAACGATGCGCCGCTGATTATCCACTGGCTCGAATCCCTCGGCATGATGTTCGACAAGCGCTATGACGGCAGGATGATGGTCAGGCACGGCGGCGGCACCTCCCGTAAGCGCATGCACTCGGCCGGAGACATGACAGGAGCCGAGATAATGCGCGTGCTCCGCGACGAGGCGAGGAACAGGACTGAGCGGATAAAGGTGCTTGAGTTCTCTCCGGCGGTGGAGATAATACTCGACACGGACGGACGCGCCGCCGGCGCGGTGCTCTACAACCTTGAGACGAAGGAATACTACATTGTCCGCGCCAAGGCCGTGGTTATAGCGACCGGCGGCTTCGGCAGACTCCACATACAGGGCTTCCCCACGACCAACCATTATGGGGCGACCGCCGACGGCGTGGTCATGGCATACAGGGCGGGCGTGAAGTTAAAGGACATGGACTCGACCCAGTATCACCCGACCGGCGCGATATATCCCGAGCAGAACGTCGGGCTCCTCATAACCGAGAAGGTGAGAGGGCTGGGCGCGCAGATATTGAACGCCGAGGGGGAGCAGTTCTGCTTTCCACTGGAGCCGAGGGACGTGGAATCGGCCTGCATCATCAGGGAGTGCCTCGACGTGGGCAAGGGGATAGCCACGCCCACGGGCAGATATGGCGTGTGGCTCGACTCTCCGATGATAGACGCGCTCCACGGCGAGGGCACGGTCAGGAAGGAGCTTCCGGCCAAATACATACAGTTCAAGCGCTACGACATAGATATCAGCAAGCTCCCGATGCTCATCTACCCGACGCTCCATTATCAGAATGGCGGCATAAGCATCAACGAATGGGCCGAGACCACGGTGCCGGGCCTCTACGGCGCGGGCGAGGTGACGGGAGGGGTGCACGGCAGGAACCGCCTCATGGGCAACTCGCTCCTCGACGTGCTCGTATTCGGCAGGAGGGCCGGGATAAGGGCCGCTGAATACGCGAAGACATGCAAGACATCGGACAAGCTGACGCTGAGGCACGTGGATGAGTTCGACCGCGAGCTCGAATCCGCAGGCATAAAAGACGCCATGACCGCGCCGATACTCCTTCCCAACTACGCGCCGGACCACGTGAGGTCGAGGCAGTGGGGGTAGAGAGACGGTTAGCAGTTATCCGTTACCGGTTATCAGTAAAGGATAAATATGTTTTTCCATTCACGGATAACCGATAACCGTTCACCGATAACCGTTTAAATTCGTCCTTGCAGGCCGTTCCGCATTTGTAGTATAACTTTGGGGGCAAAAAAAACACCGCAAAATTCGGCTGGAGGGGGCTTCGAGATGAATATACACGAGTACCAGGCGAAGCAGGTCATTTCAAAATTCGGCGTCACCGTGCCGCGCAGCAAGATAGCCTTCACGCCCGCCGAGGCCGAAGAGGCCGCGAAGGAGTTTCTCAAAGACGGCGGCGTCTGCGTGGTAAAGGCGCAGATACACGCCGGGGGCAGGGGCAAGGCGGGAGGAGTCAAGCTCGCCAGGACAAAGGACGACGTTGTTAGCTTCACGAAGGAACTCCTCGGCAAGGTGCTCGTCACCCACCAGACCGGCCCGGCGGGTAAAGAGGTCAAGAAGGTTTTAATAGAGGAGGGCTGTCAGATAGCGCGCGAGCTCTACCTCGGACTCGTAGTTGACAGGGCGACTCAGAGGGTGGCCGTCATGGCCTCCTCCGAGGGCGGCGTCGAGATAGAAGAGGTCGCAGCAAGAAGCCCTGAGAAGATATTGAAGGAATACGTAGACCCGGCCACCGGACTCATACCGTTCCAGGCCCGCAAACTCGCCTTCGCCCTCGGCATAGATAAATCCCTCGTCAACAAGGCCGTCAAGTTCATGACCGGCCTCTACAACGCGTTCGTCGCCTCGGACTGCTCGATGGCCGAGATAAACCCGCTCGTTATAACCAAGGCCGGAGACATCATCGCGCTCGACGCGAAGATCGCGTTCGACGACAACGCCCTATTCCGCCACAAGGACATCGAAGGCATGAGAGACCTTGACGAGGAAGACCCGAAAGAGGTCGAGGCGTCGAGGCACAACCTCAACTACGTCGCTCTTGACGGCTCCATCGGGTGCATGGTCAACGGCGCTGGACTCGCGATGGCCACGATGGACATGATTAAGCTCTCAGGCGGCGCGCCCGCGAACTTCCTCGACGTCGGCGGCGGCGCGAACAAGGAGCAGGTCACCGCGGCGTTCAATCTCCTCATGTCCGACCCCAAGGTCAAGGCCGTGCTCGTCAATATCTTCGGCGGCATCATGCGCTGCGACATCATCGCCGATGGCATCATCGCGGCGGCAAAGGACGTTGGCATCAAGGTGCCGCTCGTGGTGAGGCTCCAGGGCACTAACGTCGAGCAGGGCAGAAAACTCCTCGCCGAATCTGGCCTGAACATCATCACCGCTGAAAAGATGGACGAGGCGGCTGAGAAGGCCGTGCGGGCGGCAAAGGGGTAGGAACCGAAAATCACCCGGAGGGTTTTATTCGATGAGCATATTGATCGACAAGGGCACCAAGGTAATATGTCAGGGCATCACGGGCGAGCAGGGGACGTTCCATACCAGGCAGATGGTCGCTTACGGCACCAAAATGGCCGGCGGCGTGACGCCGGGCAAGGGCGGCGCGAACGTCGACGGCATCCCGGTCTTCGACACGGTGGACGAGGCGGCAAGGAAGACGGGCGCCGAGGCCACGGTCATATACGTCCCGGCGGGGTTCGCGGCTGACGCGATAATGGAGGCCGTGGACGCTGGCATAAAACTCGTGATATGCATCACCGAGGGCATCCCGGTCATAGACATGGTCAAGGTTAAGAGGTTCATGGAGGGCAAGGCGGCGAGGCTCGTGGGCCCGAACTGCCCCGGCGTCATCACGCCGGACGAGTGCAAGATAGGCATCATGCCGGGGCACATACATAAAAAGGGCAACGTCGGCGTCGTCTCAAGGAGCGGGACGCTCACGTACGAGGCGGTGGATCAGCTCACGAGGCTGGGCCTCGGACAATCGACTTGCGTGGGCATAGGCGGAGACCCGGTGAACGGCACGAACTTCGTGGACGTGCTCGAACTCTACCAGAAGGACAAGGACACGAACGCGATAGTGATGATAGGCGAGATAGGCGGCGGCGCCGAGGAAGACGCCTCGCTCTTCATAAAGAAGAACGTCACCAAGCCGGTCGTCGGGTATATAGCCGGGGTGAGCGCTCCAAAGGGCAAGAGGATGGGGCACGCGGGCGCGATAATATCCGGGGGCAAGGGTACCGCCGAGGAGAAGATGTAGGCCATGAAGTCCGCCGGTATCAGGGTGACGCGCTCCACCGCCGAGATCGGCAAGACGATGGCCGAGGCGCTCAGGAAGTAAAGACGTTATCGGTGGACGGCTATCGGCTTATGGATGATTGCTTTTCACCTTCATTGATAACCGGCAACCGATAACCTTTTTCAATTGACGCATCCAGCGCGGTATGTTAAAAGTAATTGCCTTTTTACGAGAAAAGAACTGGAGGGTCTTATGGGTGAAGCGGCCAAGAAACTGCCGAATATAGTCATAAATCCCAAGCTGTGCAAGGGGTGCAGCATATGCGTGGACTTCTGCCCCACGAACGTCCTTGAGATGCGCGGGACGTGCGTTGCGGTCAAAGACCTCGCGGCCTGCACGAGGTGCCAGTTGTGCGATCTGCGGTGCCCGGACTTCGCCATACAGGTCTTCGATTAAAGGACCCGCCGTTCGTCAATAACGCAAAGTCTTTAACAGGAGCGTGAGATGGTTGAAAACAAGAGAAAGCTGCTGCAAGGCAACGAGGCGTGCGTGGAAGGCGCGATCTACGCCGGGTGCAGGTTCTACGCCGGCTATCCCATCACGCCTTCGACCGAGATCGCCGAGGGCATGAGTGTGCGTCTGCCCAAGATAGGCGGCAGGTTCATACAGATGGAGGACGAGATAGGCGGCATCGCCGCTGCCATAGGCGGCTCGCTCGCGGGACTCAAGTCCTTGACCGCGACCTCCGGCCCAGGGTTTTCGCTCAAGCAGGAGGCGCTCGGATACGCCTGCATCGCCGAGATACCACTCGTCATCGTAAACGTCATGAGGGGCGGGCCGTCCACGGGTTATCCGACCGGACCGTCGCAATCCGACATCATGCAGGCCAAGTGGGGCACGCACGGAGACCACCCGGCCATCGCGGTCACCCCGGCCTACGTGCAGGAGATACACTCCGAGACAGTCCGCGCCTTCAACCTCGCGGAGAGGTTCAGGACACCGGTCGTCGTCCTCTACGACGAGACGGTCGGCCACATGAGGGAGCCGATAATTTTGCCCCCTCCCGGAGCGCTTGAGGTCATCGACAGGGAGAAGGTCACGTGCAAGCCAGACGAGTATTTCCCTTATGACGAGCGCTTCGAGATACCGCCTCTTGCGCCGTTCGGCACTGGCTACAGGTTCCACGTGACCGGCCTCAACCACAAGAAAGACGGCTTCCCGACGAACGACTCGAAGCAGATAGGCGCGGGCAACGAGCGCATAATGAAGAAGATAGACAACCATCTCGACGAGATATGGAAGAACGAGGAGGTTGACCTCGCCGACGCTGAGATAGCCGTATTCGCCATCGGCTCGACCGCCCGCTCTGCCCGCTACGCGGTCAAAGAGGCGCGCTCGCAGGGCATCAAGGCGGGACTCCTTCGTCCATTGACCATCTGGCCGTTCCCGGATAAGGCCGTAACCGAACTCTCCAAGAGGGTGAAGGCGATAATAGTCCCAGAACTGAACCTTGGGCAGATGGTGCTCGAAGTCCAGCGGTGCAGCAAGAAGGCCGAGGTCACGGGCATCCACAGGGTTGACGGAGAGCCGATAAACCCCGGACAGATAATAGAGGCGATAAAGAAGGCCAGATAAAACCCGTACGGCATTAAATATGGAGGTTTCCGCATGTCTACTCCGGTGTCCGCCGAGAAGAAGGAAAAGATTAGCGTGCCTTTCGATTACAACAAGTATCTGAGGCCGAACAAGCTCCCGCATATATGGTGTCCGGGATGCGGCCACGGCATAGTCTTGAAGGCCATGCTCCGCGCCATAGACAAGGCCGGGCTTGAGAAGGACAATATAGCCCTGGTCTCAGGCATAGGCTGTTCGAGCCGGACCCCTGGCTACGTGGACTTCAACACCCTGCATACGCTCCACGGCAGGGCGCTGCCGTTCGCCACGGGCATAAAGATGGCGCGGCCCGACATGAAGGTCATAGTAGTCACCGGCGACGGCGACGCGCTGGCCATAGGCGGCAATCACTTCATACACGCCTGCCGCAGAAACATCGATTTAACGGTGCTCGTATTCACCAACGCGGTATACGGCATGACTGGAGGCCAGTACTCGCCGACCTCTCCGCTCGGCGCCATCGCCACCACGTCGCGCTACGGCAACGTCGAGCCTCCGTTCGACACCTGCGAGATAGCCAAGGCCGCCGGGGCGACGTTCGTCGCGCGCGGCACCGCGTATCACACGCTTGAGCTCGAAAAGACGATCCACGAGGCGCTCGCGCACAAGGGGACTTCGGTCGTTGACATCCTGGACGCCTGCCCGACCTACTTCGGCAGGATGAACAAGTACAAGAGCGCCACCCATATGATGGAGACGATGGAAAAGGACGGGACCGTCTCGGTAAAGCAGGTGGACAAGCTCCCTGCCGACAAGGTTCAGGGCAAGATGCTAAGAGGCGTGCTCCACAAGATAGAGAGGCCGGAATACTGCGAGCAGTATGCGTCGCTGGTTCAGGAAAAGGCGCAGGGCAAGTAAGGAACGGCTATCGGCAAGGACGCCGCAGGCGTCAAGGCCGCGTATAGTCCGCGCCCTCATCCTACCCTCTCCCCGCGTCCCCTTCATTATAATCGGATGGAGGGGACGGGGGAGGGTGAGGGGGCAGTGGATTGGCATAAAAGCGAATTGTTGCGGGCAGGATCGGTATAACACAGCCGTTCATAGCACATACGGAGGAAATATGAGCGCCAGATATGAGTTGCGTTTCAGCGGTTCGGGCGGACAGGGCATGATACTGGCCGGCATAATAATGGCCGAGGCCGCTTCCATCTACGGAGACAAGAACGCGGTGCAGAGCCAGTCCTACGGGCCTGAGTCCAGAGGCGGCGCGTCGAAGGCCGAGGTCATCATCAGTAGCCAGCCCATCGATTACCCCAAGGCCACCGCCATAGACTTCATGCTCGCCATGACGCAGGAGGCGTGCACCAAGTACCACGCGGACGTTAAAGAGAGCGGCATCCTCCTCGTCGACTCGGATGAGGTAAAGGAACTCCCCAAGGGCAAATTCAGGCTCCTCGCCTACCCCATCACCGAGGCCGCGAGAAAGGAACTCGGCAAGACGATAGTCGCCAACATCATCTCGCTGGGCATGATAACAGAGCTTACCGGCGTGGTGAGCCACGAGGCCATAGAAAAGGCAGTGCTCTCCCGCGTCCCGGCCGCGTTTTTAGACCTCAACAAAAAGGCGCTTGAGATAGGCTTTGAAAAGGCGAGGGGGCTGAAATAACAAGGGGTAAAAAAAGCAAGACTTATGGGTGCCTCTAAAAATCAGCTATTTTTTCCGAGATCTAAGGAAGGACGAAAATAAAAAGCGCAGCATATATGTTAATATGTGAGCATTTTTATTTTCGGCCTGACGCGGAGATCGGAAAAAATAGCTGATTTTTAGAGGCACCCTTATATCAATAGCCGGTCTCCGCGACCGCATGATCAAAGGCTTTTTTGGATTGAACGGGCCTCCGTGTAACAACGGAGGCCCGTTGCGACAAAGGCGTGATGACTGCGGTTTCAGAGACCGGTTTTTTTATTTCTGAGGCCGTGCTCCGTCAGCCCCCGCGCCCTGCGCGCCGGATGGACGGGCGGCTTCGTTTGCTGGAGCGGCGGTAGTTGCCGATTCATCGGCGTTTTTAGAGGGTGGGGACAAGGCCGATGTTACGGGACGCTGGAGTCTGGAAACGATAAGTTGCTGAAAATAACGCGGGCGTCCCAGGGCTTGAAAATGTCCGCTCACTGATATAACATTATAACGATGCCTTTAGGAGATAGGCTATGGGACGCGCGCGGATTACTAATCAGTTCATAAGTAAGTAGACATAAGTGGGGGAAAATGGTATAGTTTCCGTATGCAAAAACAAGATGCCCGGAAACTGGATCACAAGACCTTGGAAGCGATACGAATGCGTGCGGTCATGCAGGTGCAAAACG
>JACRCM010000059.1 GCA_016219025.1 Deltaproteobacteria bacterium | reverse complement strand
TCTGCCGGGCATCTAGCGTCCTTAGCGCGGGCGATAAGATAAATACACTGGATTCCTCCCCGAATGTTTTAGTCGGGGACAAAAGCACGCGGGAATGACGGTTTGATGGACTTGCATTACTTATACAGAAGTCAATAAATGCCGTGATGCGCGTGCGTTATGCGTGATGCGTAAAAGGATTTTCGGTCTTGTCAGATAGCATGCGCCGCTGCCGTCATTCCCGCGCATAGGACGGCGATTTACAAAGCGGCTCTATTGTAAATCTTAAGGAAATCCGGCGTCTCGTAATGCAGGGCCGTGGGTTTGCAGGGCGGGCTGTGCTTGCCGTTTTAGTAAACGGGTGGATGTCCTAGCGGGGTGCAACCCGCCCTGCGTGCTTCTCCATTTCACTTCACGCATAACGCATAGATCTGCTTTATAAATCACGCGCGCGTCACGTCCCTCACGTCCTCACGACCCTTCTGAACCCGGACGTTGCCACGACCTCCACGCCGTTGGGCAGCACCTTGTCGAAGACGAGGTTCACGCCGAGGTTGTCGCTTGAGATGTGTCCGGCGATGACGACGTTTACGTGGTGCTTCTCGGCCTCTTTCCTGTGGTCTTCGCTTATGTGCATCCCCACGACCGTGCCGACCCCGGCCGTCGAGAGTTTTTCAAACGCCTTCTTGCTCCCGCCCGTGCCGCCGGTCATGTCCACGAAGACCTTGCCCGCCTTGCGCCTGCCCGACCCGCAGACGATCTTGGGCGGGGCGCCCTCGGCCATGGAGTTTTTATATTCCGGTATCTCTTTTATAATATCGAGCACGTCCGAGACGCAGCGCGGGGCCTTTTCGTCGAACCGCCTCTGGAGGAAATCGGTCACCGCGTTGTCGGTCGGCGTATGCACGCACATTATCGGTATGTCGAGAAGGCGCGCCGCGTCCACGGCGCGGGTGTGGTTCACCGGCATGAGCCGCCGCTCGACCTCCTTTATCCGCTCGTCCATGATGTCCTCGGCGACGTTTATCGGCACGCCGTACTTGAGTAGTATCCCGGCCTGCATCCCCATCACATCGTAGAGGTTCGCCATTGCCCGGCCCTCCGGGTGGTGCGATATGATGAGGTCTATGGGCCTGCCCCTGTCGCGGAGCCTGTCCGCGAGGAGCACCTCGCCCACCTCCATGTCTATGCCGGCGAGCACCCTCTTGACCTCGCGTCCGGGGTCGCCGTAGAGGATGCGGCTGTCCGAGTACGGGTTCGTGAGCGAGGCCATGTCAAACCAAGCCCTGTCCGCCTCCTTCATCTCGTCATAGTCCTTCTTCGCCCGCTCAAGCTCCGCCCTGACCTCCGCCTCCCCGCGAGGGTCGAGCCTGATGCCGAGTGCGATGGCCTTTTCGTAGAGTTCCTGGATGGTCATAGGGGGTTCCTTTTAATGATGGTTTTTAAGGTTTCTACGCCCAGCGTGACGATGCGGACATAGACACCTTGCGCCCTTGGCCTATGGATTGCGTTTAAGGAACAAGGGGGACGATCTTGCAAACCAACAGCCGTACGTTGCTACACGCGGTTGAGTTGCGTTGCGCTAATCCAGCTTGCAAGTCATACTAACTATGCTTAAGGCTATTTTCTTGGATATATCCGTAGTAGTCAGCTTTTCTATACTTCCGTCTTGTTTTCTCGCATACCACTCATCGCCCGCACCTTGTTTTGTTGTTAATTCAACACAAAATGGGGCTGCTTCGTCTTTCGATATCCACATCGGATAGCCATCTGAATTTCTTGTGGACCAAGATAGCGAAGGGCCTCCTTCATCCCCTAAAAAATGGTGCATCATAGGAGACCTATAGACAATATACGATAGGCGCTCTAATTTGGGGAACCCTGGTATGCTTATAGCAATGATAAATGCCCATGTTTTTGCTACAGATTTGCGTTCGCACAGAGAAATGTAGTCGTCAATATCTAAAGGAGAGTCAAATGCTCTTATATAGCACGACCCGTTAGCTTGGTCAATTTGCTCATGTATGTAATAGTCGATTGTCTTAACAAGAAGCTGCACGCTGGTTTCCCATATTCTCAGCAATTGCTTCTGTTGTTCTCTGATTTTTTCCAAAACGGGGCTATACCCTTGTTTTTGTTTAGCTGAATATTCAAGCCCTGTTAGCGCGCCTGTTATTTTCTCAAGAATCAGCTCTAAAAATGATCTTATATCGCCAGCGCTGTCAGATTCTGCTAATGCATCAATATAGCGGCCACGTTCCTTCTTTTTGATTATTATCGGGGGATACCCGGCTCTAATAAGTTCGAGGTTCGAAATAGCCCTAGCAGCCCTTCCGTTACCATCGATAAAGGGATGAATATGGGCTAGCCATGCATGTAGAATGGCCGTTCTTATCGGGGCAGGAAGAGATGCGTTATCTTTTGACCATTTCTCCCATGCTTCCATCTGTGTAATTATTTCTCGGTATGTCTTAGGTGGCGCGTGATCCGCCCCTTTTATTTTTACCGGTTCCTTGCGGAATATGCCTCCGCCCGGTCTATCGCCTAATAGAATAGTATGCAAATCCGTAAGTTGAGAAATATCCGTGGGTTTATTCTTTTCTTTTGCAACCTCCGCTAATCGGAGCAACGCCTTATCCAATGACCGTGCATCCCTAATATACGCCGGGTCGTGGCCGGTAATAGTTATGCCTTTTAATACGGCAAGCTCTGTTTCGCCTGCCGAAAGCGTACTTCCTTCTATTGCATTGGATTCCGCCACATGCTCGAACCTTTTCTCTCCGTAATAGTGTCTAACGGTTTCTTCTGTCAAAGTGCCATCTTGGCGCAATAGAGTTATTCTTTCCTCTAACTCATTAACTGTCTTGACAATCTCTGCTTCTGCCTTTGAATTAAGCAAATAAGGCGTCCCTTCGAGATTTAACATAAGATACAGTTCTCCATTAAGGAAACTCTGATTTATCCACCTCGTTCCCAGGCTCCGCGCCTGCCCTCGAACGTCCTTGTCGAGGGTGGGAACGCCTTGCCGGGAAGCTCTGCTTCCGTTTCCCATGCCGCCAAGTTTTCTCCCATCGCCGCGGCCCACCCTGCGATACCATCCATGTCTGCAAAGCAGTCCTATCGCCGCATGCTGGCAAAACGGAGCGTAGTTGCTCCGCCCATCTACTCCAATGCCTTCAACATCCCCACGAATAAAGGTTAAGAAGGAATCTCGTCCTTTACCGTCCTCCAAACCACGTCCAATCTGACCCCGAATTATTCGTGAATGAGTTTGTCTCGTGCCCGCCATATCACGCCAGGGGATTTCTGGATGCCTGTCTCGGAGTTCCTGAGGGATATTCTTGACCGCCTCGCCGATAATCTCTATCGCCCTCACTACGGCAAAGACCGTCTTTTCGTCTTCGGCAAACTCGTTGTATGATATGCCGCTCACGAACCCGGCGGCCTTGTCCATTGTCTGAATTATATCATCAAGGTAGTCTCCGAACTCCCTCGTCATATATATCTGACCTCTTCCAGTATGCGCCTTCCTATCGCCGGTTTCAATGCCGGCTTCATTACCAGATCGGCCTTTACGCTCAGGATGCCGCTCAGGTGGTTCTCCATGTTGACGAACTTCAAAAGGCCCATGTCCGCGTCAGGCTCGAACTCCACGAGTATATCGAGGCCGCTTTCCTGCTGCGCCTCCTCCCTTGTATAGGAGCCGAATACGCCGATCTCCCTGACCCCGTACTTTTTCCTCAACCCCTCCTTATCGGCTTGTAATATCCTGATTATCTCTTCCATGTTTCTCATCTTCGCCTCTTGGGGGTTCAACGCCCCGTTCACTTTATGTCCAAAAGATTCTTCAAAGCGTCTTTGAGGCGAACGAAGTCTTTCGGAGACAACCGGCCCAACTTTTTCAGAATAAGCGATTGTTCGATAGTTGATATGGCTGCTTTAACGGCCGAGGGCCTTAATAATCCGGCGAGCGCCAGTCTTCTATGAAGCATTCACCCGCAACAAGGGTCTTTGCGGTTTGGCTTGTTTTCGCCATGATAACCATGTCCCGCGATGTGCGATTGTAATCGTTGGCGCTAATCACGACGGCGGGGCGTTTTTTAATCGCGGACTGGCCGCTGAATGGGAACGGGACGAGAACCCTGCCGCCTTTTTCATAACTTGTCATAGACGGCGTCCTCTTCGTTGTCCCATATCTTCGGGAAGGACGGCGCGGACGGCGCTTGGGCCCCCATGGAAAGGTTCGCCTTCTCGTTTCTGCTTTTCATGAAAATTATGAGGTCATAGACCTCGGCGGCAAGGCTCTCCGGCAGTCTATCAACCTCTTTTTTTATCATCTCCTTAACGAACATTCATATCTCCTCAGACACGGCTTATGCGTTAAACAGATACAGTGAGTTTAAGGCAATCCGGGCGGGAAAGTCAAGAAACCATGAACCCGCGCCACGGACAAGGCAGGCGCGGCACTTTCAGATTGGGCTGAAAAATGAACCCCGCCCCCTACCCTCCCAGCGCCTCTTTCACCGCGTCGGAGACGGCCTTGCCGTCGGCCTTGCCTTTGGTGTGCGGGGTGACGGCCTTCATGAGCTTGCCCATGTCCTTCATTCCGGATGCGCCGGTCTCGGCCATGCACTTCACCACTATGGCGCGTATCTCGTCCATGGACAGTTGCGGCGGAAGGTAGCCCTTCAAGACCTCGATCTCCGCCGCCTCTTTCTCGGCGAGGTCGAGTCTGTTGCCCTTGGTGAACTGCTCGACCGAGTCCTGGCGCTGGCGTACGAGCGTGGAGGCGGTCTCCACGACCTCGGCGTCGTTGAGCTCCCTTTTGATATCGACCTCTTTGTATTTGACGGCGCAGAGGAGGAGCCTGATGGTGGAAAGCCTCGGCTTGTCCCCGGCCTTTGCCGCCGCGTTCATGTTCTTTATGATTTCTTCTCTAAGGCTCATGATATCAGCTCCTTTTGGACGTGGACTTGCTTACAGGGAATCCCACTCGTCAGCGCTAATCCGCCGTCCGGTTATTTCTTCGATTTCCTTGACCATGACGCGAAGCTGAGGGATGGAATATTCCATATTGGAAGGGATTGCCAGGCGGTGCTGTCCGTAGATCATGAACTGATGTCTTGCCCCTGAAAAAGGCCCGTCGAAGCCGATGTTACGCAAGCGTTTTATGAACTCCTTGCGTTTACACGGCGTCCACTGGCTCACGAATCGGCTCCTTGTTCAGGTCCATGTCTCCGATCACGGGCAGAGGATGCCCCAGTTTCAATCCCGCCAATATCCAATCTTCGAGCGTAGAGCGCAAGGTTTCCCCGCACCCGTGCAGGGTAGCGCCAAAAGACACGACGCCTTTACAGGAAGGTATCTTGCCGGTGAACGTGCCGTCTTCGAGTTTATCGTAGACGGCCTCTGACATGGCCCGCTCCATATATTCGCTCAAGACATAGCGTATGGGCATTATCGACCTCTTACGCGCCCTTCTTCAATTCGATGAGGACGAGCTTTACGACGGCCTTGAGGGTCTCGAATACTCCGGTGCCGTCGTAGGCCACGGCCTCGAAGTCGGGCACGCCGTTGGTGTTGAGGACTTTCTTGAGTTCGGGCACGGGCAAGACGTCGGCGAGGTCTCTCTTGTTATACTGGATGACGTAGGGTATCTGGTCGAGCTTGTAGCCCTGCTCCTCGAGGTTCGTCTTCATGTTGTCGAACGACTCGATGTTCGCGTCCATCCTCTCCACCTGAGAATCCGCCACGAAGACTATGCCGTCCACGCCCTTCAGGATGAGCTTACGGGAGGCGTCGTAGAATATCTGGCCGGGCACCGTGTAGAGGTGGAATCGCGTCTTGAAGCCCTTTATGTCGCCGAGGGCTATGGGCAGGAAGTCGAAAAAGAGCGTCCGCTCGGTCTCGGTGGCGAGCGTTATCATCTTGCCCTTGGACTCGGGCCTGGTCTTCTTGTAGATAAGCTGCAGGTTCGTGGTCTTGCCGCACAGGCCGGGACCGTAGTAGACGATCTTGCAGTTTATCTCTCTTGCCGAATAATTTATGAAGGACATTTTATTATCTTATCCCGTAAGCTGGACGGTTAAACAGTGGTTCGGCGATCTATGGGCCGCCTCGCGATGACGGCGTAACCCCCGCGCCCTCAGTGGAAGAGGCGCTCGATGTCGT
The DNA here is from genome assembly GCA_016219025.1 of Deltaproteobacteria bacterium. GTDB lineage: Bacteria > Desulfobacterota > GWC2-55-46 > GWC2-55-46 > GWC2-55-46 > JACRNO01. The sequence continues at coordinate 7,293 of JACRCM010000059.1, read as the reverse complement.
CGTCGGTTATCTCCTTGAGGACGTTCTCCTGCTCGGCCCCGGCGGCCATCTTTGCGAGGAGCTTCTGGAGGCTCTTGCCAAGGTCTTCGCTCGCCTTCTTGACGCGCAGGCGCACGAGCCCGAGGCTTGAGCGCTTGTCGAATATAACGACGAGTATGACGCGCTGTCCCACGACGGAAATGTGGAGGTTGTCGCGTTCGCCCTCGTGGAAGAGGATGGAGAACTCCTTTTCGCCGATTATCTTGGCGAGGCCGCCCGTGGCCGCGATGTTGCCCGCGGTAAGGGAGGCCAGGGAGGTGGCGTCTATGTCCTTGGTCTCGCCGGTGGCCGAGATGAGCTGCCCGTCCTTGTCCACAAGGTATACGCACTTGGAGTTGGACTCGCGCAGCAGCTTCTCGATTACCCCGGTTATCTCCTGGTACTCTTCGTCATATAGCACAAAAGGGCTCTGCGGCATGGCATACCTCGCTTGTCAAATGGCCTGGCACGGCGCGAATAAACGTATTGAGGCTCAACGGACGCACAACTGATTATTTACCATTATACGCGCTTTCCGTCAAGCTCAAGGAGTCTCGCCCACTCGGCATCAACCCTCTCCTGAAATGCGTCCAGAAGGTTTTTATTCTCCGGCTTGAACAGGTGCTTGAACCTGCCCTGTGGCTTTAGCCACTCGGCCAGGGGCTTCTTTTCCTTCGGCTTGTAGGTGACGCGCAGCACGCCGTTTTCGACCTCGTAGAGCGGCCAGTAGCAGGTGTCGACCGACAGCTTCGCCCACTTGATGGAATCCTCGCTCTTCGTGTACCAGCCGAGCGGACACGGGCTCATGACGTTGAGGAAGGTCGGGCCGTTGGTGTTGAGCGCCTTCTCCGCCTTTTTGGAGAGGTCGGACCAGTTGTGCGGCGACGCCTGAGCCGCGTAAGGGACGTTGTGCGCCACGACGATGCGCGTGAGGTCTTTCCTCCACTGCTGCTTGCCCTCTATGACCGTGCCCGCCGGAGAGGTCGTGGTGTTGGAGAAGAGCGGCGTGGCGCTTGAGCGCTGGATGCCGGTGTTCATATACGCGCCGTTGTCGTAGCAGACGTAGAGGAAGTTGTGCCCGCGCTCAAGCGCGCCGGACAACGCCTGCAACCCGATGTCGTAGGTGCCGCCGTCCCCGCCGAAGGCGATGAACTTGACGTCCCTGTCCGGTATCTTGCCCTGCTTCTTGAGCGAGCGGTAGGCCGTCTCGATGCCGCTTATCGTGGCCGCGGCGTTCTCGAACGCCGAGTGTATCCACGGTATGTTCCACGAGGTATACGGGTATATTGTGGTGCCGACCTCAAGGCACCCGGTGGCCGAGGTGGCCACGACCGGGCAGTCGGTCGACCTGAGTATGAGCCGCACTATGGGCGGTATCCCGCACCCGGCGCAGAGCCTGTGCCCGCCGGTCAGGCGTTCTTCTTTCTTTGCAAGTTCCTTTAAGGTTGCCATCCTGTTGTACCTCTATCCCCCTGTAAAAAGGGTTTCTCGGATTTTTAAGAAATTACCGCCGCCCTACAGCGTTATATACTTCTGCAGCGTCTCGACCTTGCCGGACGCGGCGGTCTTCTCAAGTTCGGCGTAGACCTCAAGGGCGTCCTTGACCTTGTAGTCCCTGCCGCCGAGTCCGTATATGCGGCTCATTACCTTCGGCCTCTTGTCAAGCTCGTAGAGCGCTGAGCGGACCTCGTTGAAGAGCGGGCCGCCGAAGCCGCTCATGGAGTCCACCCTGTCGAGGCACGCTATGGCCTTCGCGCCTGAGAGCGCCTTCGCTATCTCCTCGAACGGGAACGGCCTGAAGAGCCTCGGACGGAGCACGCCTGCCTTCTTGCCCTGTTTGCGGAGCTCGTCCACCGCGACCTTGGTGGTGCCTGCGGCGGAGTTGAGTATCACGATGACCTCCTCCGCGTCCTCGAGCCTGTAGCCCTCGAATAGGCCGTAGGCGCGCCCGAACTTCTTGCCGAACTCCGCGCCGACGGATGCCGCGACGCCCTTTGCGCGGGCGATGGCCTGGCTCTGCTGGTGCTTGAAGGTGATGTAGGTGTCCTGGAGCGTCATCGCGCCGTAGGTTGCCGGATTATCGACGTTGAGGAGGGAATGGCCCGGCTTGTACTGGCCGATGAACTCCCTTGCGTCCGCGTCCTCGACGAGCGTTATGTTCTCTATCGCGTGCGAGGTGATGAACCCGTCGAAGCAGACCATCGCGGGCAGGAGGACGTTGGTGTCCTCGGCTATCCGCATGGCCATGAACATGTTGTCGTATGCCTCCTGGACGGTCTCGGAGTATAGCTGAATCCAGCCGGAGTCGCGCGCGCCCATGGAATCGGAGTGGTCGCAGTGGATGTTTATGGGCGCGGAGAGCGCCCTGTTGACGTTCGCTATGACTATGGGGAGCCTCATGCCGGAGGCGATGTAGAGCATCTCCCACATGAGCGCCAGCCCCTGCGCCGAGGTGGCGGTCATGACTCTTGCGCCCGCGGCCGAGGCGCCGATGCACGCGCTCATGGCCGAGTGCTCGCTCTCGACGGTTATCAACTCGCTCGTCACCGCACCGTCGGCCACGAAGCCTGCGAAGTCCTCGACTATCGCCGTGGACGGCGTTATCGGATACGCGGGGAATACGTCCGGGTTTATCTGCTTCATGGCATAGGCCACGGCGGTGTTGCCGGTAAGGCCGGTCTGCCCCTTGGTTGCGATCGCCATCAGTCCGCTTCCTCCTCCATCTTGATAGCCTTCACCTTGTCCGGGCACTCGACCGCGCAGACGCCGCAGCCCTTGCAATGCTCCATGTCAAACCCGATCATCTTCCCGTCCCGCGATATAACGGCGGAGTCCGGGCACATGACCCAGCATATCAGGCAGTTCGTGCATCTGGCCGAATCGAGGACCGGCCTGAGCTTGCGCCAGCCGCCCGTCGAGTATTCGTTGGCGGTGCCGCCCCTGGGTATTATGCCGCCCGCGGGCATCCGTCCCTTGTCGTCCTTTTCCATGAGAACTCCTTTGGCTCGGCGGCATACCACCCCCCTGCCGCGTCTTTATTACTCTCCCTTTACTTCCTCGAAACCCCGCTTCATCGCGGCGGCGTTGCCTTCGATGACTTTATCGCTGAACTTCTTCGCGTAATTTTCCCTGAAGTTGCCTATCAGGGCGTCGAGCTTGATTATCTCCGTGACCCTGGCGAGCGCCCCGAGCAGCGGGGTATTGGGCATCGCGCGGCCTATGGTCTCGATTGAAATCTTCCCGGCGTCGAGCGTATAGACCCGGCCCGCGCCGTTGGCGAGCCCCAGCGCCTGGCGCATCTCGGCGGCGGTCTTTGTGGTGTTGACGATGAAGACCGCGTCCTTTGGCGTGCCGTCGGCGACGCCCGCGACGCCTATGAGCGTCGGGTCGGCGATGAGCACGTACTTGGGCTCGGTCACCTGGCAGTGGAGCCTTATCGGTTCGTCGGAAATCCTGTTATAGGCGCGCACCGGAGCGCCCATCCTCTCAGGGCCGAACTCCGGGAAGGCCTGTACGTATTTGCCCGATATGAGACAGGCCTCGCCGAGCAGCTTGGCCGCCGTGACCACGCCCTGCTGCGCCCTGCCGTGCCATCTTACTTCGATATAGTTTTCCATGGTGCGATTCCTTTTATCGGTTATCGGTAAAACCCTTAATTTTATAAATGGCGCGCTATGTGCCGCGTTAAATTGGAATCTTTTGCGCATAACGGCCTGTTATCCTACAGCGTCCGCCTTCCGTCCATCGCCCTTCCGAGGGTCGCGCCGTCCATGTATTCCACGGCTCCGCCCACGGGCACCCCGGAGGCGATGCGGGTTATGCTGACGTTCGCCGCCCCTTTGAGCAGCCCGGCTATGTATGTCGCCGTGGCGTCGCCCTCGGCGTCGAAGCCCGTGGCGAGTATGACCTCTCTTACGCGGCCCGTCCCGACCCTCGATACAAGCTCGCGTATCCTTATCTCGTCCGGCCCTATGCCCTTCAAGGGCGCGAGGCTGCCGTGCAGTATGTGATACCGGCCCCTATACCCTGCCATCGACTCGATCGCGGCCATGTCCTTGAAATCCGAGACCACGCATACGGCCCCGGCGTCCCTTGCCGGGTCGGAACATATAGGACACGGGTCAACGTCCGAGAACGTCATGCACTCGGAACAGAGCGACACCTTCTCCTTGACGGCCATGAGCGAGGCCGCGAACTCCTCGGCGTATTCCTTGCGGGAGTTCAGGACGAAGAGGGCAAGCCGGGCCGCCGTCTTCTCGCCGATGCCGGGCAGCCTGGAGAACGCCTTTATCAGCTTGGTTATCGGCTCCGCGTATTGCATCTGTATTTATCGACGGAATCGCCCTTTGTCATATGTGTCTTGGCCGTCTGACGGAGCATAACCTATAACAGAATAAGGCGCTTAAATCAACTGGTTTTCTTTACGGCGCGGGGATTATGGGTTGCCGCATCCGCCGCAACCTTAATAGCATAGCATAATCCGCGGAAAAAACCCATCCCGAAAAACCCATCCATCAAGAGACCGGATGGGACTATAACCGCCCGTTCATAAACGTCTCTGAAGACGCCGATGAACCGGCAACTGCAAAAAAGACTGGATTCCCGATAGAAGCATTCGGGAATGACAGACAAAAAATACGTTTGTCAGTCCCGTAGATGCTGACGGACCGCCAAAAAGTTTTTTTGTCTTTGCAGAGGACGGAAAGGTTATTGGTAAAGGATAAAGACATGTTTTTACCATTCACCGATAACCGGTTAAAAAAGCCCCGGTATATTTACGCCGAGCCCGGAGGTGAGTTTGCCCATCTCCTCCGAGACCATCTGCTTGGACCGCCTGAGTCCTTCGTTTACCGCGGCCACAACGAGGTCCTGGAGCATCTCAGGGTCTTTAGCGTCTATGACCGACGGGTCTATCCTGACGGATACGACCTCCTGGGCGCCGTTGACGGCCGCCGTGACCATGCCGCCGCCCGCGGACGCCTCGCACGTCCGGGCCGCAAGCTCCTTTTGCATGTCGGCCATCTTCTCCTGCATCTTCTGCGCCTGGCGCATGATGTTTCCCAGCTTAGACATTCGTTCTCCTCCGGTCTTCGATTACCCTGCCGCCAAGGGCGCGAAGCGTCTCTTTGACGGCAAGGTCAACGGGCGATGTTTTATCAACGGCGGCTCCGGCGGCCTGCCCGGCCTGCCCGGCCTGCCCGGTTTGCCCGGTTTGCCCGGTTTGTTTGACGACGGCCTTTACCGTCTTTCTGAGATACTCCGAGCATAACCCCCCAAGGTCATTTATGTATCCGTTCAGGAACCCGTACTGCGCGGCCTCAGGCGATATCTCGACGGCGGTTTCGGCAATATCCATGACGGCGCCCCGCAACGCCACGGCCCACGACGGCTTTCTGGATATGATGAACTCGCGCAACCCGTCCCCTGATATGTCAACTGGCGCGTCAATGGGCGCGTCTACGGGCGCCAGCGGCGCGGCCTTCTTTGGCTGCGCCGTGGCCGCCCCTGCGGCGCCCGGCTGTGCCTTGTATCCCTCGGACGCCTTTGCCGCCTGAACCGGCAGGGCCGTCTGGCCTGAGCCGAGTTGGCGTTTGAGTTCAGCAAGCCTCGCTATGGCGGACTGGACGGATTCGAGTCCTTCCGCATGAGCGGCGCGAAGGAGCGACATCTCAAGCGAATGCCTCGGCTCGCTTGCGCGGCCGATCTCCTCATACCCCTTTGACATGATACCGAATATCATCTGGAGGCGCTCAGCCGAGGCGCTGTCGGCCTGCGCCCCGAGGCGCTCAAGGTCGGCGTCGGGAAGGTTCGGGAGCGCCGTGGCTCCGGCGGCCTTCCAGACCGCGAGGTCGCGCAGATACCCAAGGAGCGAGGCGCACGCCCTCTTTAAATCATAACCAAAATCATATATCTTTTCAACGTGATTCAGACACGCCCGGCCGTCGGACGAGAGGATAGCCTGAGAGAGGTCGTATAGGATATTCCTGTCCAGAAGCCCAAGCGCCTCAGCGACCGAGGCGTCGGTCACGCGCTCGGCCGAGTAGGCCGCGACCTGCTCAAGGAGGCTCTGCGCGTCACGCAGACTCCCGTCGGCCTCCCTTGCTATCGTGTAGAGCGCCTCTTCCTCGAATCCGATGGACTCGGCAGTGACGATCTTCTTGAGATGCGCCTGAATGTCCTTAAAGGGGATGCGCCTGAAGTCGAACCTCTGGCACCTGGAGACTATCGTTGCGGGTATCTTGTGCGACTCGGTGGTGGCGAGTATGAAGACGGCGTGGGGAGGCGGCTCTTCGAGGGTCTTCAAAAGGGCATTGAAGGCGGCGGTCGAGAGCATGTGCACCTCGTCCACTATGTAGACCTTGTATTTGCCGCTGCCGGGCAGGTAACGGACGCTCTCGCGGAGTTCGCGGACGTTTTCGACCCCGTTATTGGACGCCCCGTCTATCTCGATAACGTCGACGGACGAACCCGCGGCCACGGACTTGCAGACCCCGCATTCGTTGCACGGCGCGGCGGTCGGGCCGTTGGCGCAGTTGAGGCACTTGGCGAGGATGCGCGCCGCCGTGGTCTTGCCCACCCCGCGCGGCCCGCAAAAGAGATACGCGTGAGCGATCCTGCCGGACGCAACGGCGTTTTTCAGGGTCGTGGTGACGTGCGCCTGGCCGACTATTTCCTCAAAGAGCGACGGCCTCCACTTCCTTGCGATGACCTGGTAAGAGGACATTTCCACCCGCCTTTCGTGCCGGTCTCTAAAAGGCCGGCCGTTTCGTCCCCGCGGCGCTTGCTTGCAGACCCCGTTGATAGCCAGGCGCCCTTGCGGCACATGGTTTGGGTTGTTGCCGTTGCTTCCTTCCGGACCTGGCGGGGTTCACAGCCTGCCATTGCGCAAGACCCGGCTATCAACGGGAACTGCAAGCGAAACGCCGCAATAAAAAATCTGGCGGAGAGGGAGGGATTTGGTCACGGCGCGGCGGCTCCCGCCGCCTTCCGCGACCCCGACGCCTCGCTTCCGGCGCTCCGCTCGGCCTCTATCCTCGGCACCCGCCTCGGATTCCGGCCATGCGCCTTCACCTCCCGGCGTGTCTCATCCTCGCTCCGCTCGGCGTTCAGGCGCAGCGACTGCGCCGCCGCTCGGCGTCTTTCAAATCCCGCCAAGCGCGGAGTTTAAATCTGGCGGAGAGAGAGGGATTTGAACCCCCGGTGCCGGTAAAGGCACAACTGATTTCGAGTCAGCCCCCTTCAGCCTCTCGGGCATCTCTCCGTGGAAAACGGCTT
>JACRCM010000055.1 GCA_016219025.1 Deltaproteobacteria bacterium | reverse complement strand
GACCCGCGTGAACGCGAAGAGCGTAATTGCCGAGGAGAATGTGGACGGCCGGATGGTCATAAAACACAAAGGCGAGTCCTCGCGGTTTGAGGAGATAACGTCAAGACCGAAAAGACCGAAGACGCCTATAATATATAAGACGACGAGATGAAGGCGCTCGGCAAAGTAGACGTGGCGATAATGCCGGCGGCAGACAACACCTGCACGATAGACGCGATGGATATGGCCGAGGCGGTCAAGCTCATCAGGCCGCGCCTCTTCATACCCGTGCACTTCACGCCGGAGGATGAACCCGACCCGGATCCGGCAGAGGGCATGTTTTCTACAAAAGACGCGAGGTTCTTTACCGCTAAATACGACCCGGCAAGGCCCCTGCCCTTTTTTGAAGGCTCAGGCACAGAGGTGGCCCTGCTTGAGAAACTCGCGGCCCCCGCCGCAAAGTAAAGACCCGCTCACGTCATCAAGACGTGCGCGGCCAAGACCGCGGCCAGCGCGAGAAATACACAGATTAGGAACAGATCAACGGCATCTATCTCCGAGTAGTCCATAGCGGCCTCCCTTTCATTAAAACAACCGGTCTGCCAACCATACCGCCATTGTATGCGCGGTTGGATTAAAAGGGGATTAAAGCCCGGAAAGAGGGTTTGACGCCGGACATCTCTATTGATAGAATTAGCGGATGGAAGACAAAGAGGTCTACGAAAAGATAAGAAGACTGCATAAGAACCTCGGCGCGGTCATACGCGGCAAACCGGCAATCATCGACCTCGCCATAACCGCGCTCCTCGCAAAGGGGCACCTCCTCATCGAGGACGTGCCGGGCGTCGGCAAGACCACGCTCGCGCACGCGCTTGCCAGGTCCATCAACTGCTCGTTCCAGCGCATCCAGTTCACGAGCGACCTCCTGCCGTCGGACGTTATCGGCATGACCGTCTACAACCAGGCCGCCCATGCCTTCGAGTTCCGTCCGGGCCCGATATTCGCCAACATCGTCCTGGCCGACGAAATAAACAGGACGACCCCAAAGACCCAGAGCGCGCTCCTCGAGGCGATGAACGACCGCCAGGTCTCCATAGACAAGGCGACCTACGTCCTGCCGGTGCCGTTCATGCTTCTCGCCACGCAAAACCCGCTCGAATACGCGGGCACCTTCCCCCTGCCGGAGTCCCAACTCGACAGGTTCACCATGGCCATAAGGATAGGATACCCGGACGAGGCCGACGAGCGCGAAATAATGCAATCCATGCCGTCAGTAAAGATATTGCAGACGCTCGAACCGGTCATCACGGCGGACGACCTCGGCATGATGCAGGAGGCGGTCGAGAGGACGCGGGTGGAGGAAGACCTCGTTGACTACATCCTCGCCATTGCAAGGGCGACCCGCATACATAAGTCCATCAAGCTCGGGGTAAGCCCGCGGGCCACCGCCACTTTATACCGCGCAGCTCAGGCCCGCGCCATGATCAAAGGGCGGAACTACTGCATCCCGGACGACGTAAAGGCGCTCGCCTCCCCGGTATTCGCGCACAGGATAATCCCCTTGGACCGCAGGACCGGCGAGGGCGTGGAAGACAACTCGGCGCTGATAGACGACATCCTCTCGACCGTGAGCGTGCCGGTATGAGCCGGTTATCCGTTATCGGTTATCGGTGGATGGTTTTTGTCATTCCCACTCGTTGGAGCCTGCCCTCGAATAGCCTGCCCCCGAATATAGAGCTCCTTTGTAAATCTCTGTCGGGGGTTTCTGTCGAGGGGCGGGAATCCAGTCTTTTTCGTTTTACGCATCGCGCATCACGGCCTTTTGCCGATAACCGATAACCGTTTATGAACCTCAGACCCGCCATATCCGTCCCCCTCCCCTGGCTTACCATCTTCATCGGAAAGGTCTTCGGCGGAAAAAGACGGAGCGCTCCGCGCGCGTCATGGGCAAGGAGCCTCTCCGTCACGCGGGAGGGGAAGTGGTATATCGGCATCCTCTTCCTCATCGGCATAGCCGCGATAAACACGGGCAACAACCTCCTCTACCTCGTGGCGGCCATGCTCCTCTCGTTGATAGTCGTATCGGGCGTCGCATCCGAGCACACGCTCAGGCGGCTTACGGTGACGAGGACGTGGCCCGGCCACATATACAAGGGTTCGCCGGCCGTCGCAAGGCTCTCGGTCGCCAACAACAAACGCATATTCTCGACCTTCTCCATCACCGTCAGGGAGCTTCCCGCCGACGGCTGCGATGCGGACGCCGCTTACATCCTGAAGATAAACCCCGGGGAAGAGGCGCGCCGGACTGCCGCCTATACGTTCAAGCGCAGGGGCAGGTTTGCGCTTACCGGCGTCAAGGTCCAAACGAGGTTCCCGTTCGGCCTCTTTCTCAAAGGCAAGGAGGAAAGGTGTCCCGCGGAGGCGCTCGTCTACCCGGACATAACGGCGGGCCGGCGGCATCCGGGGCCTGCGGACGCAAGCCCCGCGTCCACGGGGCAGACCCCGTCTGGCAGAGGACCGGGGAGCGAACTCTATGCGCTGCGCGGGTATACGCAGGACGACCCGGCGCGATTCATATACTGGAAGGCGGCCGCGAGGGCGTCGAGGCTCCTCGTAAAGGAATTTGAGCGCGAGACCGAGAAGACCGTCACCGTCGTATTCGACAACTACCGGACGGAAGAGGCCGCCTTTGAAGAACTCGTCGACGAGGCGGCATCCAGCGCCAACCGCTTCATCGAACGCGGCTATTCCGTGGGCTTGAAGACGCTCGATGGAGAGATAAAACCCGGGGCCGGGCCGGATCAGCTCCACCGGATACTCAGGACGCTCGCGCTCATGGAGCCGGCCGGGCAAGGCCGCGCCGCCGGGACGCCGGGCGTGAGGGTCGTGCATAGGGGGTAAGACCGTGATGCGTGTGCGTAAAGAAGAAAACTTCATCGTTTTATCGTTGTTTTATCGTTCTCGCACCCAAGCGTCCGGTCGCGGCGATAGGCTGCGCATAGGATTCAGCGCCGCCTACCCTCTCCCCCGCCCTCTCATCCTTATAATATAAAGAGAGAGGACGGGGGAGAGGGTTCTAAAAACGGCCTTGTTGTAAAAAACGCATCACGGTCTTTCACATGAACCTCACCGTCTACACCATCATATTGACCTATGCGATGGCGGTCATCGGCATCGCGGCGGCCTCGCTTGTGGAGGGCATATCCCCTGCGTTCGCCGCGTTGCTCGGCGCGGCGGCCGCCGCGTCGCTCGCACTGAACCTGAGAGGGCGGCGCACCCTCCCCAAGTGGCTCTGGAACGTCCTCGCCGCGCTCATACTCCTCCTCTTCCTCGCGGATTACGCGGCGATATCGAAGAGCCTGCTTGTCTCCGCGTCCAGATTCCTCGCCATATTGACTGTCCTAAAGCTCTTCGATCTTAAAAAAAACCGCGACCATCTTATTACATACTGCCTCGTATTCTTCCAGATGCTCGCCGCGGCGGCATCGACGGTGTCCATCTCATTTATCGTCATACTCGGCCTCTTCGTCGTGGGCGGCATCTGGGCGATGATAATATTCAACATAAGACGCGACTGGCACATCGCCAATCCGCAGGCGCAGGAACCGGGGGGCATGATATTCGGGGCCAGATTTCTGGGCTTTGTCATAGCCGCGGCCTTCTCAACCATCGCCCTCACCTTCGTCTTTTTCTTCCTCATGCCCCGCGCCGGACTCGGTTTCCTCGAACGAAAGAGCGCCAACACGCTCAAGACGACCGGCTTCTCCGACATAGTTGACCTGGGAGACCTGGGTGCGCTCAAGACCGACCCGACCGTGGTGATGAGGGTGGGTATCGCAGGCAGGATGCCAGCGCGCCTCATCCACTTCCGCGGCGCCCAGCTCGATCACTACGACGGCAGGACGTGGTCGAGGCGCGTAAAGCTCTCTTATCCGGCAGGAAAAGACCGCTCCGGCAGGTTCTTCGCTGGGCCGGGCGAGGGCCAGTTGCTCGAACAGGAGATAGTCCTTGAGCCGCTCGACACGGACGTGCTCTTCGCCGCCTCCAACCCCGTGTATATCGACGGCAAGTTCCAGTCCATGCGCGTCGACCAATCAGGCTCCCTCTACCTGCCCTCCCCGCCGTATTCGAGGCTCGAGTACAGGGCATGGTCCGACATAACCCACCCAAGACCGGAATACGGACAAATACCCGATGAATACAAAGACTTGGGTTTCCTCGACGCCGACCCTGAGGCGCAACGCATAAGGGAACTTGCAGCGAGGGTTACGGAAGAGGCAAGGACGGAGCGCGGCAGGGCCGTTGCGATAGAGGGCTTTCTCAAGACCTCCTTCGCGTATTCGCTCAACCCGGCGCACACCGGAGGCAAGACGCCCATCGACGACTTTCTCTTCTACGGAAAACAGGGCTACTGCGAGCATTACGCCAGCGCAATGGTGATAATGCTTCGCGCCGCCAACGTCCCGTCGCGCCTCGTGACCGGGTTTCTCCAGGGCGACTGGAACGGGTTCGGCAATTATTTCGTAGTGAGGCAGGAGCACGCGCACAGCTGGGTGGAGGCATACGTGGACGGAGCGGGCTGGGAGACCTTCGACCCTACGCCGGGTCAGGGGTTGCAGTCCTATACCGCGCCGTCGGCCTTCTGGATGTACATGGACATGATAAGGTGGAGGTGGAACAGGAACGTCGTCCACTTCACGTTCAACGACCAGGTGCGGATAGCCGTTGCCATAGACCGTTATCTCCACTCGCTCTACGACCCACTAAGGAAGATATACCTGAGGGAGAAGATACACAGGGCCGCGGGCCGCGGCAGCCGCGCCCTGCCGATAGCCGTTGCCGCCGCCGCTATATTTATTGTCTTAGCCGTGGCCGCCTCGATCATTCTGCGGCGGCGCAAGACAACGGGCCGTCAAGCCAGGACCCCGGCCTTCTACGCGGAGATGACGCGCATACTCAGGCGGCGCGGCATGGAGCGCGGCCAGGGAGAGACGCCCCTTGAGTTCGCGCGCAGGGTCGGCAGGGCCGAGGTCACGGAGATAACCTCTGCCCACGAGGCTGAAAGATACGCCGGGGCCAGCCTTGGGGAGCCTGAGTTGGAGAAGGTTAGGAACGGATTGGCCGCGCTCAGAAAAGACAAGCGCGCTGACGAGAGGTAACGCGGGAACCGGAAAACCCGGCCGGATAGGAGCGGCCGCGTTCAGCCTGCTTTGCCCTGCTTACGGACCGGGCGAAGCGGTTTTTCCTGTCCCGTGATAATCCTGTGCGGTAGATGCGGCTTCGCGTCTGGCCGCGCCTGGGGTGACGATGGCAAGCGCTCTCTTGCCCGAAACATTCTCATTGCCGCACAGATGCCTCCCGCCCTTCAACGCCCGCGGTCTTTTGATAAACCCGCTGAAACTCAAATCCTCGTCGAGATCAGGCCAGTGGACGCCATAGCCGGATGGAGATATCTCATAATTTTCCCGCTGTTTGCGCGTGGCACGCTCAAGCGTGGGATACCGCGCAATCGGTACCTGAACGGCCTCGCCGCTGTCCAGCGACACTTCCACGGCATCCTTGCCAAACGTCAGCTTCACGATCAACGGCCATTTCGTCTCAGCGCTTAAAGTGTTCCTTTGACGTGAACGTGCATCGGTTCCCCGCCCTCATCGCTGTAGAAGAGGAATTTAAGACCGCCTTTCTCGAAGACCTTCGGCATCTTCGCTCCGCCGTAAGCCTTGGCGCCAAATACCGCTACGAGACCGTCGTCTCCAGTATGCTCTTTATTATGGTGATGGCGTTATCCTTAAAGGCGTCCGTGCCGCCGCCCGAGGCCCTGGGGTTGGTCATCAGGCTTCCGGCTATGATTATGGTGGGCGTCTCCTCCACGCCGTACTGATGCGCCAGATCGACCGCCTTACGGGCCTCCTCCGCCTTGGCGCCGCTCCGGAGCTTCATGCTGAAGTCAAAGCCCATGCCCGCTTGCGAGGCCAGCGACTCAAGCACCTCGACGCTTCCGATGTCCTTTTTATCGACGAACATGGCGTTGAAGATGGCCTTCTTCATCTGCTCGCCCTTGCCCGCCTCCTCCGCGAGCAGGTACGCCTCCCCGGGCTTCGACGAGCCGTTGCCCCAGTAGATCGGGACGAGTTTCCACTTTATCTTGTTCGGGAAGTTCCCCTTGATGACGGGTATAGACTTCTCGAAGGCATAGCAGTGGCTGCAATAGAAGCTCATGAACTCCATGACCTCCACGGTCTTGCCGTTGAATTTGAACGGCTGGCCCGCCACGCGGGTATACTCGCCCCTTATGTTGGAGATGTCGCCCGCAAAGGCGCTCATGCAGGTGAGGATTACCATCAAAAATACCGGGATCAGTCTTTTCAAGCGCATGGCATTGCTCCTTATCAATGACGTATTTTCTTCAGATAGCCCTCGAAATCGAAGTCAGGGCTGTTTTCCTTTGTGTGGCACCTGAGACAGATGTTTTTGCCGGTCGGCGTCATGGGGAGCGTGGAATCGGCGGCATGATCCCTACCAGGGCCGTGGCACGCCTCGCACTGCACGTTAGCGAGGCCCGGCGTACTGGAGAGGCTGTAGAAACCGCCTTCCCCGCCGTAGCCGGTCGTATGGCACTTCACGCACTCCGGGTCGCCGGCCTTGCCGACCTTCTCCAGAGCGCCGAACGCGCCTGAATGCCTCGTATTCTTCCATATATCCGCAAAAGGTTTATGGCACTCCTCGCAGCCTGAGCCTCCGAGATATGGACCGCCTGAGGCGGCCTTTTTCTCTTCGTCCTTGACGAGCCGGGCTACCTTCGCGCCGTATTCGTTCAAGACCTGACGGACCCTGGCGTCCTCTTTTATATCCTTGCCGAGCGGCTGCCACCTGTGGACGTAATTGAGCACCCTGCCTGCCCCATCCACCTCGACGGTAAGCACGCCAAGCTCCCTGTTCCTCGACGCGCCCGATACGATGACCGTTTCTCCGCTCTTTACGGGCTCGGGAAGCGTCTCGCCCGAAGAGAGGACTATCACGTCCCAACCGGCGATGTATTTGGCCTCGGATACCGGCAGACCGGTAAGAAGGACGTTGAGCATCCCTTCTCTATAGCCCTTTTCATCGGCGCTTACGTTTATCTGTAGACGCCCCCGGTTGAGCTGAACCGAACCCGGATAACGGCCCGCGTTGGATACGGCGCGGACGCCGTATCTTTGCGCGAGCGCGGCAATAACATCGTCCGGCAGCGGGCCGCCCTTGAAAAAGGCCGCGGCATCGTAATTCAGAAGACCGAAGGCGTTGAGCAGGGCGTCGGCCTTGAGTCTGCCTTGCGCCGTGTCTTCAGGCATCGAACCGCCCGCGTCTATCAATATATACGGCTTCAATCCCCCGCTCGCTGAGGAAATATAGCCGGAGAGCCTTGCAACCCCGCCGGATTCGGTCTTGGGCGAGCAGCCGCACGGCTCAAGCTCGCCTTTTACGGCCCCGGTATACAGGATGTTAAGGGTATTATCCCGGCCATGCGCGCTGACGGGCACGAGCAGCAGGAAGATGATAAAGCTGAATCTTCTAAGCAAGGGATTCACCGGCAAGGCGCGCGGCATTGTCAAGACCTGCATCTATTCCGCCGCAGGCCGCTTATTATCAATATTATCACAACCGCCCGTCCCCGGTCAATTGCCAGAGCGCCGCTTATGCACCCTTTTTGCCGAGGTGCTCCGATACCGTCTCGGCGAGTTTTTTCACGTTGATGGGTTTTGCGATGTAGCCGTCGAAACCCTTGTTCAATATCTTCTCCTCCTCGCCCTTCATGGCCGAGGCCGTAAGCGCGAGCACGGGGATGCCGCTGTTCTTCTCCTCGCTCTTGATGATGCGCATCGCGGTTATCCCGTCCATCTCAGGCAGGTGCAGGTCCATGAGTATGATGTCAGGCCGCAACGAGGCCACGGCCTTCAACGCCTCCGCGCCGTTGGCCGCCTCCATGACCTCGAAGCCGTGAAGCGTCAGTACCTCCCTGACGAGCACCTTGTTCATATAATTGTCCTCGACGAGGAGGACTTTAGGTCTGTTGCCTGTCACGCTGATTCTCCGTCTTCTACGCCGTCTCCACCAGCCGTATCTCCGAAAGGAGCGTCTCGTTTGCAGGTATATGGTCGTGGAAGACCAGCTTCACGCCGCTTCCGAAGAGGCCGCCCGCCATGATGACCGACTCGTCCGAGGTGAAGATGATGACCGGCGTCTTCATCTCCGTGGATAGCCGGTTCATGTTCTTTATGAATTCGAGATTCCCGCCGCCGGCCTCGCGCACCCTTATGACGATAACGTCCGGGACGATGTTCCATACGAGCGTGAACGCCTCCGCGTCCCTGCCGGTGGCGAAGACGAGAAAGCCGTGTTTTTTGAGGTATTCAGCCGGCCCTTCGAGGGCCTCCTCGTCTTCGTCGATAAGCAGCACCTTCAACGTGCCGCGCCTCGGCCTCGGCCCCGTCTTTATGCGCTCAAGGCAGTTGATAAGCTGTTCCCTGTTTATCGGCTTTTCGAGATATTCGGCGGCGCCGAGGTCGAGCCCTATCTCGCGGTTGTCCGCCGAGGAGATGATGACCACGGGCACGCCGGAGGTTTCCTTGTCCGCCTTGAGTTCCCTAAGCACCTCCCAGCCGTCCTTCCTGGGTATAGCCACGCCGAGGAGGATGGCGAACGGCCTCCTCTCGCGCGCCTTTGCGAGAAGGTCCACGCCGTCCGAGGCGAATACGCATTCGTACGGGCCGCCTGAGAGATATATCTCCAGAAGGTGGTTGATGTCCGCGCCCTCGCTCGCTATCAGCACAAGCCGCCTCTCGCCGGTCGCGGGAGACGCGGGTGGAACGGACGGTTCCTGCGCCGCGATCGGGGCGGCCGCGGCGTATGCCGGGACGTCTATCTCCTCCGTGCCCTGCGGCAGCTTTATGAAAAACACCGATCCCTTCTCAGGGGCGCTTTCGAACCAGATAGCCCCCCTGTGCAGTTCGACGAGCCTCTTCGTGAGCGCAAGCCCGAGGCCGGTGCCGCCGTACTCCCTCGTAAGCGACGAATCGAGCTGGCCGAACTCCATAAAGAGCCTACCGCTGTCTTCCGGGTCGATGCCGATGCCCGTGTCGGATACCTTGAAGGTGATGTATCTGACCATGCTCATGCCCTCCGGCTCCTCGGATATCTCCCAATCGACGCCCACCTTGCCGCCGTCAACGTTGAATTTTATGGCGTTCGAGAGGATGTTGAGCATAATCTGCTTGAACTTCGCCTTGTCGGCCCTGAGCATCGGCGAGGCAGGCACGGTCCTTGACGAGATGGTTATCTGCCTCTTGTGCGCCAGGGGGCGGACGCTCCCCAGTATCTCGCCGAGCGCCTCCGTGACGGAGAACGCCTCGGTCTGCAACTCCATCCTGCCGGCCTCTATCTTGGAAAGATCGAGTATGTTGTTGATAAGCTGAAGCAGGTGTCCGCCGCTTGAGTGCACGTACTCGACATACTGCAACTGGCGCTCGTTGAGCTCCCCGAAGGCGCGCTCCTGCAGAAGCTCGGAAAAACCTATGATGGAGTTGAGCGGCGTCCTGAGTTCGTGCGAGACGTTGGCCAGGAACTGGCTCTTCATCCTGTTCGCCTCCAGAAGCCCTTTGTTCGCGGTCTCAAGCTCCTGTTTCTTGCTGAAGAGCTCCTCGTTTGCGAGCTTGAGCTCCTCGGTGCGCTCGAAGACCTTGTGCTCGAGCGTGGCATAGGAATCCTCTATGCCCTCGGCCATCTTGTTGAACTCGCGCGCAAGGCTGCCTATCTCGTCGTCCGCATACAGGGGCGCGCGCTGCCTGAGATTCCCAATGCCTATCTTCTTGGCGGACTCCTCTATCTCCAATATCGGCCTCACGAGCGTGCGCGTGAGCATGAGCCACAGCACCCCGACCAGGACCACGGCGAGGAAGATGAAGACCAGCGTGACGGCGATTACCACGTCGGCAAAGAAGTCGCTCTCCTTGTACGCGGCGTAAGCGGCGTATTTCTCCTCCTTGATGAGCTTGCGGAGCGCGTTGACGGCGCCCGTGAAGGTCTTGTTCCCCTCCATCCGTATGAGACCGAGCGCCTTGTCCCTGTGCCCCGCGTCGGCCAGACGCCCGACCTCGGCGTGTATCGTCCAATACCTGTCGAGGCTCTCCGTCAGCTCCGCATAGAGCCTATCCTGTCCGCCCGCCACGCCCATCTGCCTGTACTCGTCGAGGAGTTTGTCTATCTTGCCCCTGTGCTCCTCTATGGTGCCCTTGAGGTACGACTTCGAGGCGGCGTCGCTTACGATGGTATGGAGGAACATCGCCTGTCTGGCGGATAGAAACTCGTTTTCAACGGCGCTGAGGCTCTCGCCCCTGCGGAACGACTCGGTGTAGAGCCGCTTGGTGACCTTGGCTATCTGCACGGCGTTATAAAGGCCGACCGTGCCGCCTATGCCCATCATGAAGAGGAGCAGCATGAAGACGGCGGCGAGTTTCTTGGAGATGCTGAGTTTGTTGAATACGTTGTTCATGCGCCTTTTTGAGCCCCGCCTGAATGCCTGGCGGCATTGTCCGCAAGGTCCTCGTATATGAGGCAGATATTCGATATCTCGCCGTCGGCGCCGTAGACGGGCGAACTCTTTATCCTGAGCATCCTCGGAGAGCCCGTAAACCCGTACTTCACAAGGAGGGCCGTGGGGTCGTAATTGACCGTCACCTCGGCGCTATAGCCGTCGTACGACCTCTTCAGCGCATCCACCGCGCCGTTGTCCACGAGGGATTTATCGTCAAAAAGACTGTACTCGCACCGCGCCCCGGAACCCATGAGCCTGCGGAACTGGCCGTTGCAGAGCCTGCACGCGCCGCCCCTGTCAAAGACCGCGACCCCGCTTGGGAGTTGATTCAAGACCCTCTCCACGAACCTCCTTTCGGAGAGTTCGGACTGGAACAAGGCTATGTGTCCGCTCGCCGAGCCGGCGGCGGACGCCAGGGCCTCGAAGAACTGGCGCGGCGCGTCCGCGCACCTGCGCGCGTCCTTCCACGCGGCCACGAGCACGCCCCTGGGCTTGTCATTGAACCCTACCGGATACGCCGAGAGCGCCGCGTATCCGAGACCCTTCAAAAAACGCCCGTAATCGCCGTCAGTAAGGCCGCTCGCCGGCGCCCGGGCTATCGCCTCCATCTCCCCCATCTCACCAGGGGCCGGGTGCGTCCCCTCCGTCATGCCCGGCATGGAGAAAACCGCGCTTGAAAACCCATCCGGGAAACCGGTCGCCGCCGCGAGCCTGAACCCCGCCTCGTCGCGCAGGTAGACGGCCGCCGCGTCGGCCCCGCCCACCGCCGCCGCCTCCCTCACCACCGACCTGAATATCTCATTCTCTGAAAGAGAGCCGCCCGCGAGACGGAGGAGCCCGTTGATGGACTCGAGCTGGTTTATCCCCTCCTCGATGGCGCGGCCCTGAGCGAGAGCCAGCTCATCCTTGGCGGACAGCGCGGCGGCGGCGTTGCTCATCATGCCGTTGTGCGCCTCCGCGAGCCTTCCCATGCAGCCGCCCTGCTCGTCGAACTTTACGAACCCGGCCCCGGACGACGCCGACGCCGCGAGAGCTGCGGCCCTCTTCAGCGGTGAAAGATAGACGTAGAACACGTAAAGGCCCGCCCCAAGGGCGATAACGGTGAAAACGATTATTGACGCGAGCGCCTGCGTCCTCGCGCCGTGAAAGACCCTGCTCCTGCCGTCGGCGGTGACGGAGATGAGTTTCTCGGCCTTGTCTATCAGCGAGACCGTGTTCATGTCCACGGCGTCATGTATGAGTCTTATCTCGTCGGGGGACGAGGCGCCGTTCAAGCGCCTTATTTCGATCTTTATGGTCTGCCAGTCGTCGGCGATGGAGCCTATGCCGTCGGAGAGGAGGGCGTTAGACGTGAGTATCGTCCCGTACTTGGGGTTCAGGAGGCCGTCGTTTATCTCGCGGTCGATATTGGCCACGTCGTCTTTGATGATGTCGACGGTCGCGGACTCGAACCTGCCCGCGACTACGAACATGTCGAGCAGGTATTCGAGCTTGGTGATGGAGACGCGCACGGAACTCAGGTGTCCGTTGAATTCGTCATACATCATCTCGTCTCTGGATTTTGCGAGGAACGAACGGTAATCTATGATGACGGCAACGAAGACCAGGGAGAGAAAGATTATGATCCCGCGGACGTCCCGCGCTCCGTTGGAGTTACGCTTCATATCGGTTATCGGTTGCCGGTTGCCGGTGAATGGTAAAAAAACATGTTTTTAACCTTGACTGATAACGGATAACCGGTTTACCTCAACAGCCTCTGCACGTTCCTCTGAAATTCCTTGAGGTTTATCGGCTTGGCGAGACACTCGTCGGCGCCGCACTCTATTATCTTGCCGATGTCTTCCCTGCCGTAGGCGGTCACGGCGAGTATCTTGATCGAGCGCGTGGACTCGTCCCCCTTGATCCGCTTCGTCACCTCGAAACCGTCGAACCTGGGCATCCGTATGTCGAGCACGAGGAGTTCAGGCTTGAAGTCCCCGACCTTGATCAGCCCCTCGTGCCCGTCCCCGGCCGTCTCGACGATATAGCCCTCCTGCATGGCCTCAAGCGCCCCCTTTATGAACTCGACGACCTCGCGCTCGTCGTCTATTATCAGCACCCGCTTATGTTCGGGAAAGACCTCGTTCTTTATGTCGAGCTTGTACCTGTCGAGGAAAGCGGCAAACGCCTCCTTGTGCACCCTAAAATGTCCGCCCGGAGTCCTGAATGCGTCGAGCTTGCCGGACGATATCCATTTTTTAACGGCGTTTATGGTAACGTGGCAGAATGCGGCTATCTCGCCCGTCGTGTATGGCCTTTTGTTTTCCATATATAGAGCTACTTTGTAAATCGAACTACGTTGTATATCGAACTGCTTTGTAAAAAAAAAAGGCTTTGAAGACTACGGGGCCGGGAGACGGGAAGTGACGATTTTTATATTATTAATCATATCTTTAATGACCTTGGCCGTCAAGTCCTTTTTGTGGGAAGGTCTTTTTGAGAAAGGGCGTTGCCCCAGGCTGGATTTGACGCACGGCCCTTGTTTAAACCGGTTGCCGTCATGCGGCCCGTCAGCCCGTTTTCACCGCTATATGAGCCCATGTACGCGGAGCGGAACGCGCGCCGCATAAATAGTCTTGACAACCCCGCTATTTTTCTTATAAAATAACCTGATTTGTAAAATCCGTGGAGGTGTCTGAGCATATCCGCTTGAATATGCCTGAAGAAGGGTTATACTTAACGCAAGCATCTTACGCCACGCCGCCAACGCGGCATCCGGGTAACGAAATTACAAAGTGAGACCCCTGAAAAACCCCCCTGTTGAATCGCGTTTTTGATATAATCGTGAAAACGTCGGAGGGATAAGCGGATGATAAAAAAGGGTCATGGGCAGAGGAGTTTTTATACTCACATCTACGACGAAGTGATACCGAGGGATCATCTGCTCAAACGTCTTGCGGAGGCCGTGGACTTTGGTTTTGTGAATATGGCGTGCGAGGGTTTGTATTGCGCTGACAACGGCAGACCGGGCTACGAGCCTCTGATGATGTTC
>JACRCM010000054.1 GCA_016219025.1 Deltaproteobacteria bacterium | reverse complement strand
TATCTCCCGGCGGGTCTGCTTGCGATAACGCTCAAAACCGTTTTCAGCGAAAGTCCTCTGGCGCATGATGTCAACCTCCGTGCCGCATGATGCGATAAGTATATCATGAGGCAGGGGAGGAATAAATCAGAGTTTCCTTAATTCATGGCGCAATTGTTGGGTTGCGTTAACACAACTTGCCCCTGGTTGCGTTCCCACTTGTGCGCATGGAAATGACAACCAACCTGCCGCTTATCTAACCTTCATCCTGAAATATTCTATCCCCGCCCGTATCTCGCCGTAGGAGTAGCCGTCTCCGAGGGCGCGTTTGAGGGCGCCGAGGGCTTGCGTGCCGTGCATCTTTATCGCCTCTTCAATGACGGGTAGTTTCTCAGGCGGGACGAGGTCGGCAACGTCCACGGCCCCTTCCATTATGTATGACGCGAGGTGTCCTGTTACGGTGCCTTCGGTCAGGCCGCGCTCTTGGGCTATTTCGGCTATCGTCTTGCCGTCCCTGTGCATGATGAGTGAGACAGACCTTGTATCGCCATTGACTGGTTTTGCGGCGCGTCTCTTCTCGCGCCCCGGCGTCTTGAGGTGGATGCGCGAGGAGAGGCCGCGCTCGGCGCAGTATTGTTTCACCGTCTCTAAAAGAGGCGTCCCATATCTTTCGATCTTCACCTCGCCAAATCCGGAGATGTGCCTCAAGTCGTCTGGGGACTGCGGCAGGTATCTGGCCAGTTCCACGAGCGCGGCGTCGTGGAGCACCACGTAAGCGGGCACGTTCAGGTTGTCGGCTATCTCCCTCCGCGTCTTTTTTAGAGCGTCGAAGAGCGGCTCTTCAAAATCCGTTGCGGACTGCCCCTCCTCCGCCGCGGCGGTGGTCTTACGGCTGAAGACCTTTGCCTCGCCCTTGAGCACCCGTCTGCCGCCGTCCGTAAGTTTGAGCACCTGATATGAACGTGCATCCCCGGCCACGGTCTCTTCTCTTAAAAGCCCCTGTCTCGTGAATGCGCGCAGGAAGCCGAGCCACTCCTCGCGCCTGACATCGGCGCCGACGCCGTAGGTCTTGAGCGTCCGGTGGCGTTCCCAGATTTTTTCGCCCTTTGCCCCGCGCAGAAAATCCGCTACGTATCCGGCCCCGAACCGTTCTTCGAGCCGCCATATCGCCGAGAGCGCCTTTTGCGCGATGACGGTCACGTCGACCGGCTCATGCGCGCCGAGGCATACGTCGCACGAGGCGCATCCGCCGTCGAACGGCTCGCCGAAGTAGTTGAGCAGGTATTTGCGCCTGCACACCGGGGTCTCGGCGAACTCGGACATGAACTCAAGTTTTTTGAGCATTATCTCGGACTGCTCAGGGTTGCCCTCGATCGCCGCGAAGCGCCTGAGCTTCATTACGTCGCCCCTGCCGTAGTAGAGTATCGCGTCGCTGCGGAGGCCGTCGCGCCCGGCCCGGCCCGTCTCCTGATAATAGCTCTCGATGTTTTTGGGCATGTCGAGGTGGATGACGTATCTTACGTTCGACTTGTCTATGCCCATGCCGAAGGCGATGGTCGCTGCGATTATCTTCAGTTCGTCCCGCGCAAACTCGTCCTGAACGCGCGTCCTCTCGGCCGCGTCGAGTCCCGCGTGATAAAAGCCCGCCTGAAAGCCGTCCTCGCGGAGGCGTTCCGCGGCCTCCTCCACGGAGCGCCGGGACAGGGCGTAGATGATGCCGGACGACTCGCGGTGCGCTTCCAGATACTTGACGATCGAGCCGTAGGCGTTCTGCTTGGGCCGCACGAAGTAATGGATATTATGGCGGTTGAAGCTCGATACCGAGACGAGCGGGTCGGCGAGGCCGAGCTTGTCGAGGATGTCCTTTTGCGTGGCCGCGTCCGCGCTCGCGGTGAACGCGGCCACGGGGACGTCCTTGCACGTCTCCTTGAGGCCGCGCAGTTGAAGGTATTCCGGCCTGAAGTCGTGCCCCCAGTGCGAGATGCAGTGCGCCTCGTCCACGGCGAAGAGCGAGATTCGCCGCCTCTTCAGAAAGTCCATGAAATATCCGCTGCCGCTCCTGAGCCTCTCAGGGGCGATGTAGAGGAGTTTTAATCCGCCCGCCTCGGCCTGCTCCATTACGGAGCGCTGCTCGGCGTCGTTCATGGATGAGTTCAGAAACGCGGCGGGGATGCCGTTGAGTCTGAGGGCGTCGACCTGGTCTTTCATCAGGGCGATGAGCGGGGAGACGACGACGGCGAGGCCGTCGAGGAGCATGGCCGGAACCTGATAACAGACGGATTTGCCGCCGCCCGTCGGCATGAGCACGAAGGCGTCCCTCTTGTTGAGTATGGCGTCTATCACCCGCTCCTGTTCGGGTCGGAACGAATCGAAACCGTAGTATTTTTTCAGGATGTCGATGGGGGGCATGGAGGAACCTGCGTCAATCGAAGAAATTTTTCACCACGAACCAGATGTTTTCCTTCCGCTCCCGCAGACGTCTCATGGTGTATGGGAGCCAGTTACCGCCGTAAGGCACGTAGACCCTTACCCTGTAGCCCTCTTCCACGAGGCGCGTCTGCAACGGCCTTTTTATGCCGAGGAGCATCTCGAACGAGAAACGGTCTTTGGAGACGCCCTTTTCCCTTGCGAACCTCTTCGCCTCGTCAATGAGACGCTCGTCGTGAGTCGCTATGGCGGGCTGATTTCCGTTGAGGAGGAGTTCCTTCATCAGGGCGTCGAAGTTGGCGTCCACTGCCTTCTTCTCCGGGAACGCGATATCCGCACCCTCTTTGTATGCGCCTTTTACGAGCCTGACGCTCGCGCCTCTTTTTATGAGGAGCCGCACGTCCTCCGCGCTGCGCCGGAGGTAACTCTGTATGGCGATGCCGGCATTTTCGTGAGTTGCGCGGAGTTCAAGGAATGCGTCGATTATCCTCTGAGTGTGCCTCGAACCCTCCATGTCGAAACGGACGGAATTGCCGAGTCTGGCGGCCCTTGTCAGTATCTGTCCGGCGTTCTCCAGCGCGAGTTCGCGCGATACGTCGAGGCCGAGGTGGGTGAGTTTGAGGGAGATGGATGCGTCGGCGCGTGCCTTAGCTATCTCGCCGAGGAGGGCGGAGTATTCGTTGAGGGCGGCCTCAGCCTCAGCCCTCTCCGTTACGTCCTCACCGAGGTTGTCTATCGCGGCTCCTATGCCGTGCCGGTTGAGCTCCAATGCCCGGCGGAGCGCGTCGTTTATCTCGATTCCGGCTATGTACCTCTTTGCAAGGAAAGGGCCAAGCCTCACATGGCCTCTTATTTTATCCGCCTGGCGAATTCGACTATCGCGTCGGCGAGTCCGGGCGACGTGGTCTCGGCTATCTCGTAGCGCACGCGCGCGCAGGGTTTATTTATGGAGAAGACAGGGGCAAGGTCGACGGGCGTGGCGACCAGAACGACGTCGCACGGCGTGGCATCAATGCTATCGGCCAGGTCGCGCATCTGTTCTCTGGAATATCCCGCGGCTGGGAGGAGGTTTTTTATGTTGGGATACCTGTCGAGAGTCTCCTTTATGGAGCCGACGGCATAAGGGGCCGGGTCTATCACCTCGGCCCCGGCCTGCCTTGCCGCGACGATGCCCGCGCCGTAGCCCATGCCGCCGTGGGTGAGGGTGGGGCCGTCCTCGATGACGAGGCACCGCTTGCCCTTCAGGTCAGGGTTGCCGTCGATGGTCACGTTCGAGGCGGTGGCGATTATCTTCGCGGACGGGTTTATCTCCGCCGCGTTCGCGGCGACGCGGTCGGCGTCGCCGGGCGCCGCGCCGTTCGTCTTGTTTATCACCACGCAGTGGGCGCGTCTGAGGTTGGCCTCGCCGGGGTAGTAGAGGAGTTCATGGCCGGGCCTGAGCGCGTCGGTCACGCATATCTCAAGGTCGGGCTTTATGAAAGGCAGGTCGTTGTTGCCGCCGTCCCATATCACCACCTGAGCGCCGCGCTCCGCCTTGAAGAGCACGTCTTTATAGTCCACCCCGGCCCAGACCGGGATGCCGGCCTCGATGAGCGGCGCGTACTCCTCCATCTCCTCGATGGTGCATTCGGCGGCCTTGAGGTCTTCGAGCCTCTCGAACCTCTGCACGCGCTGTTTCACGAGGTCGCCGTATGGCATGGGGTGGCGTATGACCGCGACCTTTATCCCCGCGCTCATGAGGGTCTTCGCCGCGAACCTCGTCACCCCGCTCTTGCCGCAGCCCGTCCTTACCGCGCACACGGATATGACCGGACGGACGGATTTGAGCATGGTCTGCTCCGCGCCGAGGAGCACGAAGTCCGCGCCGAGCGCCGTGCAAAGGGACGCCCTGTGCATGACGTATTCGTGCGGCACGTCGCTGTATGAGAAGACGACCTCGTGGATGCGTTCGGACTTTATGAGCGCCGCGAGCCTCTCCTCCGGGTGTATGGGGATGCCGTGCGGGTAGATGAAGCCCGCAAGTTCCGGCGGGTAAGCCCGTTTTTCGATGAAGGGTATCTGCGCCGCCGTGAACGCGGCCACGCGGTAGTCGAGGTTCTCCTTGTAGAGGACGTTGAAGTTGTGGAAGTCCCTGCCCGCCGCGCCCATTATGATGATGTTCTTCTTCATTCGATTGGTAGATAATACATGATATACGGCTCCCGTTCAAAAATCAAGGCCGTCATTCTCCGGCCCGCCGCATTCGGCATTGCCAAGAAGGGTATATCTGCCCCGGCTCATTATGGGCCTGAGCGCCTTGTGTCCGCTCAACTCGCCTATGCGCGCGGTCTCGGTTATCAGGAGGAATGGGCCGCGCCCAACGGCCTCCGCTATTTCGGACTGCGATGATTTTTCAATCCTGGCGGCCCGCCTTGCCGCGTAAAAGGCGATGCTGGGTTTGTTTATCCCGTACGCCGCGAGCTTGGCGTCCTTGCCGCACCTACCGGCGTAGGAAGAGAGGACGTAGAGGTCCTTCTGGAAAGCGGCGTTCAGAGGAGGCAAGGCGTAGAGCCGGAGCGCCACTATCAGGCAGAGCGCGAGGCCGGATATCCCGATGAACGCGCTCAGAGGCCCGCGCATTGCCCGGAGGCCCCAGAGGCCCCAGAGTCCGGCGGCGCCGGTTGCGAAGAAGACCGCGCCGATGCCGTAGAATACGGACGCGCTCAAGGTTATGTCCATCCTGACGTTAAGGAAGGGCAGGACGGTTATCGCAGTGCCGAGGATTATCGATAGGCCGATAAGGACGTAGACGCCGGCCCTTGCCAAGGCGTCCTTGCGCTCGACGATGGACGCGGCCTGTCCACCGGCTATTATCGCAGCCGGCGCGAAGAGCGGGAAGATGTAGTTGGGCAGCTTCGTCTTTGCCATCGAGAAGAAGACGAGCACGAAGAGGAACCATGTCGACGAGAGGAGATAGAGCCCGTTATCAGGCGTAATCCTCTCCTTTATGCCGCTTACGATGCCCCCGGGCAGGAGCGCCACCCATGGGAAGAACCCGATTATCAATACGCCTATGTAGAAGTAGACCGGCCCTGAGTGGCTCGATATTACGTCGCTGTAGCGCTGTATGTGGTGCTTGATGATGAAGGCGTCGAAGAACTCGCGTCCATGCACGGAATATTCCGCCGCGAACCACGGCGTTGCCATGAGGAAGAAAAGGAGTATGTATGACGGACGGAAGAGTTTTTTTACCCTCGTCAAGTCCTTCGAGACGGCAAGATGGATAACCGCTATCGCCACTGGAAATAGCGCGCCGATGACGCCCTTGGTGAGCACGGCGAGGGCGGAGGCCGCCCAGAACGCCGCGAACCAGCGATGGTCGTCCTCATGGACGCCGAGGTAGAATGCGTAGATGGAGGCGGCGATGAAGAGCGCGAGCGTCATGTCGACCACCGCCGAGTGCGAATAGACGAAAAACTCGATGTTCAAAAGGAGCGCGAGCGCGGCGAAGAACGCCGCGGTGCCGCCCTTTATCCGCCGGACAAAGGCGAAGGTCATGAGGACGAGGAGGACGCCCCCGATGCCTGAGACCGCGCGGGCGCTTGCCTCGCTCGCGCCGCCGAGCCTGAACGCGCCGGAGGCGAGCCAGTAGAATAGTATGGGCTTGTCGTAACGCGGGACGTAGTTGTAGGTCGGCGTTATGTAGTCGCCGGTCTCGACCATCTCGCGGGTCGCCTCGGAGAATACCGCCTCGTCCACGTCGAAGAGGAGAAATCCGCCTGGCTTGAAAAACGAGACGAAGATAGTCAGCGCGACGAGTCCGCCGATGAGCCACCGCTCTTTTATATTCACCTTGTTGGTGATGAGCCAGCCCGCGCCCGTTCCAACGAGCGCGCCGATGACCACGTCTGACGGGTAGTGGGCCCCGAGGTAGACGCGGGACGCGGCCACGCACAGGGCGAGGCCGTAGAATACCGGGGCGAGGCGGGGTGCTCGCCTCGCCGAGACCCACGCAAAGGCGAAGGCCGCCGTGGCGTGGCCTGAGGGCATCGAGTTGAAGACGGAGGAGAAGTCGAAGAGCGAGGGGTGTTCGAGGAGGCGCAAGACCGCGCCCGTGGCGTGGCCGGGCCTCGGCCTCTCAAAGGCGGTCTTGAGGATGTTGACAGCTACGCCTGAGAGGACTACGGCGAATATGCCGGATTTGCCCGCGTCCTTGAACTGGTCTTTAGCCGACTTTATGCCGATGACGTAGAGGACTATCGAGACCGCCGCGAGGAATAGTCCGTTGCCGAGGCCGCTCCCAACGCGGGCGAGGATGTTTAGCGCCGGATACTGCGGTACGCGGCCTGCCCAGCCGTCGAATAAAAAAGAGACGGCAGTAACGGCGCAAACGATGAAGACGGCGGGGACAGCGCGGACGAACCTATCCAACGACCGCCTCCTCGAATATATCGAGCGCCGCCTTCATCTGCTCTGCGGTGGTTATGAGGGGCGGCATGAAGCGGGCGATGTTCTTGTCTATCCCGCACTCGACGATGATAAGACCTTTGTCCAGACACCTCTTCGTAACCTTCTCAAGATACTCCCTGTCAGGGCTTTTGTCCGGCTTTACGAACTCCATGCCTATCATCATGCCGAGTCCGCGCACGTCTCCTATGGCCGGACATCCGGCCTGCAATTCGCTCAACCGGGTCATTGCGTATCTGCCTACCTCAACGGCGTTTTCAAGGATGGACTCTTTTTCAATGGCGTCGATGGTGGCCGAGGCCGCGGCGCAGGCGACCGGGTTTCCGCCGAAGGTCGTCCCGTGCGCGCCCGGGCTCCACTTCGTCATTATATCCCTTGAAGCCCCGATCGCGCTCAGGGGAAAGCCGGACGCGATGCCCTTTGCGATGGTGATGATGTCCGGGGAGAGCCCCCAATGCTCGCACGCGAACCACTTGCCGGTTCTGCCTATGCCGGTTTGCACCTCGTCGGCCACGAGGAGGATGCCTTCTTTCGTGCACAACTCCCTGAGTTTCGCCGCGTAGTCCGCCGGCGGCACGACGTAGCCGCCTTCGCCGAGCACCGGCTCGAAGACCATGCAGGCGACCTCCTGGGCGGATATCTGATGGCGGAGCGTGCGTTTTAGATACTCGAAGCAGTCGGTCGAGCAGGTTGCCCTGGTCTTGCCCATCGGGCAGCGGTAGCAGTAGGGGTATGGCGCGTGCCAGACCGACGGCAGGAGCGGATGGTAGCGGTTGCGGTATCTGGCGTTGGATGAGGTGAGCGAGACCGCGCCCAGGGTCCTGCCGTGGAAGCCGCCCGTGAACGCGATTATCCCCTGGCGTCCCGTGGCGAAGCGCGCGAGTTTTATCGCGCCCTCCACGGCCTCGGCCCCGGAGTTCGAGAAGAAGAACATCTCGATGGACGCCGGGGTGATGCGCCTGAGCCGCTCGGCGAGGTCGGCCTCGGATTGATAGTAGAAGATGCAGCCGGAGTGGATGAGCCGCTCCATCTGAGACCGCGCGGCCTTTATGACTTCAGGATGGCAGTGGCCGATATTCGTCGTGGCGAGCCCCGATGAAAAATCCATATACTGCCTGCCGTCGTCGGCGTCGACGTAGATGCCGGAGGCGCAGACCGCGACGATGCCGGTGTGGAAGACGAGCGCCGGCGTGAGGAGGGCCTTGGCCCGCGCTATCACGTCATTTGGAGGCGCGGACACCTTACTCCTCCGTTACCAACTCAGGCTCGCACAGCCTGGAGTCGTAGACCGCGAGGCGGCCGCATTTTTTGCAGTAGTACTCGAGGTTGTCGAGCATCTTCGCGCAGACGTGACGGGCGTCGCCCGTCGTCTTTTTGCAGAACTCGCATTCGTATGGCGTTACGTTCTTATCCGGGTGGCACAGGTGCCCTGGGCCGCTCGCCTGAGCGCCGCACGAAGGGCATGGGTATGTCTTGATGGTCATCTTGGCGCGCTCCTTTTGAAGTTACCGGTTACGATATGCCCTTCAGGCAGGCCGTGAGCCTGCGCAGGTGGTCTTTTTCCTGGCCGATGAGATGCTCAAGGACCGCCGCGTCCCGCGGCCTTATCATCTTCTGTATCTCGTAGTAGAAGAGGAGAGAGTCCTTCTCCATGCCGATGGCGACCTCTACGGCCTCGCGCTCGGCGTGGACGGTCTTTGCAAGGCGCGCGCCTTCGTTCGGGCTTGTGAAGACCTCGGAGCCGGCCAGGGCGTCGAGATAGAGCGCCGCCTCCTCGCCGTATGTGTCCGGCTGGTTAGCGGCCTTTTCCTCCGGCATGAGCTTATGCAGGCCCGTGAAGACCTTGATATGGTCTTTTTCCTGAACGGCAAGGTCGGCGAAGAGCGCCTTGAGTTCCTTTGATTTGGACGCGGCCGCCGCGTCCGTGTAGTAACGGAGGCCGTTTTCCTCGATCCTTACGGCCATGTCCAGGACTTCTTTACCTGTGAAGTATACGGGGTTCATCGTATGTCAGGGCCTCCTGTTAAGGTTGGCGCCGTTCGCGGCAATCGGCGTGCAGATGGATTATAGCAAAAAGGATTGGAAAGAAAAAGGCAAAAGACCGTGACCGTGGCCGTGATAAAGACCGTGACCGTGAAAAAAAGAAGCCCTTCTCGGTTCACGGCCACGGCCACGGTCTTTAATCCATCTGCGCCTTTTGCAGCTTGCCGCTGTAGTCGCGGTATATGACCTTCCACCTCGTGAACATGTCGAGGCTGCCGCCGCGGCCTCCGGCCTCCCTGCGTCCGAGTCCGCTCCTCTTGACCCCGCCGAAGGGCAGTTGTATCTCCGCGCCTATGGTCGGCGCGTTTATGTAGACTATGCCGGCGTCGAGGTCGCGTTCGGCTATCGCGCCGTTGTTCACGTCCTGCGTGTAGATGGACGCCGAGAGGCCGTAGTCCGTGGCGTTGGCGATCGCGATGGCGTCGGCAAGGCCGCGGGTCTTGATGACCGAGGCCACTGGACCGAATATCTCCTCCCTGGCTATCCGCATATCGGGCGTTACGCCGGTGAATATCGTAGGCTCAACGAACCACCCCGCCCCGAGCGCGCCGTCCGTGCAGCGTCCGCCGCCTATGACGAGGGTTGCGCCCTCCTTCTTGCCGGTCTCGATATACCCGAGGACCTTCTTCATCTGAGCGCCGTTTATGAGCGGGCCGACGTGGGTGTCGGCGTTCAAGCCGCTGCCGAGCCGGAGCCTCTTGGCGGCGTTGACGAACATCTCGACGAACCTGTCGTGGACCTTCTCATGCGCGATGAGGCGCGACGCGGCGGTGCATCTCTGCCCGGCGGTGCCGAACGCGCCCCAGACCGCGCCCTCTACCGCGAGTTCGAGACATGCGTCGTCCATGACGATGATGGGGTTCTTGCCGCCCATCTCGCAGGAGACCTCCTTGCCCGGGGCCTCGCACAGCCGCGCGAGCCGCTCCCCGACGGCGGTGGAGCCGGTAAACGACACGCCGTCAATCCCAGGGTGCGCCGCGAGGTATTCGCCTATCTCCTCGCCCGCGCCGTGCACGAGGTTGATGACGCCGGGTGGAAGCCCGGCCTCCGTGATTATCTCCACGAGCCTTGAAGCGCATACCGGAGTGTGGCAGGACGGCTTGAAGACGACGGTGTTGCCCGCGATGAGCGCCGGGAATATCTTCCACGCCGGTATGGCGGCCGGGAAGTTCCATGGGGTTATGAGCGCGAATACGCCTATGGGCTCGCGGACGGACTTGCAGTCCTTGAACGGGAGTTCCGAGGGCACGGTCTCGCCGGATAGACGTCGGCCTTCGCCCGCCATGTAGTAGGCCATGTCTATGGCCTCCTGCGCGTCGCCGAGCCCCTCGGCGATGACCTTGCCCATCTCGCGCGTGACGAGCCTGCCGAGCCCCGCCTTATTTTTGACAAGCAATTCGGCGGCCCGGAAGATTATCTCGCCCCGCTTGGGCGCCGGCACGAGCCGCCATGAGGCATAAGCCCGGCGCGCCGCGGCCACGGCCATGTCAACGTCTTCTTTGCCGGAGGCGGGCACAACGCCCACGACCTCGCCCGTGTCCGCCGGGTTCAGGCTGATTATCGTCCTGCCGGAGGCCGCCGGGACGCGCTTGCCGTCTATCAGGTTCAGGTAGTCGTTTGGCATGGGTTTCTCCGATTATTTTTTTAGAGTATATCAGAGCGGCAGGGGGGCCGCAAGGCGTCGGTCTATCAAGAGACGCCCTTAAATCTATTGATTTGCCCGGCCAACTCAGGTTAAATAACAGGTCTATGGACTCGAACGCGAAGTATAGCCGTGCCGTCTTGTATCTCCTCTACGCCACGGTCTTTGTCATGGCCGTCGCGCGGATCGGGGATTATGACATCTGGTATCACGTCAAGGCCGGTCAATACATCATCCAGACCCGCGCTATAAACCACCTTGAGCCGTTCTCATACGCGGTGACGGACAGGCCGTGGTCGGTCCAGTCGTGGCTCGCGGGCGTGATATTCTATATCGCGTATTCCATAGCGGACATTCCGGGACTCATCCTCTTCAACGCGCTCGTCGTGGCCGGGGTCTTTTATGTCATAAGCCGCACCATGCGCGCGGGCGGCGAGACGGAGGCGGGGAGGCTCATCGGCGTCGCCATCCTCATCGTGGCGGCCTTCGCCATGAGGTTCCGCTTTCAGGTGAGGCCGCACATATTCGAGTTCCTCTTCCTTGCCGGGACGTTTTTCCTCCTGGAGCTTTACAGGACGAGCGGCAAAAAACATTACCTCTACGCCATACCAGTCATTCAAGCGCTGTGGGTCAATACGCACGCGAGCCACATCCTCGGCCTGATCTTGCCGGTCATCTATATAGCAGGCGAATACGGCCAGCGGTTCATAAGCCGGGAGGGCGCGGATACGGCCAGGGTAAGGGATTACTCAAGGCTCTTAGGCGTGAACATCCTCGCCACGCTCATAAATCCATTATTTTTTCAGGCGCTCGCAACCCCGCTCGTCATAACCGGTCAGGCTGCCTACATGCGGAACATCGGCGAGTGGCAGCCCATGCAGCTCAATCACCTCTGGGGCTATAGTCTCCGGTATACGTGGGGGTTCGTGGCGATGCTCGTTGCCGGGGCCGCGTCGTTCATATACAGGGGCAGGAAGACCAGGGCCTCGGACGCGCTCATATTCATCTTTTTCCTTGCCATGGCCATAAAGGGCATAAGGCTGATGGCCGAGTTCGCGCTTGCCGCGGCCCCTATAATCTGCCGGAACCTCGGCGGGGCGGGCGATGAATGGCTGAAGGCCAGGGCCAGACCCGCGGCCGCGGCGCTTGCGGCGATGATGATAGCGGTGATAATCCCGGTGACGGCATTCAGTCCGACCTATTCGTTCGGGCTCGGCGTGAAGAAGAACATATTCCCGGAGGCCGCGGTGGAGTTCATCGAGGCGAACGGGATAAAAGGCAGGGTCTTCAACTCCTTTGCCTTCGGCGACTATCTCGTTGGACGGAGGTTCCCGGAGGAGAAGGTCTTCATCCACGGCCGCAACGAGGTTTTTCCAGAGGCGTTCTATCAGGACTATCTCGACGCTCACAAGGACGGGGCAAAGTGGAGGGAGATTACCGGGCGCTACGGCGTCAACTACGCTCTCCTTGAGTATTACGCCACCGACCTCGAGGGAAAGGAGGCGATATACCACCTTGCGGGAAACCTCAACTGGGTGCCGGTCTACTGGGACAGGGTGGCCATCGTATACGTCAAGGACTCGCCTGAGAACCGGGATATCGTCGCAAGGCTCGGTTTCCATTATATAAGGCCGAGCTACCTGGATTTTTCATACCTCTCCAAGTACCCCCGAAGTCCGGCCCTCGCGCCCGCCCTTGAAGAGCTTGGCCGCCTCATCAGGATAAGCCCTGAGAACGAAGAGGCATACCTCGCCCGCGCGTATCTGCGCTTTATGACCGGCGAGGCAGGCTATGATCAGGCGATATACGACCTGAAAAAGGCCGTGGAGATAAACCCGCGCCAAGCCATGAGCAGGTCGGGCCTCGGCATGTTGTATCAGAGGAAGGGGATGAGGAAGGAGGCCGTTGCCGAGTATAACGAGGCGCTCAGGCTCGACCCGTCCGACCCGGCGGCCAAGGAAGGGCTGAAGGGGCTTGGGGGCGGGTGATTACTGGTTATCGGTGAATGTAAAAAGACTCATCCTTAAACTGATAACGGATAACCGTCCACCGATAACCGATAACGGCATCAAGGCTCTTCCTCGTTGACTCTCCCTGCCCCTTGTGATAATTTAGCAATTTAACCTGCACTTAGGAAGGCGCGATAAAAGGCCATGAAATCCCATGTATACCACCCCTCCCCGGACGCCTTCAAGTCGAAGGCCGAGGCCGGTTCCGTCGTACCGGTCTACAGGGAGATACTTGCCGACCTCGATACGCCTGTCTCGGCCTTTATGAAGATAGACGACGGAGGCGATGCGTTCCTCCTCGAGAGCGTGGAGGGCGGGGAAAAGTGGGGGAGATATAGTTTCCTCGGCGTTAAGCCGAGGATGGTCGTCAGGGGGAAGGGGACTTCTGTCGAGATAATCGAGGAGGGACGGGTCAAGAAGGCCGAAGGCCCCGGGCTTGAGCTGCTCAAGGGGCTGATGAGCGGGTACAAGGCGATTCACGTGGAGGGCGCACCGAGGTTCGGGGGTGGGGCCATAGGGTATCTGGGCTATGATATAATAAGGCAGATAGAGAGGCTGCCTTCCACAAAACCGAAGGAACTCGACCTATACGATCTATACTTCATATTCACCGATACCTTCATGGTCTTCGACAACGTGGAGCACAAGATACAGGTCGTGGCCAACGCGTATATGGACGAGGGCGCTGACGCCGGGACGCGGTACAAGGACGCCGTAAGCCGGATAGACGCGATGGTCGAGAGGCTTCGCGCCGGGAATATTCCGGGACGCAAGCCCGTGGCCGTGGAGCCTGGAAAGATAACGTCGAACTTCAAGCGGGCGGACTTCTGTAAGGCGGTCGAGGCGGTCAAGGGATACATCTCCGACGGCGACGTGATACAGACCGTCATATCGCAGAGGTTCAGCGCCCCGCTCGCTGCCGAGCCTATCGACATATACAGGGCGCTTCGCGTGGTGAACCCGTCTCCGTACATGTTCTTTCTCCGTCTTGGGGACACCACGCTCGCTGGTTCCTCGCCTGAGATACTCGTCAGGGTGGACGACGGCAAGGTGACGGTAAAGCCGATAGCGGGCACGAGGAGGCGCGGCAGGGACGACGCCGAGGACGCGGAACTGGCAGCGGAGCTGCTGGCCGACCCCAAGGAGAGGGCCGAGCACATCATGCTCGTGGACCTTGGCCGCAACGACATAGGCAGGGTGGCCGAGGCGGGCACCGTCGCGGTCGACGAGCTTATGACCGTCGAGAAGTACTCGCACGTCATGCACATCGTCTCGGACGTGCGCGGGCAACTGCGTAACGGCCTCGACGCATTCGACGCCTTTGCCGCGTGTTTCCCGGCCGGCACGCTCTGCGGCGCGCCAAAGGTCCGGGCAATGGAAATCATCGAAGAACTTGAGCCGTGCCGCCGCGAGATATACGGCGGGGCCGTTGGCTATGCCGGTTACTCCGGCAACATGGACTTATGTATAGCCATAAGGACGATAGTGATAAAGGACGGGCGTCTCCATATACAGGCCGGGGCGGGCATAGTCGCGGACTCGATCCCTGACAAAGAGTATGAGGAGACCGAGAACAAGGCCAGAGGCATGTGGAAGGCCGTGGAGATGGCGGCGGAGGGGCTGTTTTGAGAAAATGTTATCGGTTATCGGTAACTGCGCGAAAGAGGCCGTAGTTTTTCACGGTCACGGCCCACGGACACGGTATTTATATGCTCTTGATGATCGACAACTACGATTCGTTCACCTATAACCTCGTCCAGTATCTGCTGGAGCTCGGGGCCGAGGTGGAGGTTTACCGGAATGACGCCATAACCGTCGAGGAGATAGAGAAGAAGAGGCCGCGTTATATCGTCGTCTCCCCTGGGCCGTGCGACCCGCCCAAGGCCGGTATATCCGTAGAGGCCATAAAGCGCTTCGCCGGGCGCGTGCCCATTCTCGGCGTATGCCTCGGCCACCAGTCCATCGGCCACGCCTTCGGCGCGGAGGTCGTCAAGGCCGAGAGACTCATGCACGGCAAGACCTCTATGGTCTACCACGACGGCAAGACGGTATTCGAGGGCATCGCAAACCCGTTCGAGGCGAACAGGTATCATTCGCTTATCCTGAAACGCGACACGCTCCCGGCGTCTCTTGAGGTCAGCGCGTGGACCGACGCCGGAGAGATAATGGGCGTGCGCCACGCGCAATACCCGATGGAAGGCGTCCAGTTCCACCCGGAGTCCATCCTCACCCCGGCGGGCAAGGAGATTTTGCGGAATTTTTTGAGGAAGTACTGAGGTAAAATGATCAAGGATTCCCTCTCAAAGGCCGTAAAAGGCATGGACCTCGGCGAGGCCGAGATGATCGGCGTCATGGACGAGATCATGAGCGGAGGCGCTTCTGCGGCGCAGATCGGCGCGTTCATCACGGCGTTGCGGATGAAGGGCGAGACCGTCGCCGAGATAACCGGCGCGGCCCGCGTCATGCGCGAGCGCGCAACGCGCATAGAGGCCAAAGGGGATAACGTCATCGACACCTGCGGCACTGGCGGGGACGAGTCCATGACCTTCAACATCTCGACCGCCGCCGCGTTCGTGGCGGCCGGGGCCGGGCTTGTCGTGGCCAAGCACGGCAACAGGTCGATATCGTCGCGGTGCGGCAGCGCGGACGTGCTCCGCGCCCTCGGCGTGAACGTCGAGGCCGAGGTCTCGCTCGTGGAGGAGTGCATCAGGGACGCGGGCATGGGGTTTCTCTTCGCTCCCATGCTCCACGGCGCCATGAAGTACGCGGCTCCGGTCAGGCGCGAACTCGGCATAAGGACGATATTCAACCTCCTCGGCCCTCTCACCAACCCTGCCGGCGCGAAGAGACAGCTCATAGGCGTATACGACCCGCTTTTGACGGACTTGCTTGCAAAGGCGCTCTATAACCTCGGCTCCCGGCGCGCCTTCGTGGTGCGCGGCGAGGACGGGCTCGACGAGATAACGCTCGTTGCCGAGACGCGAGTGACCGAGATAGACAACGACTCCATCAGGACGTATCACATAAAGCCGGAGGACTACGGCTTCGCAAGGTGCGCCCCGGAGGAACTCAAGGGCGGAGACGCCGGATGCAACGCGGGCATAATCCAAGACGTGCTCCGCGGCAAGCACGGCCCGGCGATGGACGTGGTCATGCTGAACGCCGCCGCCGCCATAACCGTCGGCGGGCTTTCGCGGTCGATAGAGGAAGGCATAGCGCATGCAAGGGCCTCGATAGAATCCGGCGCGGCGCTCGCAAAGATAGAGAAGCTCAAGGAGATAACAAACAGGCGGCGGACACAACCGTGATGCGTTGCATTTCAACCACCGATAAAAGGATAGACCGAACGATATGCCGGATACGATACTCGACGAGATAATCAAATACAAGAAGGCGGACGTAGAAAAGCTGAAGTCCTACATAACGATAGACCGGCACAAGGCCAAGATAGCCACGATGAACGCCCCCCGCGACTTCGCGTGGGCGCTCAGGGAGGACGGCAGCGGCAAGATCAGGATAATAGCCGAGGTAAAGAAGGCGTCGCCGTCCAAGGGCGTCATGCGCGAGCACTTCATGCCTTACGAAATGGCGCGCGAGTATCAGATAGGAGGGGCCTCGGCCATATCCGTCCTGACCGAGGAGAAGCACTTCCTCGGAAAACTCGACTACCTCGTCTCGATAAAGATATACACGAGGCTCCCCATACTCAGGAAGGACTTCATCTTCGACGACTATCAGATATACGAGTCGAGGGCGTCGGGCGCGGACGCCATACTCCTTATCGCGGCCATCCTCGAAAAACAACAGTTGGCCGACCTCATGGGCAGGGCAACTGAACTCGGCATGTATACCCTCGTCGAGGTGCACAACGAAGAGGAGATGGAGGCGGCGCTCGACGTGGACGCGAAGATAATAGGCGTGAACAACCGCGGCTTGAAGACCATGAAGACCGACATCGAGACGACCATACGCCTTGCCCCTTACGTGCCGGAGGACAAGATACTTGTGAGCGAGTCGGGCATCTCATCCTTCGACGACATCGTAAGGCTCAGGAAGAACGGCGTCAACGCCTTTCTCATAGGCGAGGCGCTTATCAAGGAGCGCGAACTTGCCAAAAAACTCAGGGAACTCAGGGGCGCGTAGCAACGGCGTCTTTTTATGAGCGTGCTCGTCAAGATATGCGGGATAACGAACCCGGAAGACGCGAGCCTCGCCGTTCGTGCGGGCGCCGACGCGCTGGGGTTCGTATTCTGGAAAAAGAGTCCGAGGCGCGTCTCTCCGGCTGCGGCTTCGGATATAATAAAAGAGTTGCCGCCGTTCGTCACGACGGTCGGCGTCTTCGTGAACGAGACGCCGGACGGCATAAGAGATATCGTCCGTGAGGCCGGTCTCGACCGCGTTCAACTGCACGGCGATGAAGGCCCGTCCCTTTGTGATGAGATAGGCGCGGTCTCAGGAGTGCGCGTCATAAAGGCGTTCCGCGTTGGGCCGGATTTTGATATAATGCCGCTAACGCAATACCGCGCCTCCGCCTTTCTCCTCGACGCATACAAGCCGGGCGTGCCGGGCGGAACCGGCGAGAGCTTCGATTGGAATATAGCCGCCTCCGCGTCGAAGACGGGCAGGATCATACTCTCAGGCGGTCTTACGCCCGATAACGTGGCCGAGGCCGCAAGGCGCGTTCGCCCCTACGCGGTAGACGTAAGCTCCGGCGTTGAGGCCGCGCCCGGAAAGAAGGACGCGGAGAAGGTGAGAAGGTTCGTGGAAAGGGCGAAGGGGGCGGGGCGGTAACCGGTATTGTGCCTAAAAGGAGGTGTGGAGATTATGTTCTTCTTCTTTTTTAAAAAATATACCGCGATAGGCCGCGAGATTAAAGCGGATGACAGGATAGAAGAGGAAAAGGACGCGGTACTTTTCCAGCTCTATCGTTTTCATCACACTATTCTCAACCCCAAAGGGACGGTGCCTATGAGCGTGAATAAATTGTCCAACGCCCTTGGGTGGAGCGCGAAAAAGACAATGAGAGTCTGCGACTCGTTGCTTGACGACCGCTTAATAGAGGGGCTGACCGTGGTTGGCATCCCAAAGGCCTTTTATAAGATTACCCGCCGCGGCATCCGCTTCGTCGAAAAGCATTACCACGGCAACGGGGATGCGGCCGCGCCGGCGAGTGTAAGAAGCCGCGCGGCACCCAGGTCCGCCCATAAGAGAACGGCGTAACGGCCGAAAGTCTGCGCCGGAGCGGGGCAAGCATGAGAGACGGCAGAGACGGCAAAAGATATGTTTTCATAGGCCATGAGTTTACCACGCGGGGCGGGACCAAGAAACGTTTCAGGAACGCCATAGCCAAGGCGTTAAGCCGGACGCCGTATACCCCGCTTTATGCAGATGACATCGAGAATAGGCATGAGAGGGTATTGGAGGATATCACGAGGAAGATCAGGGGTTCGGAATTCTGCATATTTGACCTGACATCCTATAAAGAGCAAGGGGTATTGGGCAAAAACCTGAACGTTATATTGGAGATTGGCATAGGTATAGGCGCGGGCAAGCAGGCATTCGTAGCTTTTAGAGAAAAGGGCATTGATTTGAACACGGAGTTGAGCGACCTGCTCGGACGCTATTGGTATTCATATAAAAAATACGAGGAATTGATCAAGGACATCGAGGAGTTTATAAAATCTAAGCAATCCAAAGAAGGTTCGCGTAAAACCCTATGAAAAAACTCCCAGACAAACTCGGCCACTTCGGCCCTTATGGCGGCAGATACATCTCAGAGACCCTCATGCCCGCGGTCATGGAGCTTGAGGGGGCTTACCGGAAGTGGGGCAAGGGCGCGGAGTTCAAGGCCGAGTTCGCCTATTACCTCAGGGAATACGTCGGCAGGCCCACGCCGCTCTACCATGCCCAGAGGCTTACGAAGAAGGCCGGCGGGGCGCGGATATTCCTCAAGCGCGAAGACCTCTGCCACACCGGCGCGCATAAGATAAACAACACCATCGGCCAGATACTCCTCGCAAGGCGCATGGGGAAAAAGCGCGTCATAGCCGAGACCGGCGCGGGCCAGCACGGGGTGGCGGCGGCGACCGTCGCGGCCATGTTCGGCCTGCCGTGCGAGATATACATGGGAGAAGACGACATCAGGAGGCAGTCCCCGAACGTCTTCCGCATGAAGCTCCTGGGCGCGAAGGTCACGCCGGTCACCTCAGGGAGCAGGACTCTCAAGGACGCGATGAACGAGGCGCTGCGCGATTGGGTCACGAACGTCCACGATACCTTCTACATCATAGGCACGGTGGCAGGGCCTCACCCGTATCCCATGATGGTCAGGGACTTTCAGTCGATAATCGGCGTGGAGGCGCGGCGTCAGGTAAAGAGGCTCGCCGGGAGGCTGCCGGACGAGCTTGTCGCGTGCGTTGGCGGCGGCTCGAACGCGATGGGGCTGTTCCATGCTTTTCTGGGGGACACGAAGGTCAGGATGACCGGCGTGGAGGCCGGGGGCGAGGGCGTCTCGACCGGCAAACACGCGGCGTCGATAAACGGCGGACGCCCCGGCGTCCTCCACGGCAACATGACCTATCTCTTGCAGGATAGGTGGGGGCAGATAATCGACACGCACTCCATCTCCGCCGGACTCGATTATCCCGGTGTCGGGCCTGAGCACGCGTATCTGCACGACACCGGCAGGGTTGGCTACACGGTCATCACCGATAAGGAGGCGCTCGAAGGGTTCAAGGCGCTGACGTTATCAGAGGGGATAATCCCGGCCCTTGAGTCTTCCCACGCCGTTGCTTATGCGGTCAAGGCCGCGAAGAAGATGCCCAAGAGCGCCGTTATGATAGTTTGCCTCTCAGGCAGGGGGGACAAAGACCTCGATACGGTGTCGAGGGCGTTCAACTACAAGCTGTAAGCGTCGGCGCATGAGCCATGAAAAAGACCGGCTTCATATCGCTTTTGTGCCTCCTGACCGTGGCCGCTTCCTGCGGCGTTGCCAGGGTCGGCGATGCCGCGCCTGTTATAATTGACATTGTCAATGCCTGCCGTTTGCCAGTGGAGGAAGTTAAGGGTATCATAAAGGTAAGCCCGCCGGTCTTTCATGTCGAAAGGCGCGACGACCCTGACTGGGGGCATGAAGAGGATTGGGATTTGACGGACAAAGCAGAGCTTGCGCGGTTGGGGTTGAAGGGCATCGGCATAAGCATCGAGCAGGGCGTCTTCCGGGCGATATACCTCGCTCCCACCGGGGCAAAGGGCGGCCTCGCGCACAACCTCGGCTACGCCGGCCTCAAGCCGGACGCCCTTATGCGGCATGATTTCAAGTCAGACACATGGCACACGGCCGTTGATAAAAACGGCCTTCCGATATCCATAAGGGACGATGGGACGTGGTTCGAGTGTTTTGAACATCGTCCCGGACATTAAAGAAATGCCGAACGGAGTTTTGGCGCATGACAGCTAAGGACAATCATAAGACCGGAACCAGGGCGGGCAACAGGATAAACCGCGTATTCAGGACGCTCGGAGAGCGGGGCGGGAAGGCGCTCATTACCTTCATCACCGCGGGCGACCCGGACATGGCGGCGACGAAGGAATTGATGCTGACTATAGCGGCGAACGGGGCAGATATAATCGAACTCGGCATCCCGTTCTCAGACCCGATGGCGGACGGCCCGACCATTCAAGCGGCCTCGGAGCGCTCTCTCAAGGCCGGGGCCACGCCTCAGCAGGTGATAGACCTCGTGGCCGAGGTGCGGAAGGAATCCGAGGTGCCGATAGTCCTTTTCGGCTACTACAACCCGATATTCCAGTACGGGCTCAAGAGGTTCGCAAAGGCCGCATCGAGCGCGGGCGCGGACGGCGTGCTCGTGGTCGATCTGCCCGCCGAGGAGGCGGGAGAGTTTAAGGCCGAACTCGACAGGGCCGGGATCGACCTCATATTCCTCCTTACCCCGACGAGCAACGAGGGCCGCATAAGAGTGACGGTTGAGAAGGCGTCCGGGTTCATCTACTTCGTAAGCGTCACCGGCGTGACCGGCGCAAGGGCCGCGCTTTCTGAAAAGGTGCCGGGCTATGTAAGGAAGGTCCGCCGGTTCACCGGCCTCCCTATCGGCGTCGGCTTCGGCATATCCACGCCTGAGCAGGCTAAGGTGGTATCGTCCTACGCCGACGGCGTGGTGGTGGGCAGCGCCCTCGTCAATGTCATCGCCTCGTCTGACAGGGCCGTCCTTCTGAAAAATGCCGGG
The DNA here is from genome assembly GCA_016219025.1 of Deltaproteobacteria bacterium. Taxonomy (GTDB): domain Bacteria; phylum Desulfobacterota; class GWC2-55-46; order GWC2-55-46; family GWC2-55-46; genus JACRNO01. The sequence continues at coordinate 9,828 of JACRCM010000054.1, read as the reverse complement.
GCGTTCGTAGCGTCACTTAAAACGGGCATGGCGGATAAGGCTGTCTTGTAATGGGCAGGCATCCACGTTCATCGGCGCGTTGACGGCGTCATGGAGGAAGAGATGGCCGCTGTGAAAAAGATGGTTAAAAAAAAACCCGCCTCCGCGAAGAAGCGGTCGAACGCTCAGAGCGAACTTGCCGTCTGCCGTAAAAAACTCGCAATACTCAATATCGAGCTGGAGATATACCGGGAGATAGGCGGGCTTTCGGTGAAGAAGAACCTCAACGCGGTCTTCAGCCGCCTCATGGACTACGTGCTCCGCGCCCTTGAGACCGACTCCGGCACCCTCTATCTCCTTGACGGAAAGACCCGGTCGCTCGACTTCGCCATAGTGAAGGGGGCTCTCGCTAAAAAACTCAAGGGCATGAGGATAAGCGTCAAGAAGGGCATCGCGGGCCGCGTGGCCACGACCGGCACGTCTTACGTGAGCGGGGATCTCCGCAGGGACAAGGTCTGGTCTGGGTTGGAACTCACCAAGGAACACTCCAACATGCTCGCCGTGCCCGTGCGCCTCAAGAAGAAGGTATACGGTGTCATAGAGGTCCTGAACAAGGCCGATGAGCGTCCGTTCACCGCCGAAGACAAGGATACGCTCTCCTCCCTCGCCAATCATTTTTCGATAATAATGGAGCGCGCCTCTCTCTTTACGCGGGTGGATGAGAGGGTGAGACAGATGCGAACGCTCCACGAGGTCGGCTCCCTCCTGATATCCACGCTCGATCAGGCCGTCGTGCGCCACCGCGCGATGGAGGCGATAACCAAACTTATGAAGGCGGAGACGGGCTCGCTCCTCCTCATCGACAGGAAGACGGACGAGCTCTACTTCGAGGTCGCGCTCGGGGATAAGGGCGATATCTTGAAGGAGATCAGGCTCAAGATGGGCGAGGGCATCGCCGGGTGGGTGGCGGTCAACGGCAAGCCCGTAAACATACACGACGTGACGAGGGACAGGCGGTTTCAGGGGAGGTTCGACAAGAAGAGCAAGTTCCAGACGCGCAACATGGTATGCGTGCCCGTCGAGATAAAGGGCAGCCGCATAGGAGTCCTCCAGGCCATCAACAAGATAGGCGGGGTGTTCGAGGAGGAGGACGTGAGGCTCTTCCAGCTCTTCGCCAATCAGGTCGCCATCGCGCTCGACAACGCGCGGCTCTACGAGGAGATAAAGGAGACCTTCTACAACACCTCCGAGGCCCTTGCCGAGGCAATAGAAAAAAGAGACCCTTACACGGGCGGCCACACGAAGCGGGTGTTGTGGTACTCGCTCGCCATCGCAAAGCATCTTGGCATGACCAAGGAGGAGCTTGAGAAGGTCAAGCTCTCGGCGGTCTTGCACGACGTGGGCAAGATCGGCATCGAGGACGCGATATTGCGCAAACAAGCCCCGCTCGACGAGAACGAACGCGCCGCCATGAGCAAGCACCCGCAGTACGGCGGCGAGATACTCCGGCGCGTCCCCCAACTCTCCGGCATCGTCCCGGGGATGCTCCACCACCACGAGCGTTACGACGGCCTCGGATACCCGGATCACCTGAAAGAAGCCGACATACCGTTGATAGCGAGGATCATAGCCGTGGCGGACACATACGACGCCATGACCACCACGAGGCCGTACAGGAAGGGGCTGCCCAAGGAGGTGGCGTTGGCGGAGTTGAAGAAGTTCTCAGGCATCCAGTTCGACGGCCACATAGTCGAGGCGTTCCTCCGCGCGTTCGACGCCGGGGAGATGGAGCACGTGCCGAGCGCAGACGAGACGCACCTGCACAGTCCGGCATGACGGTTCTTAAAACGAGGTATCCATGATCTGGTTCAAGAAAGACATCCGCGTGACCGGGGAAGAGGCCAAGAGCGTGAAGGTCCCGCTCGGGCTCTGGGTCAAGTGCGACCACTGCGGCGAGATAATCTACAAGAAGGAGGTCGAGCGCAACCTCGACGTCTGCCCTAAGTGCAACTACCACTTCCGCATCTGTGCCGCCGCGCGCATAGCGATGGTGGCCGACGAGGGTTCGTGGAAGGAGTTCGACTCAGGCGTCGAGCCGGTGGACGCGCTTGATTTCAGAGATTTGAAGAAGTACAAGGACAGGATAAAGGCGTCCCAGAAGGAGACCGGGCTTAAAGACGCGATAATCACCGGGAGCGGGACGATAAACGGTCAGAGCGCTATGATAGCTGCGTTCGAGTTCGCGTTCATGGGCGGCTCCATGGGCGCGGTCGTTGGCGAGAAGATAGCCCGCGCCGTGGAGAGGGCGTGCGAGGCCGGGTGCGGGGTCGTGATATTCTCGTCCTCCGGCGGCGCGAGGATGCAGGAGAGCATCATCTCCCTCATGCAGATGGCCAAGACCTCGGCCGCGCTCGCAAGGCTCAGGCAGTGCGGCCTCCCTTACATATCCGTCCTCACCGACCCGACGATGGGCGGCGTGACCGCCTCCTTCGCCATGCTCGGCGACGTGATAATAGCCGAGCCCAGGGCGCTCATAGGCTTTGCCGGGCCCCGCGTTATCGCGGAGACGATAAGACAGAAACTCCCGGAAGGCTTCCAGAGGGCCGAATACCTCCTCGAGCACGGCATGCTCGACATGATAGTCGAGCGCAAGCAGATGAAGGAGACGCTGGGAAAGGTGCTCGCGATGCTGGGGAGGGCGGAAAAGTAGGGGGCAGCCCGCATCCGCAAGGCTTGAATATGTCTTTTGACACGGCATGATGCCGCCTCAAGCAATCTTCGTCCGGGATCATTCGCACGTCTGAATTAAGAGCGCGCTTACGTAGTCTTCGCACTCTCCGAGGTCGCATGCTTTTGCCAGGTCGGAGCAGCCTTTTCTCATTTCCTTGAGTTGGGATATGTATATGGAGCCCCTGCCGCTTAATGCGCTCGCCATGCGCGGGTTTATATCTATGGCCGCGGTATAATCCTCCACGGCCTTGCCGAATTCCCCCTTCTGCATATACGCGTAGGCGCGTTTGGCGTAACCGCCGCCGTCGGAGGGGTTGATGGATATTATCCTGTCATAGTCCGTTATCGCCCTGTTATAGAGTTTTTCGCTCAGGTATGCGTTGCCCCGGTTGTATAAGGCTATGACGAGTTTGGGGTCCAGGGCCAGGGCCACGTTATAGTCCGCCACCGTCTTGGCGGATTCGTCCATCTGCATGTATGTGAACCCCCTGTTGTTATAAGTCATCGCGGAAGCCGGGTTGAGGGACAGTGCCTGGTCATAGTCAGCGAGGGCCATTTCGTAGCTGCCTTTTTGGGCATGGGCAATGCCGCGCCGCATTAAGGCGGCCGCGTCCTTGGGGTTGAGTTCCACGGCCTTGTCGAGGTCGTCCAGCGCCTTGTCATATTCCTTCAACTCGACGCGCACCCCGCCGCGCTCGGAGTAGGCGTCCGCGTAATCCGGCCTCTTTCCGATGGCCTTGTCCAGATCCGCGTACGCCTCGGATAGCTGGTTTTTTGCTATATAAGCCTTGGCGCGGTTGGCAAGGGCAAGGGGCTCGTCAGACCGCATGGAAAGGGCTCTTGTGTAATCCGCTATCGCCTCGTCATAATGCCTCAGTATCAGATGCGAGAGTGCCCTGCGCGTGTAAGTCTCGCCGTCGCCGAGCCCCATGGAGATAGCCCTGTTGAAATCCTCGATGGCCTCTTTCTGTCCATTTGTCTGTTGGTATGCAAAACCGCGGCCGCGGTATATTGCGGCCGCGGTTGGGCCGAGTTCTATGGCCTTGTTGAAGTCCGCCATCGCCTTGTCATACTGCCGCTTATCCAGATAATTCATGCCGCGGGTCCCGTACGCGGTCTGATTTGCAGGGTCGAACGCGATTGCCTTGGTGTAGTCCTCTATAGCCATTGTCAGATTGCCTGCCCTTGAGGACGCGGTGCCGCGGTAAGTGCAGGCCATTGAGAGGAGTTGAGTCTGTTTGGCGATGGCCGAGCCGTCCACGCCCTTATTCGGTATGACCCAATTCATAATGGCCTGCGTGAGGTCGGGTCTCGCGTTCACGGCGTTCTTGCCGGGCTCTGCGCCGTCCCTCTTTTCCTCTGCCTCGGCGATAACCCTTTTTAAGGAGTCGCTTAGAGCGGGGTCTATCTCCGTTGCCTTGTAGTAATCCTCTCGCACCTTGTCTATCCGGCCTTTCGCATAATAGGCGTAGGCTCGGCCAAGGTATGCCTGGGCCGAGCCGGGTCTGGCCTCTATGGCCGCAGTGAAGTCGGCTATCGCCATGTCATGTTTGCCTGCCATAAACAACGCGTCTCCGCGCATTATGTATATATCCGCATCACCTGGGCTTAGGGCCAATGCCTTGCCGTAGTCCTCAACGGCCTTGTCCGATTCGCCTTTTGTGTGATAGACGATGGCGCGTACTACGTATCCAGCCGGGTTGTCAGGTTTGAGGGTGGTCAACTTGCCTGCGTCTTCTATTGCCTTGTCCGGTTCGCGGTTGAATAGATACGCCAGCCCGCGTATCCGGTATATCGGCGCGGCATCTTCAGGCTCGAGGGTCAGAGCCTCGTTGAGGTCGCCTATGGTCTTGCCGAACTCCCTGCCTGCGATGTATATCGCCGCGCGGTTTACATAGGTAATGACAATAGCATGGTTGTAATCCCCGATCGCGCGGTTGAGGCCGCGCATCTCCATGTATGCGTTCCCGCGTAAAAGATACCTGTCGGCGTCGTACGGGTTTATGGCGAGCACGCTGTTGTAATCCTCTACGGCCTTACCCCATTGTTCCCGTATCGCATAGGTGCCAGCGCGGTTGATGTAGGCGTCAACGTAATCAGGATCAATGGCGATGGTCTTAGTATAATCTTCAATGGCGCGGTCGATTTGGCCGAGATTATAATAAGCTATGGCGCGGTTGTAGTAGGCGTGGGAGTAATCCGGGTACAGGGCTATGGCCTTGCTGCTATCCTCTATGGCGCGGTCGTATTGCTTTGTTTCAGTGTACAGGCCGCCCCTGCTGTTATAAGGCCGGGGGTAGTCAGGGGCGAGCGATATGGCCTTGTCATACGCCTTTATCGCCTTGTCAGGGTAGCCGCGCTCCTTGCTAATCGATATATTTGTGCCTATGCGTATATATGCCTCGGCAAAATCAGGGTCGATGCCGACCGCCTTTTTATACGCCTCTATCGATTTTTTATTGTCATCCTCCGCGACCCCTTTGGCGTACCAGTGCGTAGCCTCCAGCCTGTCCACGGCCTTCCCATACTCGCGGCCCTTGCCCCACCCGCCGTTGCCTGTCTCAAACTCGGCGTACATCTTCTCGATTGCATCGAACGCCGCAACTGTCTTTTTTTTGACGCCTTCGACCTCCTTTAACCTTGCCGCGTTCTTATCATATTCACGCAGGCTGCTCGCGGCATCGCCCGTGTGGAGCGCCGCCTTTGCCTTTATGTAATACGACTCGCCGTCCCACTTTTCGTCGATGACATCCACGGTTGTGAAGAGGGAGAGGAGCATGACGACTTGTTCTTTTGTGAGTTTAAGGCCGACGGCTGGCAGATGCTCCGGGTAGGCGCCGAGGTCTTCGGCGATAAGCCTTCTGGCGTGTTCAAAGGCGATGACGCGGGCCGTGGACTTCGAGTCAGCCTTGCCAGCCTTGTAGGTGTATTCCTTTTGTATGACCCAGGGCATTGCCTCTGCGCTGTTTGCATGAAACAGGACTGAGACGAGTATCGGCAATAAACCCGCAAGCGTTTTTCTCATGACAGGTCTCCATGGAGCACGTTTCGGGTCTGTTTTTGTCCTTTGACGGATATTATCTCTTTACGATAAGTCAGTCAAGATTTTTGTAACGGCCTTTTTGCGAATCCGCTTTAAGCAGGTCTTCGTTTTCCCCTGTTTTTGTTTGCCTTCCGCGCGGTTTTGGGTTATATTTCCAGATGCTGCGTTTCTGTTTAACCCCTCATGCGGTATTATCATGCCCGGCAACAAGTCAATGGCGGACGGATATTATATAAGGTCGTTCCTTATCACGTGGGCGGGCATATTTGCGGCGTTCGGCGCGCTTGCGTGGGCGATCCTCGCCTTTTCGTGGACGCCGTGGGCGCTCCTTGCGGTGATACTGCTCTTCCTCGGCTGGTTTCACAGACTCGACGCCACGGTCTTGGGATTTATCCTGCCTTCGCGCCATGTAGCAGGCAAAGCCCACGCGGAGGTGGAGAGGCGATGAGGCGGCGGGCGGTCATCACGGGCATGGGCATCCTTACCGCGCTCGGCACGGGCAAGGAGGCTAACCTCTCCGGCGTCATCGAAGGCAGTTCCGGTATAGCTCTGATAACCTCGTTCGACACAACGGGCTACCGGGTAAGGACGGGCGGCGAGGTCAAAGACCCGGAGATATCGAGACCCGCTACGGGCAAGTTAGCGCGCCATGACCGCGCAACGAGGCTGCTTCTGGCCGCCGCCGCCGAGGCAATGGCCGAGGCGTCCGTTGCACGGGGCCTGCCCGAAGAGACGCCCGTATTCGCCGGGACCACGCTCGGCGGCATGATAGGCGGCGTGGCGTATCACCGGGCGCTCATGGCCGGGGGGCGTCCGAGACCGGCGCTCATCATGGATTACCTCTCGCACCTACAGGCCGCTCACCTGCGGGATAGGCTTGGGTTAAAAGGTGAAATCTCCACCGTGTCAAACGCCTGCGCCTCCGGCGCGAACGCCATAGGTTTCGCGTTCAAGGAGATACAATCGGGCTGCGCCGAGGCCGCGATAGCCGCGGGCTACGACACTATGTGTGAGTTCACCTACGCGGGGTTCAACTCCTTGCAGGCGCTCTCTCCAACGGTGACGAGGCCGTTTGACCGCGACCGCGACGGCCTTGCGCTCGGCGAAGGCGGCGCGGTCTTCGTCATGGAGGAGCTTGGACGCGCCAAAGCGAGGGGCGCGCGGATCATCGCCGAGGTCATAGGCTATGGTGAGTCCACCGACGCATATCACATAACCAGGCCCGACCCTTCCGGGGCAGGGGCCGCGCGCGCCATGCAAATGGCCATCGTTGACGCGGGCGTCGACCCAGCTGATATCGACTACATAAACGCGCACGGCACCGGCACGCCGCCGAACGACTCGATGGAGGCCGCGGCCATAAAGACGGTCTTCGGTCCTCATGCCTCCCGCGTGCCTGTAAGCTCGACCAAGCCCATGACCGGACACCTCCTCGGAGGCGCGGGCGCGGTGGAGGCGGCCATATCCATCATGGCCATGAACGCCGGGGTCTTGCCGCCGAACCTCAACTACCGGACGCCTGAGCCGGGCTTCAACCTGAATGTCATAGACAGGCCCGGAGAGCGGGCCGTGATTAAAACGATACTCTCAAACTCTTTCGGCTTCGGCGGCGCGAACGCGGCGCTTGTCATCAGGAGATATGGAGACCATGCCTCCTGATATCGTCATAACCGGCATAGGCGTTATAAGCCAGGCGGGCGCGGGAGTGGACGCCTTCTGGGACGCGCTCATGGAAAAGAGGCCGCTCTTCAGCGATATCGGCTCTCCTGCCCCGGTCTGCCGGGGCCGTCATTCCCGTCTGGGCGCGGCGGCGCCGGACATTGACGCCGTGCTCGACGACAGGCGCTTCAGGCGGGCGGCGAACCTCTCGAAGTTCGCGGTCGCAGCCGCGAGGCTCGCCATCGTTGACGCGGGGTTGGACCCGGCGGGACTTGATCCCGAAGAGACCGGCCTCGTCACCGGCGTGACGCACGGCGCGATCAACTTCACCAGGGAGTTCCACGAGGCATTGGCCGGCTCAGGCCCGGCCGCGGCAAGCCCCGCGCTCTTTTCAGACTCCGTCCTTAACGCGCCCGCGGGGAACGTCTCCATCGCGTTCAATATAAGGGGGCCGGGACACACGGTGACCGGCGACCTCTCAACTGGCATATACGCCATCAATATGGCCGTAAAGACCATGCGTGGAAGCGGGGTAAAGGTCTGCATCGCCGGCGGGGCCGAGGAGCTTGACCCGGTGGTCAGGGGACATTACGCGAGGCTCGGCCTGCTCTCTCCTTGCAAGGGCAAGGATGAGCGCATCTCACCGTTTTCCGAAGCGGCGAACGGGTTCGTGCCGGGCGAAGGCGCGTGTTTCATAGTGCTTGAAGAAAGAGAGGCGGCCGAGGCCAGGGGGGCAAGGGTCTACGCGGTGGTTTCTTCGATAAGCGGCACGCTCAAACCTCCGCGTCAATTAGGCGAGATGGGAGACGGCGTATTCGTTTCGGCGGGCGCGAACGGCACTTATGCGGATACAAAAGAGGCGGCCTTCCTCAAGGCGCTCTTCGGCGGCGCGGGGGGCAAGCCTTATATCGGATGCGTAAAGCCCGTTGTCGGCGAATCGTTCGGCGCAAGCAACATGATGCAGTCCGTTGCCGCTCTCAAGGCGCTCCACTCCGGATGCGTGCCGCCGTCCATGATTGACGGCGGCGGCGCGTCTCCGGTATCATCATGGGCAAGGGTGAGCGCCACGGCGCAGGCGGCCGCGCTCAAGGCCGCCGTCGTGACCACGGCAGGGTTCAATGACGGAGGCGGTGTGCTGGTTTTGAAAAAACCGTGATAAATACCGTAACCGTTAAGGAGGTCCCCGGATGTCCGTTGCTTTTACCGATCTGCGCGGCGACATTGAATTGTTGAGAAGATTTCTGACGCAAAGGGCGTATACGGCCCGGCTCATTGAATTCGCGCGCGGAGAAGGCATTTTTGATGCCGTCCGCGCGGCCAAACGCTTCACCGCGTCCGAGTTTCTTGATATGCTCCGCGTCGAGGCGGGTTACAAGACCGTTGACGGCAGGGGCCGGATGGCCGGGGTGCTCCTTGATTTTCTCGAAGAGTGCGGCATGGCCGTGAGAGAGGTCAACAACGCTGGGACAGCGGTATATTCGTTTAAGGACGCCCCTCCCCCCGCGCCCCTTTCGGCGGATGAGGAAAGGCGGATGGAGGAGGTCTTCGGCGCGAAGATTGAGTTCTTCGACAGGTGCATGGCTCACGCCGGGGTCTTTCTCAGGGGCGGCGGGCACCTCTATACGTTCGACGCGGACGCGGCGCTGTCATGGGACAGGTTCCTCGGAAACTTTGAATTCAGGGTCGCCCGCGATTTTTTGATAAACGCGATGGGCGCGTCCGGGACGCCCTCGCCCCGGATACTCGACCTCTGCTGCGGCACGGGGCACGGCCTTGAGACGATACTCAGGCAGTGGCCGGACGCGCGAGTGACCGCGCTTGATTTCACCGAGACGATGAGGCACGTGGCCCTTGCCCGCGTGGGCAGGCACAACGGGGCCATACGCTGGACAGGGTCGGCGCAGTGGAACGGGTTCGGCTCGCCGCTGCCGTTCGCGGGGCGCGGCTTCGACATGGTATTTTTCTCGTGCGGAGACCCGTACATACCTGAGCATATAAGGGCCGGGGTATACGGGGAGATAAAGAGGGTCTTGAGACCGGGCGGGTTGCTCGGCTCGGTCGCGTGGGCCTACCCCGACAGGGACAAGGCGCGCGTGGCGGGACACTGGCAGAGGCTCGGCGTTTTCATACACGACTTCGCAGAGAGCGTCTGCGCGGGCTGGCGGGGTTTCCACGGCGCGGATGAGACCATAAAGATGGCGGAGGCGCTCGGGTTCGAGCGTTGCGGCCTCTTTATGAACAACTACTACATGCTCGACACGGCTGTATGGCTCTTCAGGGCGCCGGAGACGAAGCGTTGAGAAGCGTCGTGGCCACGGGCATAGGAATCATCACCCCGATGGACTCCGGGGCTGGTCTCGCTGTATTCTGGGACGGGATAACCTCCGGCAGGGACACCATAAAAGAGGTCTCGGCCT
>JACRCM010000007.1 GCA_016219025.1 Deltaproteobacteria bacterium | reverse complement strand
CGGGGAGGAATCCAGTGTATTTATCTTATCGCCCGCGCTAAGGACGCTAGATGCCCGGCAGAAACATTCGGGCATGACGAATACTCGTTTTCGTTTAAGCATAAGCGCCGCCATTGCATTACTTTTACAGCTATCAATAAACAGTGTTGCGCCGTCTGGAGTTTCCTCCTGGACGGCGCGTGTTCTATTTGCGCGGGGCGGCGAGCGCCGTTGCAATGCCGTCGAATACGGATTCTTCCTCCGGGCTGAGGGCGCTTGCATCCCGCATGAACCCCACCTCCCCGAGCACCGGCGGCTTGGCGAGCCTCTCAATCTCCGCCCTGTTGTGCCGTCCGCTCTCGTCGCGTCCGCCGGGCTGGGCCGGGTTGTTGAGGATTATGCCGCTGACCTTGATGCCGCGGCCATGCGCGGCCTCTACGGTAAGGAGCGCGTGGTTTATCACGCCGAGCCGCGACGGCGCGACGATGACGACGGGCAGGCCGAGGAGCGCGGCCACGTCCGCCATCGTCTTATCGTCGGCGACCGGCGCGAGCAGTCCGCCCGCGCCTTCGACGAGCATGAGGTCGTGCTTTCTTGAGAGCGCGTCATAAGCCGCGAGTATCCTGCCGAAGTCGATCACCGCGCCTTCGAGCCTCGCCGAGAGGCGTGGGCTGAGCGGGCGGGCGAAGCGGTACGGGTTTATGAGGTAGAGCGGGTCGTCGGAGCCGGAGGCCGCCTTGAGGGCCGCGGCGTCAGCCGCGACGAGGCTCTCCCCGTCTTCGCCGCACCCGGTCTCTATCGGCTTCATTACGCCGACGTTGCGGCCAAGCCTTCTTAGGGCGGCGGCAAGCCCCGCGGTTATGGTCGTCTTGCCCGCGCCGGTGTCTGTGGCGGTTATGAACCATGCGAGTCTGGTCATCAAGTTATCCCCCGGTCACTTGCCTTATGCAACCGTATACTACCTCAATCATCCGCTCAAGTTCAAAGTCTTTAATGGAGAGCGGCGGCATTATCACGACGGTGTCGCCGAGCGGCCTGATGATGAGGCCGCGCTTGCGGGCCTCCATGCAGACTCTGTGTCCGGCGCGCTCGGCGCTCTGGTAAGGCGCCTTTGTTTTCTTGTCTTTTACAAGTTCGATGCCGGCGGCGAGTCCGATGTGTCTTACGTCTCCGACGCGCGGGAGTTTTTTGAACCGCTTCAGCAATCCGGTCAGGAGCTTTATTTTAGGCTGCATCCTCTCCATGACGCGCCCCGTCTCGAACAGTTTGAGGTTCGCAATGGCCGCGGCGCAGCCGAGCGGGTTGCCCGTGTAGGTGTGGCCGTGGAAGAACGCCTTGTATTCGTGGTATTCGCCGAGGAAGGCGTTATATATTTCCGTGGTCGTCATCGTCGCGGCAAGCGGCATGCAGCCTCCGGTAAGCCCCTTTGCGAGGCAGAGGATGTCAGGGCTTACGCGCTCTTTTTCGCACGCGAACATATATCCCGTCCTGCCGAACCCCGTTGCCACCTCGTCGGCGATGAGGAGGCACTCGTATTTTTTCGTGAGCCTGCGGACGCCTATTAAAAAACCGGGCGGAGATGTTATCATGCCCGCCGCCCCTTGCAGGAGCGGCTCGATGATGCAGGCGGCGGTCTCGCCGTGATGTTTTTTTAATATCCCCTCAAGCGCGTCGAGACAGGCGAGGCCGCAGCCGCGTCTCGTCTTTCTGAGCGGACACCTGTAGCAGTAGGGGTATGGCGCGTGGACGCAGTCGAAGAGCAGGGGCCGGTATTTTTTGACGAATACGTCTATCTCGCCTACGCTCATGGAGCCGAAGGTGTCGCCGTGGTATGCGCCTGTGAACGCGATGAACTTGCGTTTGGCGTTGCCTTTGCGCGTTTGCCCCTGATACTGGAACGCGAGTTTAAGCGCTATCTCCACGGCGGTCGAGCCGCTGTCCGAGTAGAAGACCTTTTCGAGTCCCTTTGGCGTTATGGCCGCGAGCCGTCCGGCAAGCTCGATGGACGGCACGTTTGCAAGGCCGAGTAGGGTCGAGTGGCTTATCCTTTCCATCTGCGTCTTTATGGCCGCGTCTATCTCACGCCTGCCGTGGCCGTGGACGTTCACCCAGAGCGAGGCGGCCCCGTCCAGATAGCGCCTGCCCTCGGTGTCGATGAGGTAGTTCCCTTCGCCCCTTTCGATTACGAGATTTTCCGCCGTCTCCCATTCCTTCATCTGCGTGAACGGGTGCCAGACGTGGCGTTTGTCAAGGGCGATGAGCCTCTTTGTCCTTGCCTTCATATCCCCTTTCTTGCCCCGCAGAATATGACATCGTAGGTCGCGGCGACGCCGTTGCCCTGCGCCGGGTATCGTTTCAGGTAGACCTGTCCGGCCTTCCTGAGCAGCGTGCCTGTTGCAAGGCTCAACCCGGCGCCCTCAATGCGCGGGGCCGCGCCTATCAGTCTTAGCGTCTTTATGAGGCCGCGCATGTCAGGGTATTCTCTTGTAATCGGCCGTCTGTCCATTGCAACCGTTTCCAGCCCGGCGCGATCGAGCAATATGGGCAGCGCGTCCATGCCGATGAACGGCACGGGGCTTGCGGATATGCCTGCCTCGGCGCAGGATTCGCGGAGTTCGCGCAGCGTGTCCGTCCCAAGCGTCGTGAAGGCCAGAAGCCCGCCAGGTTTCAGAACCCGCGCGGCCTCCTTGAAAGATGCCCCGCCTCCGGCCGTCCACTGGAAGGCGAGGTTCGACGCCACAATATCGAACGTCTCTTCCGCGAACGGGAGGGAGTCCATGTCTCCGCCGACGAGCGCGGCCTCGCAGTCCTTGAGCCGCGCCTCGATGAGCATTGGCTGGGCAAAATCGCAGGAGACGACGCGGCAGGCGTTGTATTCATCCTCCAATGCGCGTCCGAGCCTGCCGGTGCCGCAGCCCGCGTCGAGTATCAGGCCGGGCGCGGCAGGGGGCGCGCAAGCGCCGCGGACGAATCTTGCAAGCTCCGCGCAGACCTCCTGTTGGAGGCTGGAGCTTCCGTCGTAGGTGGCGGCGGCCTCTGCGAAGGCCGCCCGTATGGATTCCTTGCGGAGCGTCATAGCGTCTTGAGAAACCCCTTGATGACCTCGACGCATTCCTTATTCCGGGTCAGGTGCGGCGCGTGCCCCGCGCCGTCCATCGGCGCGAAGGCCGCGCCTTTGATATTTTCCGCAAGATACCGCCCGGCCTCCACGGGCGTTACCGCATCCGCAGCGCCGTGGATGACGAGGGTCGGAGCGGCAATGGATGCGAGGCCGCCACGCAGGTCGGCTGAGTAAAGGGCCTCAAGCGCCCTCGTTACCTCGTCGTACTTGAAGACAGGGAAGCATCCGGGGGTTGCGGCATCGCAGTCCATCGGACCGGGGTAAACGTACCTCTCAAAAAAACGCCGCGCCTCCGGGGTGGAAAGTTCCTCTTGCGTAAAATTGAGCCTGTAGAACCGCTTGAGGGTGCTGGCCGCGTCTTTTTTCATATCCATTATCATCCGCCTTACCAGAGCCTTTGATTGTCCGTGATTGAATCCTTCTTCCGCGGCGAAGCGCGGCGTAGCGCCGACGAGTATCAGCGCCTTCCACTTGGACGGGTCCGCGATGGCCGAGGCCAAGACTGCTTGAGCGCCGAGCGACCAGCCGATGCCGATAAGAGGCCCGTCCGGCGCGGCCCGTTCTATTTCGGCGAGCGCCGGGCCGAGCGTCGGCGCGTCCCATGCGCCCTTGCCTCCGTGTCCGGGCAGGGCGATGTTGATATGGTCAACGCCTATGAGCCGGGCCGTAGCTTCCCATACCCATGCGTCCGTGGCCCATCCATGTATGTATACGGCTTCAGCCCTGCTCATTCATGGCCTCGATTATCATCGAGAGCGCGAACTCAAGGTCTGCCCTCGCGTGGCTTGCCGAGAGGGAGACGCGGAGCCTCGAAGTGCCGTCAGGCACCGTTGGCGGCCTTATGCCTTGTATGAAGACGCCTCTGTCAAGGAGCCGCTTCGTAACGGTCATGGTCTTTACAGGGTCGCCGATGAGTATCGGGATTATCTGACTCTCCGAGCCGAGCGTGTCGAACCCTGCATGAGCAAGCGCGTCCCTCACGAATGCGGCGTTGTCGAGGAGGTTCCTTCGCCTCTGCGGTTCGCCTTCGATTATGTCGATGGCCGCTATCGACGCCGCGCATGCGGCCGGGGGCAGGGCGGTCGTGTAGATGAAGGGGCGCGACGTTGAGACGAGGAGGTCGATAAGCGCCTTGTCCCCGGCTATGAACGCGCCGAACGACCCTGCCGCCTTGCCGAGCGTGCCCATCTGGATGATCGACGGATGCGCCGGAACGCCGAGGTGTTCGAGCGTGCCCTTGCCATGCGTCCCAAGCACGCCCGTGGCGTGCGCGTCGTCGAGGAGGAGCATGGCGTTGTATCTGTCGAGGAGTCCTGCAACGTCAACGAGCGGCGCGATAGTCCCGTCCATGCTGAAGACGCCGTCCGTGACGACGAGCTTGCGCCGGGCCTTTGATCTTTTAAGCAGGCGTTCGAGGCCGTCCACGTCGCGGTTCTGGTACCTGTGAACCTTCGCGCGCGAGAGGATGCAGGCGTCCACGATGGAGGCGTGGTTGAGCCTGTCCGAGAATATCTCCGTGTGCCTGTGGGCAAGCGCGGTAATCGCGCCGATGTTCGCGTGGTACCCGGAGTTGAAGAGGAGCGCTGACGGCGCGTCCTTGAACCGAGCAATCCGCCCTTCGAGTGCGACATGCGGCTCCATCGTGCCCGATACGAGGCGTGAGGCGCCTGAGCCTACGCCGTATTTCCCGATCGCGGCGCGGGCGGCCTCCTTGAGCGCGGGGTGGTTTGCAAGGCCGAGATAGTCGTTCGAGCAGAGGAGGAGCGTGTCGCGGCCATTGATATTGACGCGCGGCCCCTGGGCCGATTCGACGACCGTCATCGAGCGCCGGAGTCCGGCCTCGGTTAGCCGGTCGAGTTCTTCGTTGAACGTAAGGGACATAAGGCCGCTACAGTCCCCGTGGCCGAAGCCCGAGGTCTTTTATCATTTGCAGGTCGTCCTTCGCGTCCCGGCCCGGGGTGGTGAGGTAGTTGCCTATCATCATGCCGTTCGCGCCAGCCGCGAATATGAGCGGCTGAAGGTCGCGCAGGTTGACGCCCCTTCCGCCGCACACGACGATGTCCTTTGCCGGGAGCATGAGGCGTAGAAGCGCGATAATCTTCAGACACTCAACGGGCGTGAGGTTGGAGCCGTGCTCAAGCGGCGTGCCGGGCCGGGGGTTGAGGAAGTTCACGGGCACCGAGTCCACGCCGAGTCCGTCGAGCGTGGAGGCGAGTTCTATCCTGTCGTCCCACGTCTCGCCGAGGCCGAATATCCCGCCTGAGCATACGAATAGGCCGAGCGACTTGGCCGTCCTTACCGCCTCCACGTCTTCGCCGTAGGCGTGGGTCGTGCAGATATTCGGGAAAAAACTCCGCGAGGTTTCAAGGTTGTGGTGGTAGCTTTGCAGGCCCGCGTCCTTGAGGCGCATGAGCACGCCGCGGCGGAGGATGCCGAGCGAGGCACACCGCTCCACCCCGACCCTTTCTTTCATCGCCGCGAGCGCGGCCTCAAGGACGGCAACGTCGCCCTCTTTTTCGACCCTCGTGCCGCTCGTGACTATCGAGAACTCCCGCGCCCCGTTTAGGGCCGCGTTCTCAGCCGCGCCGATGAGCGCCGCGGCGCTGTCCATGGGGTAGGCGGGGGCACCGGTGGAGTATTGCGCCGACTGGGCGCAGAACGAGCAGTCCTCCCTGCATAGTCCGCTCTTCGCGTTCACGATGGAGCAGAGGTTGACCTCCATGCCCCTGTGATGCCGCCTGACCCTGTCGGTCACGCTGAGGATGTCGCATAATGCCGAGTCCGGGAGAGCGGCAAATTCTCTTGCCTCGCCGGGCGTGATGCCCTCGGAGCGGAGGGCCTTTTCAAGCGCTTTTTCGAGTATGTTCATAACATATTTGATTAACACGGAATGGCTATTATTGTCAACCTAAAGATATTAAGGTTGACAATGTGCCTCTTGACTTGCCGCCTTCCGCCGTGTTAGATTAGTTCCATACTGATCTCCGAGCCAACGCCTCTACGGGTGGTTTTTGCCATCTATGGGACTTGGCCGAACAGGGTGCGGTTGGAAACGGCCGCGCCTCCCGCGCTTGGAAAGGAGATTTAAGACGGTCTGCCGTTAGGCCGTCTATTGAAGACCAACCCATGCGCGGGTGTGGTCTTTTTTTTGCAAATACGCAGGAGGCCATTCCATGAGACACATCAAGCGTCTTGTCTGGTTGACGCTAATGCTCGTCTTAATCCCCGGCGCCGCAAGAGGGGAACAAAGACAGTTGACCGTTGCGGCTGCCGCTGACATGACCTTCGCGCTCAAGGAGATAACCTCTGGGTTCGAACAGGCCACGGGTGCGCATGTTGTCTTGTCCTTCGGCTCCACCGGCATGTTGGCCGCGCAGATAAGACAGGGCGCCCCTTTCGACCTCTTCTTCGCCGCCGATGCGTCCGTCATTGACACGCTGGCAAAGGAGGGTTTTGTAGCGCCTGATTCAGTCACGCCCTACGCGAGAGGGGCCATTGTCCTTGCCGCACGGGCAGACGCCGGGTTTAAATTGACCGGGCTTGCCGGCCTCCTGAGGCCGGAGGCGCGCTGGGTAGCGTTGCCGCACCCGGATCACGCGCCCTACGGCAGGGCTGGGAAGGAGGCGCTCATCGCCGCCGGGGTCTGGGAAGGCGTTAAGGACAAGGTGGTCTACGGAGAGAACGTGGCGCAGGCCGTTAAATTCATAGACGCCGGCGACGCCGGGGCAGGGATCATCGCGTTGGCCGTGGCAGGCTCGCCGAGGCTCTCTTACGTAGTTATCGACCCGTCTCTATACAAGCCCATAGAGCAGGCCGCGGGCATTGTCAAGGCGTCGAAAGAATACGCGCTCTGCCGGGAGTTCCTTAAATACGCGGCAGGGCCAAGGGGCATGGAGGTCTTGAAGAAATACGGCTTCGGCCCTCCGGGAACGCATGGGGCTGACCGATAATCGCATGGACTTCTTTCCTCTATATCTGACCGTCAAGGTCTCGCTCATCGCCACCGTTATAACGGTGTGCGCGGGTGGCGCGCTTTCGTGGACGCTTGCGAGGAAGACGTTTCCGGGCAAGGACATCGTAGACGCGCTCGTGGTCCAGCCGCTCGTCATGCCGCCCACGGTGCTGGGATATTACCTCCTTGTCCTCTTGGGCAGGGGGAGCGGCTTTGGAAGATTTCTTTCGGATACCCTCGGCATCGAGATAGTCTTCACGTGGAAGGGCGCGGTAGTCGCGGCCGTCATATCATCGCTCCCGCTTTTTGTAAAACCGGCGCGCGCGGCCTTCGAGGGGGTGGGGGGTGATCTTGAAAACGCGGCACGTCTCCTCGGCAAGACCGAATGGGAGGTCTTGCGGACGATAACCCTTCCGCTGGCGTGGAGGGGCATCCTCGCTGGCGCGGTCATGGCGTTTGCCCGCGCAACAGGAGAGTTCGGGGCGACGTTAATGGTCGCAGGCAACATACCGGGCAGGACTCAGACCTTGCCGATAGCCATATACGACGCGGTGCAGTCCGGGGACACGGCCTCGGCCAACGCCCTCGTCCTTATAATAACCGTATTTTCGTTCGGCGTTATCTACGCCACGGGCAGGCTGATGAAGGGGAGGATGTGAGCCGTGATGCGTTTGAGGAAGCGGTCAGCTTTTAGCTATCAGCGGTCTGATGGTTGACCGCCGATAACTGATAGCCGATAGCCGATAGCCGATAACCGATAACCGATAGCCGATAACCGATAACCGATAACCGATTGTTAGACCTCTCTCTCAAAAAGGCCCTTGGCGGCTTCTCCATAGACGTGGAGCTTTCGCTTGGGCCAGAGCTCCTCGTGCTCTTCGGGCCTTCGGGCGCGGGCAAGAGTCTGCTCTTAAAACTCCTTGCAGGCATCATAAGGCCGGATGAGGGCAGGGTGACGATAGACGCGCGCGTCATCTTCGACGGGCGCATGGGCGTGGACGCGCCCATGCGGACCCGGCGGATCGGCTTCGTATTTCAGGACTATTCGCTCTTTCCGCACAAGACGGTGAGGGAGAATATCGCTTATGGCATGGACGGCCTCCCGCCCGATGAGACGCGGGAGCGCGCGGCGGGGCTTATAAACGTCATGCGCCTCGGAGGGCTTGACGCCCGCTATCCGGGCGAACTCTCCGGCGGCCAGAAACAGCGGGTGGCGCTCGCCAGGACGCTCGGGGCCTCGCCGCGCATACTGCTCCTCGACGAGCCTTTCTCGGCCTTGGACTATCAGGTGCGCGAGAAACTCCGCGCCGACCTCCTTACCATCCACCGCTTATATCCCATCACGACGATACTCGTCACGCACGACCTCGAAGAGGCGTTCATGCTCGGGGAGCGCATAGCCGTGATAAACAACGGCAGGATAGAGCAGGTGGGGACGCGCGAAGAGGTCTTCTACAGGCCCGCTACCCGCAACGTCGCGCGGTTCATGGGCGCGAGGAATATCTTCAGCGGCAGGGTGGAGGCCGTTGACGCGGAGACGGTTGTCATACATAATCCTGATATAGGCCGCATATCCGCGTTCCAGCCGCCCGGGGCGGCCGTCGCGCCGGGCCGGGAGGTGACGTTTTGCATCAGGCCCGAAGAAGTGATTATTATAAAGCCGGACAAGGCCGTTGGAGGCAAGGACAACGAGAACGTCGTCGAGGGCGAGATAACCTCGGTCATGGCTAAGGGCGCCACGCACGTCCTGTTTCTCAGGGCCGGAGAACGCGGCGCGGCCCTGAAGGTGGAGCTTCCGAACTTCGTCGTGAGGAAGTTAGGGCTTGCCACCGGCGCGGTCATCAAGGTATTATTGAAGAAAGAGAGCGTCTGGGTGATACCATAGAGGCCGTGACCGTGGAAGACGCCTTTTCCGCGGCGCACGGCATCTATCACGGTCACGGCCCACGGTCACGGTATCTTATTTATGACGGCTGTAGACAACCACAACAACCACGACCATAACCATAATCATCCGCACGCGGAGGCCGACCGGGGGCTCAAGGCCAGGCTCAGGCTCTCCATCGCGCTCACCGGCGTAATACTCGTCGCGGAGCTTGCGGGCGGGTACTTCACGAACAGCCTCGCGCTGATGAGCGACGCGGCGCACGTCTTCATGGACGTCTTCGCGCTCAGCCTCTCCCTTGCGGCCATGCACATAGCCGAGCTGCCCCCTACCGAGACCCGCACCTACGGCCTTCACAGGGTCGAGGTCTTCGTCTCGTGGATCAACAGCTTCATCCTCATCCTCGTCACCGCGTTCATCTTCTACAGCGCTTATGAGAGGTTCTCCAACCCTCAGCCGGTCGAGAGCGCCGGGATGCTCGTCATCGCGGCCGTCGGCCTCGTGGTGAATCTCGTGGTGGCCATGTGGCTTATGAGCTACGCCGAGGGCGACCTTAACGTAAAAAGCGCCTATGTCCACGTAGTGGGGGACGCCGCCGCGTCGGTGGGCGTCATCGTTGGGGCGGTCGTCATAGCGTATACCGGCTGGTATTTCGTCGATCCGCTCATAAGCGACTTAATCGGCGCTATAATACTCGTGGGGTCGTTCAATATCATGAAGGACGCCTCGCACATACTCATGGAGGGCGTGCCCAAGGATATAGACTTCGGCAGGGTGATAGAGGACATAAAGGCGTCAAAGGGCGTCTCAAGCGTCCACAGCCTCCATATATGGTCGATCTGCCACAACGTCTACGCCCTCTCCGCGCACCTCGACATCGAGCCGCTTGAGAGATGGCGCATGGGCGAGATATTCGCCGAGGTGAACGAGAGACTTGCCGGGACGCATCATATCTTCTATACTACTCTACAGGCGGAGTGTTCGGGGTGCGACACCAACGACACGCTCCGCAAGATCGCCCATAGGGAACGCAACCACCTTCATTGACTACCGGAGGTCTTATGCCCGCACACAAGCCGCTCTCCCCCGACGAACTCTCCTACAGATGCCCGGTCGACGGGTTTACCTTCAAGACCACGGCGGAACTTCCGCTCCTCTCCGAGATAATCGGCCAGGAGCGGGCGCTCAGATCAATCGACTTCGGCCTCGGTATCGCCAACCACAACTACAACATCTTCGTCCTCGGAGAGACGGGCACGGGCAAGGACACCACCGTAAAGGGCATCATAGAGCAGAAGGCCAAGGCCGAGCCGGCGCCCGACGACTGGTGCTACGTCTACAACTTCGCGGAGCCGGACTGCCCTAAGGCGATAAGCCTGCCGCCGGGCAAGGGCGCGGGCCTCGCCGCGGACATGGACGAGCTCGTGGACGCGCTCAGGCGCGACATCCCCAAGGTCTTCGAGAGCAAGGACTACGAGAAGCACCGCGACGAGATACTCGACGGCCAGCAGGAGCGGACGCGGACGATATTTTTCCGCCTCGAGCAAAAGGCCATAGAGAAGGGAGTCCTCCTCAAGAAATCGGTCAGCGGCCTCTCGGTCGTGCCTGCAAAGAACGGCAAGGCCATGGCCCAGGAGGAGTTCGAGGGACTGCCGAAGGATAAGAAGGCCGAGCTGGAGGAGGCCCTGCGCGTGATGCAGGACAAGCTCTCGGACGCCATCAGAGAGGCGCGCGCCATCGAGAAGGAGACGAAGGACAGGATAAGCGCCCTCGACCGCGAGGTCGTCCAGTACGTGGTGAACCCCCTGATGAACGACCTCTTCGAGAAGTGGAAGGAGTTCGCCGGGGTCACCGAGTACCTGAACCGGGTGCGGGAGAACGTCCTCGACAACATCGACGACTTCCGCCCCAAGGAGGAGATGCCTATCTCCATCGGGGCGCTGCGAATGCCGTCCAAGGAGCCCGCATTCGAGCGCTACCGCGTGAACCTCATCGTGAACAACGGCGACACCGCCGGGGCGCCGGTGGTCTTCGAGACCAACCCGACCTATTACAACCTCTTCGGCAGGGTGGAGTACCGCGTCCAGTTCGGCGTGGCCTCGACGGATTTTACCATGATAAAGGGCGGCTCTATCCACAAGGCGAACGGCGGCTATCTCATCGTCAACGCCCTGGACATGCTCCGCAACATCTTCGTATACGACTCGATAAAGCGGATGCTCAAGAACCGGGAGGTGAGGATCGAGGACGTGTGGGAGCAGTACAGGCTCATATCCTCCTCCACGCTCAAGCCGGAGGCCATACCCGTGAAGATAAAGCTCGTCATCGTAGGCGAGCCGTATGTCTACTATCTCCTCTACAGCCTCGACAAGGAGTACAGGAAGCTCTTCAAGGTTAAGGCGGACTTCGACAACGTCATGGAGCGTGGCGAGACCAACGTCATGAAATACGCGTGGTACATCGCCACGCGCTGCAAGGAGGAGGGGCTCCTCCCGTTCGACGGGAGCGGCGTGGCCAGGGTGGTGGAGCGCGGGTGCCGGATAGCGGGCGACAAGGACAAGCTCACCGCCCGGTTCAACGAGATAAAGAACGTCGTGGTGGAGGCGTCCTACTGGGCCGGGGTGGACGGCGCCTCCGTCGTGTCGGCTAGGCACGTGGAACGCGCTGAGGCCGAGGCGGTATACAGGCACTCAAGGATAGAAGACAGGCTCCGCGATTACATAAAAGACGACGTGATAATGGTGGACACCGACGGCAGGGTCGCGGGCCAGATAAACGGCATAGCCGTCCTCGACATGGGGGACTACGCCTTCGGCAAGCCGTCGAGGATAACCGCCCGCACGCACATGGGGGACGCCGGGATAGTCAACATCGAGCGCGAGGTGAAGATGTCCGGGAAGATTCACAACAAGGCCCTCCTCATACTTTCGGGCTTCTTGGGCGAGCGGTTCGCAAGGAATTTTCCGATAACGCTCTCCGCGTCCATCTGCTTCGAGCAGTTGTACGACGAGATAGAAGGCGACAGCGCCACCTGCACCGAGGTCTACGCCCTCTTATCGAGCCTCGCGGACGCGCCCATTGATCAGGGCTTCGCGGTCACAGGCTCCATGAACCAGCGCGGCGAGGTCCAGCCCATCGGAGGGGTCAATGAAAAGATAGAAGGCTTCTTCGACGTGTGCAAGGCAAAGGGGCTTACGGGCAGACAGGGCGTCATAATGCCCCGGCGCAACGTCAGGAACCTGATGCTCAGGAAAGAGGTCGTAGAGGCGGTTGAGCAGGGCAGGTTCAGCATATACCCGATAGACAACATCGACGACGGCCTTGAGATACTCACCGGCATGACCGTCGGCGTCCGCGACGCCTCCGGTAAATACCCCGAAGGCACGATAAATTCCCTTGTGGAGAAGAAACTCCTCTCCCTCGCAAAGGGCCTGAAGGAATTCGGGCGCCCGGCCACGGACAAGAAACAGAGGCCCGAAGAGGCGAAGAAGGAAAAGACCGAGGAGGCGTGGAAGGAGTAGGGGCGCGGAGAAAGACCTCCTTTCTTGCCCGCGGCTTCATGCGGGATAAGAGGATGAAACAATCGGCGATTGTTTCATGGGGAGTTAGCCGTTTGGTGAAAATTGTCAAAGCGTAACCCCACCCGGTCTTCCCTTAGTCAAGGTGCGGGAAAAAGCACCCGCGTCTTGCCCAAGGGGAGGAGAAAGACCTCCCTTCTTGCCCGCGGCTTCATGCGGGATAAGAGGATGAAACAATCGGCGATTGTTTCATGGGGAGTTAGTCTTTTGCGGCAAATTTATAAAATAGCGGAACGGGAAAATAGACCATGCTGATCAACGAAATCTTCCAGAGCATCCAGGGCGAGTCCACGTACGCCGGGCTTCCGTGCGTATTCGTCCGTTTCGGCGGGTGCAACCTCGCCTGCTCGTGGTGCGACACGCCATACGCCCAGACGACCTTCGGCGCGCGCGACCTTGCGGTCGACGAGGTCATGGCCGAGGTAAAGAAATACCGGTGCGGCCTCGTGGAGATAACCGGCGGCGAGCCGCTCATGCAGGAGGAGGCCGAGGAGCTTGCCGCGGCGCTCCTTGACGCTGGCTGCCGCGTCCTGATAGAGACGAACGGGAGCATAAGTCTTGAGGGGATAGACCGGAGGGCGATAAAGGTTGTGGACGTGAAGTGCCCATCAAGCGGGTTTGCAGGCGCGTTTCTCGTTGAAAATATCGGGTTTATCACCAAAGACGACGAGGTGAAGTTCGTCATAGCCGACATGGCCGATTACGAGTTCGCAAAGCGGTTTATAGAGGAGTATCTCCGCGACGCCACCCAAAAGGTGCTCTTCGCCCCGGTCTCCCCGGGACTCCCCCCCAAGACGCTCGCGGAATGGATACTCAAGGACGGCCTCTCCGTCCGTCTTCAATTACAGATGCACAAATACGTCTGGGGAAACGAGCGGGGGAGGTAGGGAGAATGTTGTGGGTTTGTAGGAAGAGATAGGTATGGCGTCCCCGGAATCCTCTGAGTATCAACATTATGAGTGGGCAGGATTCCGGGGGGATAGATTTGGTGGTTAAAAAGGATGCCTCGAATCTGTCCTTGAAGGGGAAGATATTCTCTTCTATTAACGGGGTGTCGATTGGTAAAGCGCGGGTTTTGATAACCGGGTATAATTCTATAGCTGTTGCAGTATCGGACGTAGATGGCAATTTTGATATATATGGGTTGCCTTCCGGTAAGTATGACATCTTGATTGTGGCCAAAGATTATAATACATATATTCAAGAGAATATTGAGGTTGTGGTTGGCATTCCTACGGCACTCACAGTCCCGATGTCGTCAAGCGGTATTGGTGGGGCCTCTTCAAAAGAACCGTCTATCAGCTTTTCCTTGCTTGATAGGATAACTTTTGTTAGCGAAGTTTATGCACAAGAAAGTTGCAGCACATGTGTAACATGCGAGGGTATGGTAACTGACTACAAAAGCTATGCTGCAAAACACCATGATGTTTATCATAGTTTTGGAGAGGCACTTTCTGGAATTCCGGGGACGCCATACTTAACTCTTGGGAATTCCGTGGAAATTCTGGGGACACCAGGAATTCCGGGGACACCATACTTAAGGAAACTCTGATTTATTCCTCCCCTGCCTCATGATATACTTATCGCATCATGCGGCACGGAGGTTGACATCATGCGCCAGAGGACTTTCGCTGAAAACGGTTTTGAGCGTTATCGCAAGCAGACCCGCCGGGAGAT
>JACRCM010000006.1 GCA_016219025.1 Deltaproteobacteria bacterium | reverse complement strand
GCCTGTTTTTTGTCATTCTGAGGAGCGCCTTTGCGACGAAGAATCTCGTAACATATTGAATTGCCTAAGCGCGAGATTCTTCGCTGCGCTCTGAATGACACTCTTTTGAGGGTTTTTCAGGGGTCTCACTTTGTAAATCGTAGCTTCATCTATGCGCTCCCGGCCTAACCCATAGGATACCATGCCTTCAGACGGCCTCATCTTCGAGGCGATAGCGATAATCGTGCTGATACTCCTCAACGGCTTCTTCGCAAGCGCGGAGATAGCCATCATCACGGCCAAGCGGAGCGTGCTGGAGAAGCTCGCCAAGGAAGGCTCCCAGGCCGCCGTAATAGTGGCGAGGCTCAAGGAAGACCCGGACAGGCTCCTTGCGACCGTGCAGGTCGGGGTCACGGTCGTGGGCACCCTCGCCTCGGCCCTGGGCGGCATCGCGGCGGCGCAGTCGTTAAAGCCCGTCTTATCCGCCATACCCGTGGCCTTCATCCGCGACGGCGCCGAGATACTGTCCGTTGGAGCCGTGGTCATCGTCATCTCCTACGTCTCGCTCGTGGTGGGCGAACTAGTGCCCAAGTCGCTGGCGCTCAGACACGCGGAACGCGCGGCCTGCATAGCGGCGCGTCCGGTCGACCTGCTCTCGCGCCTGACATCGTTCTTCGTAAGGATACTCACGGCCTCGACCCGGACGGTGCTGAAGGCCCTCGGGGTCAAGGGCGAGGAGAAGCGGGTCTTCATATCCGAGGAAGAGGTCAAGTTCTTCATCAGGGAGGGACGCGCTACGGGCGTGTTCGAGGAGACCGAGGCCGCGCTCCTCCACGGCATATTCGAGTTCGCCGACGCCACGGTTAAAGAGATAATGGTGCCCAAGCACAAGTTCAGCGCCATCGAGGTAGACACGCCGCCCGAGGCGGCGCTCAGGTTCATCTCTGAGACGGGTTTTTCAAGGTATCCGGTATATCAGGACTCGCTCGACAAGGTCGTCGGCGTCCTCTACAACAAGGACGTGTTCATCTGCATAGAGCGCAGCAAGCCGGTCGTGATAAAAGACCTGCTCCGTCCCCCGTACTTCGTGCCGAACTCGGTGATGATAAGCCGCCTCCTGCGCGAGATGCAGCGGCGCAAAGTCCACATCGCCATCGTCGTCGACGAGCACGGGGACGTGGACGGCCTCGTCACCATAGAGGACATACTTGAGGAGATTGTCGGCGAGATAGAGGACGAATACGACGTCGGCAAGGGCGGGCTCGTGGAAAAACTCCGCGACGGCAGCCTCCTCATAGACGCCTCGGCCTCGCTCGGCGACCTCGAGGACGCCGGGGTGGTGATAGAAGAGGAAGACGAGGAGTTCCACACGCTCGCCGGGTTCATGCTCGCAAAATTGCAACGGATACCGCGCGGCGGCGAATTCGTCGTATATAAAGGGCGCAGGTTCACGGTCGTGGACGTGGAACTCAACCGTATAGTCAAGGTCAAGGTCGAGCCGATAGACCGCGCGCGGATAAACGGCGCGGTAAAGACGGCCAAAGAAACCGGCAAGTAACGCAACCCGGGGAGAGGCGCATAGTGATGATTAAGAAGAGACTCGCGGGTTTAGCCGCCGCGGCCGTAGCGGCGGCATTTCTGTCTTCATGCGGACGGACCGCGATAGAGGACGCGAAGTACGACGCTAAAATAGATGAGATGACGCGGGTCATAAAGTCCGACCCTAAGAGCGCCGCCGCGTACAACAACCGGGGCAACGCATGGGCATTGAAGGGCGAGACCGACAGGGCGATAAAGGACTACACGCGGGCCATCGCCATCGCGCCTGAGGCGCCGGAGGCGTACAACAACCGCGGCGGCGCATGGTATGAGAAGAAGGAATACGGCAAGGCCATCGAGGACTTCGGGGCCGCCATCGCGCTCAACCCGGATTATTCCAGCGCATACTACAACCGCGCCAACGCATACTTCTACAAAAAACTCTACGGCAGGGCCACCGACGACTATAACAGGGCCGCCATCCTCGACCCGGACAACCCCCTCATCCGCTACGGCCTCGGCAGGACGAACCTCGAACGCGGCCTAACCGACCGCGCCCTCGGCGACTTCAACATGGCCTGCAAACTCGGCATGAGCCAGGGCTGCGGCGAGGCGGAAAAGATACTGGAGAAGAGACGGGAACAGTAGTTGCCCATTTATGGGCGGTCTTTAAAGACGCCGGTGAACCGGCAACTACAATTAGCTGCTTTTTGCGGAGAGAATCAATAGGCGGCAATGACGACGGGAAGCGGAGCTTCCCGTCAGGCGCGTTCCCAAGCGGAGAGGCTGTGTCGCAATTGTATCTGTAAAAAAACAGGCTCTCCACGATGCCCTACAAGCGATTTTTTTTGAATTTTAGGGGTAAAACCCCTCCGAAAATAGAGGTCTTTTTTCGGATTTTTGGATTGCGACACAGCCTCGGAGCTTGGGAACGAGAGGCTAAAAATAGCTTTTAGCGTACTTCGGATAGCAAAAGGGCGGGATGAAAAAGACCAGACTCGAACTAACTTGGCTTGGCAAGGAGAACCGGCCGAGGCTGGAGCCGCGGATTCTCGTGGAGGACGCGGCGAAGTCCCATCACGCGCCGTTCCGCACCGGGGAAAAAGACCTGTTCGACAACCGGCTCATCTTCGGAGATAACCTGTTGGCGCTCAAGGCGCTGGAGCAGGAGTTTGCCGGGAAGGTTAAGTGTATTTTCATAGATCCACCATACAACACTGGAACTGCGTTTACACATTACGACGATGGCGTGGAGCATTCTATATGGTTGACCCTCATGTGGGACCGGCTTGAGTTATTGCGGCTTCTTTTGGCCAGTGACGGATCATTGTGGATTACAATTGATGACACAGAAAGCCATTACCTAAAGATATTATGTGACGAGATTTTTGGTCGGAACAACTTT
>JACRCM010000053.1 GCA_016219025.1 Deltaproteobacteria bacterium | reverse complement strand
TTGTAAGAGCTCCCATTTTACATGTGCAAATATGCTATTATAGCCATTTTGAGGCCTATTGCAGGCTGTCCGGTTAAAAAGATGGGCGCAAATAAGACATAAATCTTTAAAGAATTTTCAGTTTTTACCGGACACTACTGTCCCTTAATCTCCTTTTTGAATCTCTACAACGGCGCGCCAAACACGCTTAACTCAAGCGACTGCATTTGCTGTATGAATGACCAAAGCCGCTTCGCATGCAATGCTACGCCACCGCGAACTTCATACGGCATCGTCCTGTGGTCATGCCCGCTTTCATCTATAAACAATAACCAACTCATTCAAAAACCCCCATTAACATACGCGACCCGTCCGCCTACAATCGTCTTCACCACCACGGCCTTCAACCCTTTTCCCAGCCACGGCGAGTTCTTTGACTTCGACTTGAGTTTTGCGGGGTCTACAGTCCAACTCTGCTCCGGGTCGATAATGGCAATGTCGGCGGCGGCGCCGACCTTTAACGAGCCGCCCTCGATGCCGAACGCCTTGGCAGGGTTCGAGGTCATGGCCGCGGCTGCGCGGCTGAGGCTGAACGCGCCTTCCTCGACCAGCCCGTATATCACGGAAAAGGCCGTCTCAAGGCCGATTATCCCGTTCGCGGCCTTGTCGAACTCAACGTCTTTTTCCATCGTGGACTGCGGGGCGTGGTCGGTCGCTATGCAGTCGATGGTCCCGTCCGCGACACCGGCGCGCAGCGCCATTACGTCTTCCATTGAACGCAGCGGCGGGTTCATCTTCGCGTTGGTATCGTAGCCCGCCACGGCCTCGTCGGTCAGGCGCAGATGGTGCGGGGTGGCCTCTGCCGTAATCTTTTGTCCTTTGGCCTTGGCAGTTCTTATCATCTCTACCGAGAGCGCCGTGCTCACGTGCGCCACGTGGAGCCTGCCTCCGGTAAGACCGGCAAGGACGATATCCCGGCCTACCATCACGTCTTCGGCGGCGTTGGGTAAGCCCGCAAGCCCGAGCCTCGTCGAGACCGGCCCCTCGTTCATAACTCCGCTGCCAGCAAGGGATGGTTCCTCGGCGTGAGTAATGACGGGCAGGTTGAATATGCGCGAATATTCGAGCCCCCGGCGCATCAGGGCGGCGTTCGTCACAGGCGCCCCGTCGTCCGATACGGCAACGCAGCCCGCGCGCTTCAACTCGGCCATCTCGGCGAGACGCTCGCCTTTGTGTCCCACGGTCAACGCGCCGATGGGCAAGACCCTGATGCCCGTTGCCTCGGCCTTCTTGACGATAGAGCGCGTGACGGATTCGTTGTCGTTCACGGGCTTCGTGTTCGCCATGCAGAGTATGGCCGTGAACCCGCCCGCTATGGCAGCCGCCGCGCCCGTCTCTATCGTCTCTTTGTATTCATACCCGGGTTCGCGCAGGTGCGTATGGCAGTCTATCATGCCGGGCATGACGAGGAGACCCCCGGCGTCGATGACATCAAGCCCTTCGGCAAGTTCGGTCGAGTCGGACGCCGCCTCTTTGATAGAGGCGATCCTTCCTGCCATGATATATATGTTGTGCAAGCCGTCGAGACCCGTTGACGGGTCAACGACGCGGCCGCCTTTGATTACCAGCCTTTTCATAATATTATGCCGCCTCCTTTGCCCCGCCCAGAAGGAGATAGAAGAGCGCCATCCTCACGGCCACTCCGTTCGTCACCTGATTGAGTATCAACGAATACGGGCCGTCGGCGACCCCGCTCGATATCTCGACGCCCCTGTTTATGGGGCCGGGGTGGAGTATCAGCACGTCTTTTTTAGCCCGCTTGAGCCTTGCCTCGTCAAGCCCGTAGAGGCCGGAGTATTCCCTTGCGGTAGGGAAGAACGCATCCTTTTGGCGCTCAAGCTGGATGCGGAGCATCATTATCACGTCCGCGTCTTTTATCGCGGCGTCAACGTCATGCGTAACCCTGCACCCCATCCGCTCGATGCCCGGCGGGATCATCGTCGGCGGGCCTGCAACCGTCACCTCCGCGCCCATCCGCGTGAACCCGTAGATGTTCGACCGCGCAACCCTTGAGTGCATAATGTCACCTACAACCGCGAGCCTAGCGCCCTCAAGCCTGCCGAGCGCGGTCTTGACCGTGAGCATGTCGAGGAGCGCCTGCGACGGGTGCTCGTGCGCGCCGTCGCCCGCGTTGATGACCGGACAATTGAGATTGCGGGCGAGCATCAGCGGCACCCCTGCGGCAGCGTGCCGCACGACGATGCAGTCCGGCCTCATGGCCTCGAGGTTCTTGGCGGTATCCCTGATCGTCTCGCCCTTGACGACCGACGACGTCGAGACGGAGATGTTCACCGCGTCCGCGCTCATGCGCTTCGCCGCTATCTCAAACGATGTGCGAGTCCTCGTCGAAGGCTCGTAGAAGAGGTTGACGATGGTGCGTCCGCGAAGCGTCGGCACCTTCTTTATCTCCCTCTCCGAGACCTCCTTGAAGGACTCAGCGGTGGAGAGTATCAACTCTATCTCGTCTCTTGCGAGGTCTTCTATGGTCAGCAGGTCTTTGCGCTTGAGTCTCATTGTCGATCAGTTACCGGTTATTGGCAGAACGGACATTCACTTCTGTTCCGGCGCCGCCTCTACTACGACCTCGTTCACCCCGTCCGTTTCATTGAGATGCACCTTCACGCCCTCCTTGAGGGAGGTTGGGATGTTCTTGCCTACGTAGTCGGCCTTTATCGGTAGTTCCCTGTGTCCCCTGTCCACGAGCGCGGCAAGCTGTATGGCCCTGGGCCTGCCGAAGTCCATGAGCGCGTTCATGGCCGCCCTTATGGTGCGCCCGGTAAAGAGGACGTCGTCCACCATCACGACCGTCTTGCCGTCGATGTCCATGGGTATTTCCATCTCCTTGAGCGGCGGCTGATCTTTTTTCATGCCGAGGTCGTCGCGGTAGAGGGTGGCGTCAACCGCCCCGACCGGGGGGGCCTCGCCTTCTATTTCGCCGAGCTTCCGGGCGAGCCTCTCCGCCAGCAGGCGCCCCCTCGTCGGGATGCCGAGTATCACGATGCCGGCAATGCCCTTGTTGCGCTCGATGATCTCATGCGCGATCCTCGCAAGCGCCCGCTCTATGCCCAGCTCATCCATCGCGGTCTTGTTCTTCATAACGCGCGTCCCGTAAATAAAAAGACCTCCGCGCCCGTTTGAACGCGAAGGTCTGCCAATCTCCCTAAGGATTTTTCTCTCATCTGACGCCCCATTCTTAATCTCGCGGGATTAAGTTAAATGGCTGCCGCTGCCCTTATGTCCGTAAAGCCTTAATGCATCGTGCCCGAGCTCTCCATCAGCGGCTCGGTCACGTCTATGTAATACTCGAAGTCCCTGTGATACAGCCCCGCGAAATCCACGGTCACGGTGTAGTAGACCGTGACGTTTATCTCGCCGGTGTCCCTGGTGATGATGATGTCTTCCTTGTCTATCGGAACCGACCAGTCCCGCGCCTTGGCGAGCATGCGCATGGTAAGTTTGTCGTTGCCATACATGTGCGCGAGCTTGGACTCTTCCTCGACGTCGGTCTTGAAGAGGCGATACTCCACATAAGGAGGCACGAGCTTGTACCCGGCGTATATGGACAATGCAAGGAAGACGATCCAGAAGAGCGTCCCTGCCGTCGAGTACCCCTTCTCGTTCAGAATACCCCGCGCGTTCACCTTCATACATATACAACGGGACGGCGGCGTAGTCAATATATTTTTTCCGTTTTCTTTTCTCAAGCGTCCCCCTTTCTTCAAACTCCTCCCCTGCCAACGCCGGCGTATTCAAAACCCATCTCCCTCATGCTCGCCGGGTCATAGACGTTGCGGAGGTCAACGAGCTTTGGCGCGTTCAGCAGGCCCTTTATCCTTCCGAGGTCGAGCTTGCGGAACTGATTCCATTCCGTGAGGATGACCAGCGCGTCCGCGCCGTTTGCGGCCTCGTAGGCGTCCTGACAGAAGACCACGCCCTCGGTCAACGCCGTCTTCGCGTTCTCCATGGCCGCGGGGTCGTAAGCCCTTACGACAGCGCCCTCCTTGACCATCATGCGGACTATGTCGATGGCCGGCGACTCGCGTATGTCGTCGGTGTTCGGCTTGAACGCGAGGCCGAGGGCGCATATCACCCTGCCCTTGAGCGGCCCGGCGAGCGTCTTTATCTTATCGAGCATCCTTGCGCGTTGTCTTCCGTTCACCTCGACGGCGGATTCGACTATCTGAAAAGTATACCCGTGTTCCTTTGCAATCATGGTGATCGCAAGCGTGTCCTTTGGAAAACATGACCCGCCGTACCCAGGCCCCGGATGGAGGAACTTTGCGCCTATGCGCTTGTCGAGTCCCATGCCCTTGGCGACCATGTGGACGTCGGCCCCCACGAGCTCGCAGACGTTCGCTATCTCGTTGATGAACGATATCTTCGTGGCGAGGAAGGCGTTGGACGCGTATTTGATAAGCTCCGCGGTCTCTATGTCCGCAATGATGAACGGCGTCTCTATGAGATAGAGCGGAGAGTAGAGGTCTTTGAGTATCGCTATGGCCTGCTGGCCCCTTGCGCCGATGACGACCCTGTTGGGACGCATGAAGTCCTCTATGGCCGAGCCTTCCCTCAGGAACTCCGGGTTCGAGGCCACGTCGAACTTGTGCCGTCCGGGCTGCTCCTTGCCGATTATCCGTTCGATAAGGGAGCCTGTCCCAACGGGCACCGTAGACTTGGTGACGACGACCTTGTAGCCGTTGAGGTTCTTTGCGATAGTGGCCGCGACCTCTTCTATGTATACGAGGTCCGCGCTGCCGTCCTCGCGCGGCGGCGTGCCCACGGCGATGAATATGACCAGGGCGTTCTTTATCGCCGAGGCGAGGTCGGTGGTGAAGGAGAGCCTGCCCTCCCTGACGTTCTTGTCCACAAGCTCTTTCAAACCCGGCTCGTATATCGGTATCCCGCCCGCCTTGAGCATGTCGATCTTGGCGGAGTCCTTATCGACGCACGCCACGTTCACTCCGAAATCGGCGAAGCAGGTGCCCGTCACAAGCCCCACATAACCAGTCCCGATGACGCAGATATTCATCTCTCAGTCCCCCTCCATCCCGATTGACTTTACCTTATCAAGAAGCCCGGCCGCCGCGCCCACGCACTCCGCCGCGCTTATCTCCATGCAGGTCATGTCCGCGCAGCCTCTCTTTTTGAAACACGGCGAGCAATCCGTTTCTTTATTGACTATGGCGACGCGCCCGCCCAACGGCCGCCAACGCACAGGGTCGTTCACCCCGCACCATATCACGACCGTAGGCGTCCCGAAAGACGCCGCAAGGTGCGCGGGAAAGGAATCCAGCCCGATAAAGAGCGCGGCGCGCCTCGCAATGGCCGCATACACGTCAAAAGATACCAGAGCCGGAAGCGCAATGCAACCATTTATGCCGCCGTATACCGGGTCTTGCGCAACCACCTTGAGGCCGCATTCCTCTCTCAACCTCTTCGCGGTCTCCTCCCAAGCGGGGCGTCTCCAGTATTTCACCGGCGTGCCAGCGCCGGTATGGAAGAGCGCGAACCTCTCTCCTCCGGCGATGCCGGCGGATTCGAGCGTCTCATCGGCCTTGTGTCCGGCCTCAGATGACAATGTGAATCGCGGCGTCAAATCCCGCTCCCTTGCCTCCACCCCGATGGCCGCAAGCGCGTCGCCGAGATGCGCCGACTCATGGACCCTCTCTCTATATGGGATGACCGTGTCCAGAAGAAACCCGAACCCTCCGGTTGCAAATCCCATCGAATATTTGCATCCGCCGAGATACACGAGGGTCGATGCGTTGAACGGATAAGTCCTGAGATTGATGCAAAGGTCGTATGAGGCGGCGCGCAGTTTTCTTATGGCATTTATATACCCTAAGACCCCGGCAATCGCCCTCTTTGCAAGACCAGCCCGTCTGTTGTGCTTGAAGGCGTCATACCGGATTATCCCGTTGATTAGAGGATTTGTCTTGAGATATGCGTGCGTCCAATCGCCCGCCAGAAAATCGATCCTCGCCTCCGGGAACGTCTTTTTCAGGTGCGGCAGTATCGCGGAGGCGATAAATACGTCTCCAAGGTGGTCTATCCGGGCGATAAGGATGCCGCGCACCGCGTCCTTCTTCAATATCCGTTCGCTCGGCCTTCTTATGAAATACCCGATCGAGTCCACTGCCCCTTGCAGGAACGCCATGGAACGCTTATCGTAGAGATATTCCCTGCTAAAGGCGCGTCTCATAATAGGCTATCGGTTCAAGACCTCTTCATATACCTTGACGAGTTCATTGGCCACCCGCCTCCATGTAAACTTCTCAAGCACCCTCTTTCTCCCGGCCGCCGCGTAAGAGTCCCTCAAGGGTTTGTCGTTTACGAGTTTCCTTAACGCTGCGGCGAGGCCATTCGCGTCGCCTTCCTTGAATATCACCCCGGCGTCTCCGATGACGTTGGGTATCTCGCCGGAAGACGAGCCTACTACGGTTACGCCGCAGGCCATCGCCTCTATAAGCACCCTGCCGAACTGCTCCTTCCACTGAGGCGTTGTCAATGACGGCAAGACCAGTATGTCAACCTTGCTGTAGATGAGCGGCAGCGCCGCCGACTCAACGGCCGCTATGAAGGTGACGCTGTCGCCAATGCCCAATTCCTTGCAGCGGGCCTTGTACTTGCCAGCCTCGCCGCCTCCGACAAGCGCCAGCTCGCACGGCTCTCCCGCCTTTGTCAAAACCGCGAATGCCTCCATAAGCATCCCTATTCCCTTTTCATCGGTGAGCCTCCCCACGTATGCGATGCGCACTTTATCGCGTTCATCAAGAAACTCAAGCCCAGGGATAGTCCCCTCTGTCTTTTTAAAGAAATTCTCATCCACGCCGACCGGCACCTGCTTTATCGGCTTGCCGCAGCCCTTGGCCCGCCAGACCTCAGCGCCCTCGCCCGGCACGGCAATGAGCGCGTCGCATCTCTTAAGGGTATACCTCTCAAACCGCGCGGGCAGCGACCGCTCCTCCGCATTGATGTTCTCGAAGGACTCCATGACTATCTTTGCCTTGCGGCCAAAGAGCCTCGTCAGAATGACCAACTGGAACGCCGCGGCGGAATACGGCTCCTCGAAGACGTGCACCACGTCGGGCCGGGACATGCGTATGGTCAAGGCGAGCGCCACGGCGTCCGTGTAGAAAAACCTCTTGGGCTTGTTCTTATACGCCACGGGCAGGCCCAGGAGCCTGTACCCGTCGGCCTCAACGGTATATGCGTGCTGGTCTCTGCCCCCCTCCCTCCACGCCTCGGGGCTTATGACCGTTACGGAGTGCCCCATGCCCGCAAATTCCTTGAATAGCTTCCTGTACTCGGGTTCGACGGCCGCATGCCACGCAAAGACTATTCTCATAGTACCCTGTAATGATAGACCGGGGATATGAAGAGCACTCGCACGACGGTCAGGATGGCAAGCGCGGCGATGAACCAGACGCCATACCCGACCGTCCTGTCCTTCTCCACCCCATAGGAGAGGACGAGGAACGGGAATATCCCGTAGAACATCCGCAAAAGCCCGTTGAAGTTATTCCACTGGGACGGCACGGTAAAAACCGAAAGGAGCGCATACGCGAACGCCGTGTAATAAAAAAGATGGCGCGTCCTGACAAGCCGCGCCGCCAGTATTAACAGGAGCGCGGTAAAATATGCGAAGACGATAAGATTCGCCCCGGCC
Organism: Deltaproteobacteria bacterium; assembly: GCA_016219025.1. Taxonomy (GTDB): domain Bacteria; phylum Desulfobacterota; class GWC2-55-46; order GWC2-55-46; family GWC2-55-46; genus JACRNO01. The sequence goes on along the minus strand of JACRCM010000053.1, from coordinate 2,025 downwards.
TTGCCCGCCTCCATGCCGCCCGCGCCCGCAAGCGTTTTTACGTAGCCGTATATACCGGAGAAAGGCACGAGGCTTATGACCTCGGAGGAGCCGGATATCGGCAGACTGCCGAGTTTTACGTAGATGTAGTAATGCCACAGGAAGAACGGGACGAGCGAGGCCGCAAGGATGGCAACGCGCTTGAATGAACGGCGCGTGTGCAACTCCCATAAGACGAGCGGGACAAAGACCATGACCGAGTCCTCCCGCGTGAGGAAGGCGAGCGTAAGGAAGGCTGCGGCCGCCGCAAGATTATCTTCAAGGTAGAAATATACCGCCGCGATGAGAAGCGCGATGCACAGCGGAGAAGGCAGGTCATACTGGACGGTCATTATGGACGCCGGGGCGAGGCCGTAGAAGAGGCTCCAGAACGGACTCATGGAAAACCGCCTGAGGATAAGCGAGAAGAGATAGACGCCGGCCCCAAGCGCGATGAGGTTTGCCGCATACATGCCGTAAGGCAGGAGCCTCACGTCGTTCAAGGCGATGATGCGCGAGACGAGCGGATATACCACCCTCTGCTGCCTGTATGCGTCCTTGTAATGGCCGATGGTCAGAAACGGGTCCATGGCCACGTAATAGTACGCCTCGCCGTCGTACCCCCCGCCCTGGTCGAAGACCACCATGCCCTTTTGAAAATACTCAGGCACGACCGCGTCGGTGGCCGGGTCGGACGAGAGCCTTATCATTGCGGAAAGGTTGTATCCATAGGGCCTCAAGGACGCCATCACGAGCAGATGGACGGCGATGAGCGTCACGGCCACGCAAAACCATGTTTGTATGGTGAGATTTTTCATAATCCGCCTTTGACGATTACCGGCCCTCGAACACCTCGACCGTCCGCCTCGCGGTCTTCTCCCATGAGAATAATGCGGCGCGCTCAAGGCCCTTTTTTATCATCGCCTCCCTCGCCCCGGCATCCTCCGCGACCGCGTCCATAGCGGATGCTATCGCTGACTCGCTGTGCGGGTCAACGAGACGCCCCGCGTCCCCGGCCACCTCCGGCATGGACGAGACGTTGGACGTGATGACCGGGCAGCCGCAGGCAAACGCCTCGACTATCGGAAGACCGAACCCCTCGTGCAGGGAAGGGAAGACGAGCGCTACGGCCCCGCTGAGAAGCCTCGGCATATCCTCAAGCGGGACATAGCCCGTCAGGATAACGTCGTCGTCGAGCCCGGCCTTTGCTATGGCGCGCGCCACGTTATCGTAGTCCTCTCCCCTCATGCCCGTGATGACAAGGCGCGCATCCTTCCTCGCCGCCGAGTCGGCGTATGCCCTCACGAGACGCGGGAGGTTCTTACGATACCACAAAAGACTGCTGGTATTTATGAAATACTTCTTCCGTATCCCGTGCCTCGACTTCACCGCCTCCACCTCCGCCTCCGGCCTCGGATAGTATACGCCCCTGTCATAGCCGAGCGGGGTTACATGCACCTTGGCCGGGTCAACGCCGGTTATCTCAACGACGCTCCTCCTTGTGGCCTCGGAGATGGCGATGACGGCGTCCGCCTTTTTTATCGTCAGGGTAATGGCCTTGAGAAAATGGAGTTTCGCCGTGATGGAGATGGGACTCCTGAAATACTCGCCGAGCGTGTGGAGGTCGTATACCGTTATCACCTTACGGCCCTTTACAAGCGGCGGGAGCTTCTCGTGCGGCACGAATACGGCGTCGTGCGGCTCTCTGGCGAGCGCGAACGGAAGGGCGATGTTCGTCCATAAACGCGGCCTCCCGGTTATCCGCTCCGTGAAGTTCGGCGCCTCTATCACGTGAACGAGCGGGGCGCTCGAATACAGGTCGTATGTATTCCTCGCGTCCACGACGGCGATAGCCTTGAGCAGGTTGAAGGCATACCAGCCCATCCCGTTAAGCACGGCCTCGGAGAGCATCTTTGCGTGAACGGCAATCTTCATTTGAGCCTTGCGGCAACGTAAAGCCCCCTCCCCTGCATAGGCAGCGCTCCGAGCAGGAGCGAGACCGGGCTG
>JACRCM010000052.1 GCA_016219025.1 Deltaproteobacteria bacterium | reverse complement strand
TAACAATCGTGGGCGTTGCCGCGCCTCTTACGAAACTGACGGGTTGAAAGCCGCGCCCCAAGGCGCAAAACGCGCACATAATCAACGCATATACATGTCCGGCATCGAATAATACTCCCCTGCCTAATCAACATACCGCTGTTTTTTGATAAACCCGATCATGCCGGCCATTGTATGATGATCGCGGCACAGCCTCGGGGCGCGGGGACGCATTTGCCTTAGTAGGTCGGGAAGGGGTTAGCCGATAGGCTAACCCCTTGTTTTTTGCAAATGCAAGAGCAAAAAAACACCACAAGGAGCGTGATTATTCTCTCAACACCACAAAAAACACCACAAGCCGAAACCGCATAAAGCCACTTAATACCACTTAATGCCAGGAAGCAGGGTGGTAAAAAAGAAGCCCTAACACCATGATTTATAACGAAAACCACGATTTTAGGGCTGTTTTTTATTGGCGGTCCTACCGGGATTCGAACCCGGGTTTTAGCCTTGAGAGGGCCACGTCCTGGGCCTCTAGACGATAGGACCGCGAAGTGTAACCCATAAAATATACCTTAACCGGGGCAGGGTTGTCAACCTAAAAGCGGGGCGGCTATGGGCGGTGTTTCTGGAGCGGTGTGGACGCCAGCGTTAAAAGCGCCGTGGGCGCTTTTTCACTCCCTTATCTGCCCGTCCCCGTATATGATGAACTTCTGCGTGGTCAGCTCTTCGAGCCCCATCGGGCCGAAGGCGTGTATCTTGGTCGTGGAGATGCCTATCTCCGCGCCGAGCCCGAGCTGGTGCCCGTCAGAGAAACGGGTCGAGGCGTTGATGAGGACGGTCGATGAGTTCACCTCTTTGAGGAACCTCTGGCTGTTGGCGTAGTCCTTCGTGACTATCGCCTCGGTGTGGAGGGAGCCGTATCTTTCGATGTGGCTTATCGCCTCGTCCATGTCGTCCACGACCTTCACGGCCAATATCAGGTCGAGGTATTCCGCGCCCCAGTCGTCCTCTACCGCCTCTTTCGCGTCCTTGATTATCGAGCGCGTCCTCGGACACCCGCGCAGCTCCACGCCCGCGTCGCGGTATCTTTTGGCCACGGCGGGCAGGAATTTACCGGCTATATTCCTGTGGACAAGGAGCGTCTCCATCGAGTTGCACACGCCCGGACGCTGCACCTTCGCGTTGAAGGCAATCCGCCAGGACATCTCCATGTCCGCGAATTCATCGACGTAGACGTGGCACACGCCCTTGTAGTGTTTTATCACCGGTATCTTCGAGTTCTCGACGACGAACCTTATCAGCCCCTCCCCGCCGCGCGGGATGATGAGGTCGATGTACTCTTCGAGTTTGAGCATCTCAAGCACGGCCTCGCGCTCGGTCGTGGGTATAACCTGTATGGCGGCGTCCGGCGCGCCCGCCCCTTTGCACGCATCGGTCAGCACCCTTGCTATCGCCGCATTCGAGTTGATGGCCTCGCTCCCGCCCCGGAGCACCACGGCGTTGCCGGATTTGAGGCAGAGCCCGGCGGCGTCGGCGGTTACGTTTGGCCGCGACTCGTAGATTATGCCGATGACGCCGATTGGGATGCGCATCCTGCCGACCTGCAACCCGTTGGGCCTCCTCCACATCCGGCCCACCTCGCCTACCGGGTCCGGCAGGGCGATGACCTCGCGCAGCCCGGCGGCCATTGAAGAGACGACCTTGTCCGAGAGCGCGAGCCTCTCAAGCATGGCCTTTGAAAGCCCCTTTGCCGAGGCCGCTTCGAGGTCTTTGGCGTTAGCCTCTTTAAGATGCGCCGAGTTTTTGAGCAACCCGGCTGCCATCGCCTCAAGCGCCCTGTTCTTGGCCGCCGCGTCCAGCCTCGCCAGCCCATGCGAAGCCGCGCGAGCCGCTTTGGCTATGGATAGGATTTCTTCTTTGACGGACATGGGAGACTCCTTTGATATTTTTGTGGTTGCCGGGTTTACAAAGCAGCTCTCTATCTCATCGTTCCAATCTCTGCCGGGGGTCTCTGTCCCCGATTAAAACGTTCGGGGACGGACAGGGGCGTGAAAACGATAAACATTCACCTTGCTTCTAATCCCATGAAGGGGGTAAAGACGCCACCGCGTCCTCCGGCCTCTCCACCGTCCTCATGTCGAGCAGGAACCTGTCTTTGTTTATCCTGCCGAGTATCGGCGGGTCGTTGGCGAGGAAGGCGCGGGCGATGGCGTCGGGGCCTTTCCGGGCGTGGGTAATGGCGACGGCCTTCGTGGGAATGCCCCTTCCGGGGAGCGTCCCGCCGCCCACGACGGACACCCCGTCTTCGACCGTCACGGTAAACCCATCACCGAGGCCGGCCCTTAGGAGCGTTGCGGCCTTTTGCGCCGCCTCTTCTATCTCCGCAAGCGGCCTTGTGAGGGCGCGCAGGGTCGGGAGCGTATCCGCGAGCGTCTCTTCGTTGAGATAGAGCCGCAGCGTCGCCTCCAGCGCGGCGAGCGTTAGTTTGCCGGCGCGGAGCGCGCGCTTCAAGGGGTTTTTCCTTATCCCGTCAACGAGCGTCTTCTTACCGGCGATTATACCGGCCTGCGGCCCGCCAAGGAGCTTATCCCCGCTGAAGGTGACGATATCCGCGCCCGCTTTGATGGACTCTGCCACGAGCGGCTCTTTCGGAAGGCCGTAACGTGAGAGGTCGACGAGCGTCCCGCTGCCAAGGTCTTCGACGACCGGGATGCCGCCCTTGCGTCCCATTTCCGCGAGTTCGGAGAGCGCGACCTCGGCGGTGAACCCAACGACCTCGTAGTTGCTCGTGTGCGCCTTGAAAAGGACGCCGGTATTATCCGTTACGGCGGACGAGTAGTCGGCCGGGTGAGTCCTGTTGGTCGTGCCGACCTCCACCATGACGCAGCCGCTCTTCTTTATCACGTCCGGGAGTCTGAAAGACCCGCCTATCTCGATGAGTTCGCCCCTCGACACGATCACCTCTTTGTCCTCGGCAAGGGTGTTGAGGCACAGGAGCACCGCGGCGGCGTTGTTGTTGACGACGCAGGCCGCCTCGGCGCCGGTGAGCCTTTTTACAAGCCCTTCGACAAGGCAGTCGCGCTCCCCGCGCCCGCCCGTGGCAAGGTCGAGTTCGAGGTTTACGTTGTTGCCCGCAGCAAGCATCACCGCGTCCATCGCGGTCTTGCTCAACACCGCTCTGCCGGCGTTCGTGTGGATGACCGTGCCCGTGGCGTTTACGACCTTTTTGAGGGCCGGGGCCGTGACATCGCGGAGTTTCTCAAGCGCTATGACGGGAAGGTCGTCCATTGACAATGACCGCCTCCTGCCTTCGCGTATCTCGTCCCGCACAACGTCTATGGCCAGCCGCGCGGCCTCGGTCACGAGGGCGCGGGAGTGAGTTGACAGCGCGCCGCCGAGCGCCGGGTCTCTCGCCAGTTCGTCTACCGAAGGGAGCCTCCTGAGCAGGTCTTTCGACATGAAGCTACTTTACCACGTCTTCAAAATCACGGTCAACATCAGCTTGAATAAGCCGGATTACCATAGTATACTCAAACTGGGTGCCTCTAAAAATCGCTCTTTTTCCCGATATCTGCGTCAGGCCGAAAATAAAAATGCTCACATATTATCATATATGCTGCCACTACTGTCCGGTTAAATTCCAAGGCTCGCAGATAATACCTTGCCGAGAAAAATAAATCCTTTATTTTTCAAGAAATTAGCTTTCGGCGATATATGCTGTCCGGAGAAACCCGAATCTTGATCGCACAAAGGCTTTTAG
>JACRCM010000050.1 GCA_016219025.1 Deltaproteobacteria bacterium | reverse complement strand
TCGCCCGCGTTAAAGCGGGGCGCCGCTTGAGTCGGGGCGTGGATTGAGTAGTCTTCGCCCGCGTTAAAGCGGGGCGCCGCTTGAGTCGGGGCGTGGATTGAGTAGTCTTCGCCCGCGTTAAAGCGGGGCGCCGCTTGAGTCGGGGCGTGGATTGAGTAGTCTTCGCCCGCGTTGAAACGGGGCGCCGCCAAGCCGTAGCATAGGGCGCGAAGGCATGAGGCTTATATAAGAATGAAACAGGATTTTCTCATATTTCTGGACTTCACGAAGAAGCTCTGGAAGAACCGCTACATGCTCAAGATGATGACCGAGCGCGAGCTCAAGGCGACCTACGTGGGGAGCCTCTTCGGGTTTGCGTGGGCGGTTATCAACCCGATCGGCCTGGTGGCGATCTACGGCACGGTATTCGGGCACTTCTTCAAGTCCAAGCCCGACCCCGCGTATGGCACCGAGAGTTATCTCCTCTTTCTGATGTGCGGCATGGTGCCGTGGCAGTTCTTCGCGCAGACTATAAACGGGAGCATAGGGTCGGTGGCCAAGAACGCCACGCTTGTAAAAAAGGCGGTTGGCTTCCCCTCCGAGATACTGCCGGTGGTCACGGTCCTGTCGCACGTTATCAGCCACCTCATCGGCGTTACGATACTCTTTTTCCTGACCATCGCGTTCGACGGCGGGGTAAGCCCCTGGGCGCTCGTGATATTCGTCTATATCTTCTTCATGGTCATATTTTCCGTGGGCATCGGCTGGATACTCTCGTCCCTTAGCGTCTACCTCAGGGATTTGAATCAGGTCATCGGACTCGCGCTGATGGCGTGGTTCTTCTTCACGCCCATCTTCTATCCGGCGGCGAGGCTCTCGCCCGGCGCGTTGCGCATACTAAGGTGGAACCCGGTCTTTCACGTGGTTGACGGCTACAGGCTGACCATGCTGGCGGGCAAGCCGCCCGACCTCGCCGGACTCGCCTATCTCGGTGCGGCGGCGGTGGTTACGTTCGCCGCGGGCGGCATACTCTTCAGGAGACTCAAGCCCGGGTTCGCGGAGGTGCTGTGATGAAGCGATACGACCCGGACAAGCCCCTCATATCCGTGCACGTGCCCAAGTGCGCCGGCATGAGTTTCCGCGTGGTGCTGGAGAAGTGGTTCGGAGGGCGTCTCTATCTGCATTACTTCAACGAGGCGGAGAACAGGATGCCGGAGCGGCGCGACCTCCGCGTGGCCGGGCCCGGGTCTGAATTCAAGAGAGGCGTCTGCATACACGGCCACTTCAACGCGGCGAGGGGGTTCGGGGCAATGGACTATTATCCGGAGGTGGACCAGTTCATAACCATCCTCCGGGAGCCGGTCGAGATGGCGCTGTCCAATTATTTTTTCCGCAAGAAGCTGGGCGCGGCGTGCCACAGGGACGGCGTCTCGCGCCCGATCGCGGAGGAATACGGGTGCGTGGAGGAATTTCTCAGGAGATCGCCGGTGTCGCTTCTGAGCCGGATGCCGTTCGAGTTGACGTTTGACAATTACGAGGAGATGCTTGAGAGGCGCTTCGTATACGTCGGCATAACCGAGGACCTGCAGGCCAGCGTTGCCGCGCTCGCGGGAAGACTCGGTTTTCAGGCCACGGACGTCCCGGTGCGCAACACCTCGGAGCACAACGAGGACGTGCCCGCCTCGCTCAAGGAAGAATACAGGGAGAGCCACGCTCTGGAATACGCCATATACGAGCATGCCCTGAGGCGGTATAAGGATTTATAAGGCAAAGGCCGCGCCGGACGTAAGGCAGATGGAAACCATAATCAGCGTAAACAACATAAGCAAGAGCTACAGGCTCTATAACACCCCGTCGGAAAAACTCCGGGAGCTTCTGCACCCGTTCGGGAAGAAGTACCACAAGGAGTTCTGGGCGCTCAGGGACGTCTCCTTCGAGATAAAAAAGGGCGAGAGCGTCGGGATTATAGGCCGTAACGGGAGCGGCAAGTCCACGCTCCTGAAGATTCTGTGCGGGGTGTTGCAGCCCAACGCGGGCACGGCATCGGTATCCGGGCGCGTCTCGGCCCTCCTCGAGCTCGGCGCGGGCTTCAACCCGGAGTATACCGGGAGGCAGAACGTCTACATGAACGGGGCGCTGCGCGGGTTCTCCAAAAAGGAAATGGACGAGAGGTTCGACTCCATCGCCGGGTTCGCCGACGTTGGGGACTTCCTCGACCAGCCGGTGAAGGTCTATTCGAGCGGGATGTTCGTGCGCCTTGCCTTTTCGTGCGCGGTAAACGTGGACCCGGACGTGCTCATCGTCGACGAGGCGCTCGCCGTGGGCGACGATGTCTTCAAGCGCCGCTGCTACAGGAGGATGGAGGGGTTCCAGAAGGACGGCAAGTCCATCATCTTCGTTTCCCACGGCCTGGGACTCATAGTGAGCATGTTTCGGAAGGCGATACTCCTGGATAAGGGCGCGCTGGTGACGATAGGAAGTTCGAGGGACGTCGCGAACGTCTACAGTAAGCTCGCGGCCGAGGACGAGGAGGCGTATGCGAGGAAGAGGGGGGACATGCCCGCGTCGTCTCAAGAGCGGGACGAGGAAGCCGCGCAGGCCGCCGTCCCCCCCTCAGGCGGGCCGGACGCCCCCGAGCGCAAGCCCGCCTCAGGCCCCGGGCGCGAGGAAGACGGCTTCGTCGAGGAGTTCCGCTTCGGCAGCGGCGGGGCCGAGATCATCGGCATACGCATAGAGGATATGGACGGCCAGGCCGCCGCGGTCCTGATATCGGGCGAGACCTATCTGATAAAGTCCAAGGTCTGTTTCAGGAGGGAGATCAAGGAACCGTTCGTGGGGTTCGCGATAAAGACCCTGCAGGGCCAGGTGCTCCTGGGGACGAATACGCTTCTGGCCGGACACCCTATAGGGCGGGTGAAGCCAGGGGTGGTCGCCGAGGTAGAATTCGAACTGAAGATGGTCCTGCGTCCGGGCTCCTACACCCTGAGTTCGTCGGTGGTGGAGGTCGCGGGGGAGAATCAAGTGGTGCGCGACAGGAGACGGGACGCGATAGTCTTCAAGGTCGTGGGGAAGGATAATTATCACGGGCTCTTCGCGTGCGACATGCCGGTGCGCGTGAAGTTTTCGCAGTTCTGAGCGCCGGTGCGCGGCGCCCGGGGAATGGAATCATGTTGATCTGGCTGGCCTCGTATCCAAGATCGGGCAATACGCTTTTGCGGATGATAATGAAGTCCGTGTTCGGCCTGGAGACGTATTCCAAATATGACGACCGCAAGGGCGTGGGCAAGGACAAGGAGACCTCGGAACTGGTCGGCCACAGGATGCTGGGCGGCGAATGGAAGGACGTTTATCTGGCCATGAGAGACGCGAAGGATACGTTCTTCGTGAAGACCCACGACCTTCCCGAGGACGGGGCAAAGGCGATATACGTCGTGAGGGACGGGCGCTGCGCCGTAGTTTCATACCGGCATTATCTGAAGGACTTTAATGAGACCGGCTATCCGCTCGCGGAGGTAATCGCCGGGTTCGTCCCATTCGGTTCGTGGGGCTGCCACTTGGACGCATGGAGTCCAACGACCCGGCCGGACACGCTCTTTATCCGGTATGAAGACCTTGTGGCGTCCGCGGCCGTCGAGGTCAAGAAGATAGCCGATTTCCTTGGTGTCAAGCCCGTCGGGGAATGGAAGAACGACTTCGAGCTTCTGCACAGGACGAATCCGCGTTTTTTCAGGCAGGGCGATTCGTCAAAGTCCGCGAAGGCCGTCCAGGGGGACGACCTTGAACTCTTCTGGCTGCTCCACGGCGATTGGATGAGGGCCCTCGGCTACGTGGACGGGGACGGCGCAAAGAGGCAGACCCTGCCGTTTTTAAGAAATATGATGGGCAAGAGGTCCCAGGACGAGACAAGGCGGAGGCTCGATAAGGCGCGCTCCGACAACGCCTCCCTCGCCGCCGCCTGCGAGGTTTATAGGAAGGAAAGGGATGCCGCCGCGTCCGAGGTGCTGAGGCTCAGGGAGGAGATGGCCCGGCTGCGCGCCGAGTCTGAGGGGCCTGGACGCGGGAGGGATGAAACATGGTAGGGGGGCGGCGCGGCCCTGGTGGAGGCGAAGGACCTCCAGGGCGGCAAGACGGGTTATGAACGGAACGAACGGCGAAAACCTTATATTTCTCATTTCTCAACCGCGGGCTGGGTCGACGTTTTTCCAACTGCTCCTTGCCGGGCATCATGACATAGCTACGACCTCGGAGCCGTGGATTGCCCTCCACCCCCTCTACGCGCTGCGCGAGCACGGGATAAAGACGGTATACAATCACGACCTGTCGCGGGAGGCGCTTAAGGACTTCCTCAGCCAGAGCGGCGCAACCGAGGAGTCTTACAGGCGCGCGGTGGCCGGACTGCTGCTCTCGCTCTATGGCCAGGCCGCGGCCAGCAAGGGGAGGCGGTTCTTCCTCGACAAGACGCCGCGGTACTATTTCATCGTCGAGGAGCTTATAAGGCTTTTTCCGGGGGCGAAGTTCCTTATCCTGATAAGGAACCCGCTGGCCGTGCTGAACTCGCTCTTCAATAAATGGGTAGGTACTAATTATGCCTTGCTCGGGGAGTTCCGGCATGACCTCGTGGAGGCCCCGAGGCTCTTGGCCGGGGCCGTGAGGGCCAATCCGGGCCGCTGTCTCATGGTAAAATATGAAGACCTGGCCGCGGACGCGAGAGGGACCCTGGGGACGGTCTGCGCGCACCTGGGGATCGCGTTCGAGGAGGTCATGCTCGACTATGCGGGGCGGGTAGACCCGTCATGGAGGTTCGGAGACGGCATAGGCGCGCGCGGGACGGACAGGCCGCGCGGCGAACCGGACGGATGGAGGAAGGGTCTGGCCGCGCCCCAGTCGAGGCTCCTCGCGCGCTCCTATTTGAAGGAACTCGGGCCTGAGCTTGTGACGGAGATGGGTTACGACTTCAACGACATGGAGGCGGCGCTTGAGCCGGTGGAGCCGCCGGAGGCGCAGGGCCTTATATCCTGGGCCACCCTGATGAGCGCCCCGGGCGGTTTCTCCATCTCCAACGAGGCGCGGCAATTGGTCATCGACATACTCAACGACGAGGCCCTCTGGACGGAGGGGGGGGGCGAGACGGGCGGCGGAGAGCGGGCCGAGTGGAGGGAGGTCGTAAGGAGCGCGTCAAGGCGTCTGATGGACAACCGCGTGGCCGGGTTGCAAGAGGCGATACGCGCCGTTTCCGCGGACAGGGAGGAACTCAAGGGGAAGGTCGAAAGGCTTGGCGCGGTCAGGGAGGAACTCAAGGCCGAGGTCCAGCGTCTCGGCGCGGACAGGGACCGGCGCGCCGTTGAAGGCGCCAGGCTCCGCGTGGACAGGGACGAACTCAAGGGGAAGGTCGAAAGGCTTGGCGCGGTCAGGGAGGAACTCAAGGCCGAGGTCCAGCGTCTCAGATGGTTTACCGTCGAGTCCGCGAGGCTCCGCGCCCGCGTGAACGCGCTCCAGGGTGAGGCGGCGCGTTTGAAGTCCGAACGCGACATAGCCTCCGCCGAGGGGAAGAGGCTCAAGGCCGCGAACGACGCCATCCTGGCCAGCCGCGCATGGCGCGCAACGGTCTGGTTCAGGGCGGCGGTCTTGAAATGTCTGGGGATGTGAGGTCACGTCAATGCCGGGAATGCCGCGGATTTCGATAGTAACGCCGTCTTATAACCAGGCCGCGTTTCTGGAAAAGACCATACTGTCCGTGCTCGGACAGGGATACCCGAACCTCGAGTACGTCATAATGGACGGCGGCTCCACGGACGGGAGCGTGGATATCATACGCAAGTATGAGAGACACCTAAAGCACTGGGTGAGCGAGAAGGACAAGGGGCAGACCGACGCGGTGAACAGGGGGCTCGCCATGTGCACCGGCGATATACTCGACTGGATAAACAGCGACGACAGGCTCAAGCCCGGCGCGTTCGACGCCCTGCTCGGCGCCGTGGCCGAGCGCCCGGACGCCGGGGCATGGGTGGGCGGTTGCGACCTCGTGGACGCCGACGGGAGATACATCTCCACCAACAGGCCCAGGGGGCTGGTCAGGGAGAAGATGGCGGATTGGGGCGGGGCCGGGCATTTCTTCCAGCCGTCGTGTTTCATAGCGAGAAAGGCGTGGGAAAAGCACGGGCCGCTCGACGTGTGGCACAACATGTGCTTCGACGTCGACTTCTACCTCAAGATGGCCCGTGAATTCGAGTTCCATGGCGTGGACGCGGTCCTGACCGAGGCTACTATCCACAAGGACGCCAAGACGCAGGCGCAAAAACCGATCCTCCGGGCCGAGATATACGTCATGCAGGCGCGCCACGGCTTCCTGGACCTTGCGCGCAAGAATATAGCCGGGGCGGTGGCGTTGGCCATCGACTCTAAAAGGCTCGAAGAGGAATTGAAGACGGCCCGCAAGGCGTTCATGGACGCCGGCGCGCAGCCGCCGCCCGGCGGCCTGAGCGCGGCGATATCGAGGCTCCGGTCGAGGCTCATAAAACGTTAGAACGCCGGTTGAGGGCGCGCAGCCGCCGGCGCGAGGAGGGTTTTAATCATGTTGATAACTGGATACCCGAAGTCTGGCAATTCATGGTTTTGCTATCTGGTCTCCTACTGCATGAATGTGCCGTATGACAACCTTGGCGAGCCGGGCAAGCATCCGAGAAACCCCGAGCACAAAAGGATGCTTTCAGGAAATCTGGCGCATAAGTCATACACCGCGGCGCATAAATGGATAATCCAGAACCACGACCTGAAGCCATACAGGGAGGCCATCGGCAACAGGGAGTTCACTATATATCTCGTCCGTGACGGCAGGGACGTGATGGTGTCCTACTATTATTATCTCTACAAGTTCATGGTCGAGGAGAGGAAGCAGGCCGGCCTGCCCGGCCCGGCGGCCATGCCTCAGGGGGTCGATGACGCGGATATGTTCTCCACGTTCGTCGCGTCGAGGGCGGCGGAATGGAGGGACCACGTGGCGCAGGGCATTGCGGCCAGGCCCGACATGATAATCCGTTATGAGGACATGCAGGCCGCGCCGAGGGAGACGCTCAAGGCGATATTCGCCAAGGCCGGGGCACAGGTCGAGGACTCCGTCATAGACGAGGCGCTCGCAATATTCAGCTTCAAGACCCTCTCCGGCAGGCCGAAGGGGCAGGAGGACTCGGCGAGCTTCTTCAGAAAAGGCATAGTGGGGGACTGGAAGAACAAGTTCAGGGAAAGGGACAGGGAGGCCTTCATGGCCATCGCCGGAGACGCCCTCGTCGAGTTGGGGTATGAGACCGTGCGCGGAGAAAAACCACAGGCATCGCGTGATGAACCTACGGCAGGTCTGAGACGGAAGATCAGCGCGCTCGAGGAAGAGAACCGCAGATTGATAGTGGAGGCATCCGCCCTGAGGACGGAGTTGAAAAAGGCCGAGGCCCGCAGGGACGCGCTCCTGAACAGTCTGTCATGGAAGGTCACGGCTCCGGCAAGGGCCGCGTTAGGCTTATTCACACGGAAGTAAAACGAGGAGGCGCCGTGAAGATAGCAGTCGTGACCGAGCACTTTCCGCATCATAATATAAAGACCTCGGATGAGAATATGATCAATTATATCAATTACGATTTGGTCATAAAACCCGTCAGGAGGGCGCCGTGGTTTGAACTGACCAGGAGGTTGAGGTTCAAGGCGGATACTTACCTGAAGCAGAGGGCGGGCATGACCGGCTATGAATTGGCGACCGCCGTCACGGAGCTAAAGGTTTTCATCAGGACGTTAGGCAGGCGCTTCCTCGTCCATTTCAACGTCGGCGACGTCAACTGCAAGTTCTTTCCCTTTTACAAGGGCAGGAACATGGTCATGGCGACATATCACCAGCCGCCGGATTTTTTCTGCAACTTCTTCAAGAAGTGCGGCCATATAGAGAGGCTCGACGCGGCGGTGGTGACGTCGAACGTGATAACCGACGTAATCTCCAAGTATGTCAACAAGGACAGGATTTTTTATCTTCCCGTTTCCGTGGACGTCGACTTTTTCAAGCCGTCGGAAAAACTCAAGGACCCTGACGCGAAAAAGATATGCGTCTGCGTGGGAAGCTGGCTCAGGGACTTCGAGACCATGAGGGAGATAGTAAAGCTCTTCGCGGGACGGGGCGGCGTCGAGTTTCACATAATAGCGGCCGAGATGAACAGGAGGCACTTCGCCGGCCTTCCCAACGCGCGGTTCTTCTCCGGCCTCCCGCTCGCGGAGTACCTGGAGGAGATCCATAACGCCGACCTGCTCGTAATCCCTCTCAAGAGCTGCACGTCCAATCTCGCCGTTGTCGAAGGCATGGCGGTTGGTCTTCCCATCGTGGCCTCGGACGTGGGCGGGATAAGGGACTATGTGAAGGATTCTTTTGCCGTCCTGCACAAAAAGGGCGATCATAGGGCCATGGCGGATTCCATTGACGGACTTCTCGCCGACCCTGGGAAGAGAAAGGAGATGTCGGCAAGGGCGAGGGAACACTCGTTGAATTTCTCGTGGGAGGCCGCGTCCGCGAGGCTCATCAAGGTATACGAGGGGCTCGGGGCGACGGTAAGACGCTGATATGAAGATAGTACAGATAGGCACGATAGACACGGAGGGCGGGGCCGCCAAGGTCGCCTATGACCTCCATTGCTCCTACCGCAGGGCCGGGCATGACTCGAAGATGCTCGTCGCGCAAAAATACGGCAACGACCCGAACGTGTTGATCATCCCATCGAAGGCAAAGTCTTCCGGGGCGGGAAGCGCCGGGGGCCTTTACAACTGGCTTGACAAATTGAAGGGCAAGCTGGAACGCGACATGGGCATGCAGTATATGGCCCAGACGACGGCGGGCGAACTGCTCAGGAGCGACGCGGTCAGGGACGCGGATATCGTCCATTTTCACAACACCCACGGCGGCTTCCTGAACCTTTGGGCCGTATCGGAAATGTCGAGAAGAAAACGCGTCGTATGGACGCTCCATGACCAGTGGGCGCTTACCGGGCACTGCGCCTACAGCTTCGCGTGCGAAAGATGGAAGACCGGGTGCGGCGCGTGCCCTGATCTCAAGATATATCCGGCCATATCCGTGGACACAACGCGCATATTGTGGAAGCTCAAGGCAAGGGCGTACAAGAAAGGGAGGTTCACCGTTACCGCCCCGTCGAAGTGGCTCTATGACATGCTCCCGCAGAGCATGTTCGCGGAAAATCACAAAAGACACATACTCAACGCCGTTGATACGGAGATATTCAAGCCGATGGACAGGGCGGGTATCCGTTCGGCGCTCGGCGTGCCGCAGGACAGGTTCGTCATAACGTTTGCGGCGAATTTCGGCGCGACGAATCCGTTCAAAGGTTTTCAATACCTGCGCGAGGCGCTGAGGCGTTTGAGCGGGCACGGCGGATACAACCCGTATCTTCTGGTAATCGGCTCCAAAAAAAAGAATCCCCCGGCGGAGGACCTGGCATTTGAAGGCATGACCGTGGGCTTTATAAAGGATTACGCCCTCATGGCGCGATACACCGCGGCGTCCGATCTCTACGTTGTCCCGTCCATCGCGGAAAACAGCCCCCTTGTGGTGCTTGAATCCCTTGCATGCGGGACGCCGGTGGCCGCCTTCGACGTCGGAGGGGTGCCGGAACTCGTGCGGCATAAGGATACCGGCTACGTGGCGCGGTATAAAGATTCGGACGATCTGGCCGCAGGCATAGGCTGGTTTATGGAGTTGGGGAAAGAAGGGCTTGCCGGGATGCGGCAAAGGTGCGCCGAGTTCATCAATGAAAGGCATACGCTCAAACAGCAGACCGGTAATTTTCTCCGGCTTTATGAAGAACTCCTGACGGGCGATAAAAGATAAGGAGGATGGCGCAAAACGATTGCCGCAACGCCGCATGAGGGGAAACGCGCAAATGCTGAGAAGGATAAAACAACTGATATTTAACAAGGAGACTAAGCGCATGGAGGTCATCAAGACGCAGGACGAGCTGTTTACCATACCCCCGATGGCGCACGAGCCGGGGTCGATCGGCTATATGGAGAAGATCCTCATAGCCCAGCTTATCGTGATGAGCCGGCCCAAGGTGCTGATAGAGACCGGGACCTTCAAGGGTCAGACGGCGAAGTTCGTAAGCCAGTTCCTTACGCGGAACCGGTACGACGGCAAGCTCTATGCCTTCGACCTGCCCCAGATGATAGAGGGCGCGCTCAAGAGGGAGCCGTTCTTCTCCACCGCCGCGAACGTCCAGTTCATAAAAGGCTCTCTGCCGGGGACGCTCCTTGATCATGTCGGAGGCAACGGCCTGACCGTGGACTTCGCCATCATCGACAGCGAGCATACCTACAAGCAGGTGACGGCGGAACTCGAAACGCTCCATCCGTTCCTCAGGCCCGGGGCGTATGTGTTTTGCCACGACTACAGGGAGACGGATCCGGAGTATGCCGGAGTGGTCAAAGGCATCGATGAGTTTACGGCCAAGATGGGGTATGACAAGCTGCCGATATGGGGCGCGGATGTCTGGGGCGCGGCGGTGCTTAGAAAGCCTCCGTTGAAGTGAAGGGCTGGACAAGGAAAGGAACGGCCCTCCTCCATGAGACAAAGATGCGTCGGCTATATCGCCGGAGCGCGCTCACGCGGCAGGTGGATAACCTCCTCGGCCTGTATGAGGAGCCTCTGGAAATAGCGGCCCCGGACGGCAAGACGCGGCTCGCCGCGTCCCGATAATATGCGCGTGAAGGAAAAGGACATACCGGTATTTTCGATAGTCACCCCCTCCTACAATCAGGGCCGGTTCATAGAGGATACGATAAAGAGCGTCCTGGCGCAGGCCGGGGAGTTCTACATAGACTACGTGATAATGGACGGAGGCTCCACGGACGCCTCCGTGGACATAATCATGAAATACGAAAGGCTCCTGCGGGAAGGAAAGTGGCCGGTAAGGTGCCTTGGGATAGAATACCGCTGGGTGAGCGAAAAGGACGGCGGCCAGGCCGACGCCATAGAGAAGGGTTTTGCGCGCGCGCGCGGTGAGATAGGGGTCTGGCTCAACTCCGACGACGTCTTTTACTCGGACCGCGTCTTTGAGGCGGTGGCGCGCTATTTCTGCGGGGGGGACGCCGATCTGGTGATAGGCGACGGCACGCTCATCGACAGGGACGGGTGCCAGACCGGGGTCCATCACACCGACCGCATAGACCTCCGGGAGCTCATATTCCTGGATTATCACATCCTTCAGCCGTCCGCCTTCTTGAAGACGGACTACTACAGGACCGTCCAATTTGACAAACGCCTCAACTATTGCTTTGACGCCGATTTTTTCATACGCCTTATCGGCGGCGGGATAAGATACAAGAAGGTGGCCGATAGGTTTTCATCCTTCAGGCTCTACAGCGAGACGAAGACCCTCTCCGGCAGGGAGAAGAGCGTGGCCGAGTGCATGATAATAGCAAGGAAGCACACGGACGACCGGGCGCTCCTCGCCGCCTGCAAGGCGTATAAATATCTCTCCTTGGTGATAAAGATAAAGTATGCGCGGTCCACTCTTGCGCGTTACGGGTGTTTTCTCGCAAGGGCGGTCTTCTACAGGTTGATAGCCGGCGCATGGGGCAGGAGATGAGCGATAAGAGCGTCCTTGTTTTTTACCCTCACGACTTCTACGAGATGAGCGCCGGCACCCACAGGAGGGTCTACGACCTTCTCGCCTATTTCAAGAACAGGGGGTTTACGGTAGACCTCCTGAGCATCAACGGGTATACCAACAGATGGACGGAACGGGACGCCGGGAGGAGGGATTCGTTCGACTCCATACGGCTGTGCGAATGGAGGCCCTCCATGACGGATTGGCTGGGCTTCGCCGCGTCGCGGCTGCTGGGCGGACTGCCCGACTTCTCGATCAAACCGCTCAGGAGGGCCATGAGGGAGTTGACGGCGTCCAGGCGCTACGCGTTCGTGGTGGTGACCTACGGCTACTGGGGCGCGCTCGCCGACTGCGTGGCCGACGGCCCGGTGAAGGTGATGAATTTTCAGGATTGCCTGACCCTCAGCTACTACATGGCGAAGGGCGCCGGCAGGTTCACGCTGGGGCGCATGTTCGAGGGCGAGGTGCGCTCGGTCTCGAAGTTCAGTTGCGCGCTCAGCGTATCCGAGGAGGAGGCGCTCTTATTCAAGCCGTTTTGCCAGGAGACGAGCTTCGTCAACGTCCCTATCTTCTGCCCCCGGAGGTTCCCGCGGCGCCCCGGCGCCGGGAGCGGCTTCGACATCCTCTTCGTCGGCTCCGACAACCCGTTCAACCGGGGCGGCATGGCGTGGTTCATGGACGAGGTCTACCCGCTGCTCCCCCAGGGCGTCAGCATGCTCGTCGTCGGACGGATATGCAGACACGTCGGAAAGAAGGATAACATGACGCTCATCGAGAGGCTCGACGACCTCGACGGCGCTTATGCCGGCGCGAGGCTCTCCATCTGTCCGCTCAAGGGCGGCACGGGCATGAAGGTCAAGGTAGTGGATTCCCTTTCATACGGCATCCCGGTTGTGACGACCTCATGGGGGCTGACGGGGATGCTCCAGCGCCGCGGCAACGGCTGTTGGACCGCCGATACGCCGGGGGAGTTCGCAAGGGGGATAACGACGCTCCTCAATGACTCCGGCGCGTATGACAGGCTCAGGGGCCAGGCCGAGGCGTTTTTCGACGGTCATTTTTCGACCGATATCGCATACGGGAACCTTGACGCCGTTTTCCTCGAGCGGCGTCCGGATGAAAAACCGGGCCCTGGCCCGGACAATAAACCATAGGAGCGGCTGCCGATGAAGATACTGGTCACCGGAGGCGCCGGCTACATCGGCGCGCACGTCTGCAAGGCGCTCAAGCGCCGCGGCCACGTCCCGGTCGTCTTCGACAACCTCGTCTACGGCCACAGGGAGTTCGCGCGCTGGGGGGAATTTGTAGAGGGCGACCTCGCGGACGTTCCTGCCATCGGCGCGGCGATGAAGGAGCACCGCCCGGGCGCGGTCATGCACTTCGCGGCCTATACCTACGTGGGGGAGTCGGTCGGCAACCCGTCCAAGTATTATCATAACAACGTCGCGGGTTCGCTGAACCTCATGGACTGCGCCAGGGACGCGGGCGTCCGTCACGTCGTCTTTTCATCGACGTGCGCGACATACGGCGTGCCGGAGACCTCGCCCATCGCGGAGACGCACCCGCAACGCCCCATAAACCCTTATGGCAGGACGAAGCTCGTCATCGAGGGCCTGCTCGACGACTTTGACGCGGCCTACGGCATGAGGAGCGTCAAGCTCAGGTATTTCAACGCGGCCGGGGCCGACCCGGACGCCGAGATAGGCGAAGACCACGACCCGGAGACGCATCTCATACCGCTCGTGCTCGACGCGGCCGCCGGAAGACGGACGAATATCACCATCTTCGGGGAGGACTATGACACGCCGGACGGCACCTGCATAAGGGACTACGTCCACGTATACGACCTCGCGGACGCGCACGTGCTGGCGCTCGAATATCTCATAAACGGCGGGCCTGGCGCGGCCTTCAACCTAGGCAACGGCCTTGGGTATTCGGTCAAAGAGGTGATAGACGCGGCAAGGAGGACAACCGGGCGGGAGATACCGGTGGTCATGGGCGCACGACGCCCCGGGGACCCGGCCCGCCTCGTCGGCTCCTCGGCCAAGGCCGCCTCGACGCTCGGATGGTCTCCGCGCTACGCCGGCATCGAGACCATTGTAAGCCACGCATGGAAGTGGCATACTAAAAGGTTCGGGGCGGGGAAAGGGTAGAAATAGCGGTTCCCTAACAGGTTGCTGAAAAACTCGAAATCTGCACAGGCTGCTCTCTGGCCGCTCGCCAAAGGCGAGCAATATAAAAGGATAACTTCCTTACCAGCCTGACGCAGTCATCAATCTTCCCATAGAGCTACTTTGTAAATCGAGCTACTTTGTAAATCGAGCTACTTTGTAAATCGCAATGATAAAGACGCAATGGGAACCCTGCCGGATGCGAGGCCCCTATTATTGATAGCCGTAAAAGTAATGCAATGGCGGCGCTTATGCTTAAACGAAAACGAGTATTCGTCATGCCCGAATGTTTCTGCCGGGCATCTAGCGTCCTTAGCGCGGGCGATAAGATAAAGACACTGGATTCCTCCCCG